>DATCEI010000319.1:0-11387 GCA_036510185.1 Rhizomicrobium sp. | reverse complement strand
GAGGCGCATGCCTTCGCCGACACGCCCAAGAAGCCCGCCAAACCGCGCAAACATCGTGCCCGATAGCATTGCGCTCCCCCCGCGCATCCGCTACAAACCCCGGCTTTCCGGCGGCAGCGCTGCAACCGCGCGCCAATACGCTGGAAAATCAATGACTTAACAGGAACGATCCCCATGCGCGAGATGCAGCAATTAACCGCCGAAGCCCGTCAGGGCACCGGCAAAGGCCCGGCCTATCGCGCGCGGCAGAAGAGTCTGATCCCCGGAATCATCTATGGCGGCAAGGACGCCCCCCAGAATGTGGCGGTGGACAGCCGCACGCTGGAGCGCCATTTCAGCAACGGCCATTTCCTCACCACCCTGTTCATGCTGGACGTGGCGGGCGCGAAAACCCGCGTGATTCCGCGTCAGGTGCAGCTCGATCCGGTCAGCGACCGCGTCGTGCATGTCGATTTCATGCGCCTGCCCGAAGGCGCCAAGATCAAGCTCGCCATTCCCGTGCGCTTCAAGGGCCAGGAATCCTCGCCGGGCCTGAAGCGCGGCGGCGTGCTGAACATCGTGCGCCATGAGGTGGAGATGCTCTGCCCGGCCGAGAACATTCCCGATTTCATCGAGGGCGATCTGTCCGCGCTCGACATTCACGGCACGCTGCACATCTCCGCGTTCAAGCTGCCCGAAGGCGTGGTGCCGACGGTGGCCGAGCGCGATTTCACGGTGGCCTCCATCGTCGCGCCGACCAGCGTGATCGAAGAACAGAAGGCTGCTGCCGCCGCCGCCGCCGCTGCTGCCTCCGCGCCTGTGGTCGAGGAAGCGGCTGCTGCCCCCGCCGCTGGTGCGGCGCCTGCTTCTCCCGGTGCGGCCCCCGCCGCTGCCGCAAAAGCGCCCGCGAAGAAATAGAGCGCGCGACTCACGTAAGCTCCGGCAATGTCCGACACGCCGCTCCTCATCGCCGGGCTCGGCAATCCCGGCGCGGAATATGCGCGCCATCGCCACAATGCGGGCTTCATGGCGCTCGACGTGATTCACGAGAGCTACGATTTCAAACCGTGGCGCGCGCGCTTTCAGGGCATGATCAGCGAAGGCGCGCTGGGCGGACGCAAAACCTATCTGTTGAAGCCTATGACCTACATGAACGACAGCGGCAAATCGGTGGGTGGCGCGGCGCGATTTTTCAAATTGCCGGTCGAGGCCGTGATCGTGATGCATGATGAGATCGACCTCGCGGCCTCAAAGCTGAAAGCCAAAACCGGCGGCGGCGATGCCGGGCATAATGGCTTGCGCTCCATCACGGCGACACTCGGCCCCGATTATCGCCGCGTGCGCATCGGCGTCGGCAAACCGGACGGCGCCAAACGCGCTCACGGCCATGTGTTGCAGAATTTTTCGAAGGCGGATGAAGACTGGCTTGTGCCCATGCTGAGCGCGATGGCCGAGGCCGCGCCGCTGCTCGCGAAAGACGACGATGTGGGATTCATGAACAAAGTGGCGCTGATCCTGAAACCGCCGCAGAAGAAACCGAAGGAAGAATAATGGGATTCAAATGCGGCATTGTCGGATTGCCCAATGTCGGCAAATCCACGCTGTTCAACGCGCTGACGCAAACCGCGGCGGCGCAGGCCGCGAATTATCCGTTCTGTACCATCGAACCCAATGTTGGCGATGTGGCGGTGCCGGATGCGCGGCTGGAAAAACTCGCGGCGATTGCGAAATCCGCCGAGATCATTCCAACCCGCATCACCTTTGTGGACATTGCTGGCCTCGTGCGCGGCGCATCGAAAGGCGAAGGGTTGGGCAACCAGTTCCTCGCCAATATCCGCGAGGTTGACGCCATCGCCCATGTGCTGCGCTGTTTCGAGGATGGCGACATCACCCATGTGGAAAACCGCATCGATCCCGTAAGCGACGCCGAAACGGTGGAAACCGAATTGATGCTGGCGGATCTGGACAGTCTGGAACGCCGCATCATCCCCATCGAGAAGAAAGCCAAATCCGGCGAGAAGGAATCCAAAGAACAATTCGCGCTAATGATGAAGGCCATCACGCTGCTGCGCGAAGGCAGGCCCGCGCGCTATGCCGATCTGACGCCGGAAGAACGCACGCCTTATGCGCAACTTGGCCTGATGACGCAAAAGCCCGTAATGTATGTCTGCAATGTGGATGAAGGTTCCGCAGCACACGGCAACGCCTTTTCCAAACGTGTCGAGGACATGGCGCGGGCGCAACACGCAGGTTTCGTCGTCATCTCCGCGCGCATCGAGGAAGAGGTGGCGCAACTGGCACCCGCCGAACGCACCGAATTTCTCTCAAGCCTCGGCCTCGAAGAACCCGGCCTCAACCGCATGATTCGCACGGGTTATGACCTGCTGGGCCTCATCACCTATTTCACGGCAGGGCCGAAAGAAGCCCGCGCCTGGACCGTGACAAAAGGCGCGCGCGCGCCGCAGGCCGCGGGCGTCATCCACACCGATTTCGAAAAAGGCTTCATCCGCGCCGAAACCATCGCATATGAAGATTATGTCACGTTGAACGGCGAAGCGGGCGCACGCGACGCGGGCAAGTTTCGCCTGGAAGGCAAAGACTATATCGTCGCCGACGGGGATGTTTTGCACTTCCGGTTCAACGCATGACAACGACGTATCATTTCGAAGATTTCAAGCCGGGCCAGCGATTCGGTTTCGGCCAATACGAAGTGACGAAAGAAGAGATCATCGAATTCGCGCGCGACTTCGATCCGCAGCCGCATCATCTCGATGAAGAAGCGGGCCGCAATTCCATTCTTGGCGGCTTGGCAGCATCCGGCTGGCATGTGTGTTCGATGGGCATGCGCATGTTCGCCGAAGCGTTCGCGAACCAGACCGCAAGCCGCGGCGGCGTGGGCGTGGAAGAATGCCGCTGGATGAAACCCGTGCGCCCCGGCGACGTGTTGCGCATCGAAATGGAAGTGGTGGAAACCCGCGCGCTGAAATCCATGCCGGATGCGGGCATCGTGAAATTCCGCTGGGATATTTTCAACCAGCGCGAACAGGTGGCGAGCCTGACGTTGCTGCCCATCGTCTCGAAGCGGGGCGCATGATGTGGTTTGAAGATATCACCATCGGCAGCAAGGCCAATTTGGGCACGCACACCTTTACGCAGGACGAGATCATCGCGTTCGGCAAGAAATACGATCCGCAACCGTTTCATGTGGATCCGCTGGCCGCGAAGCGTTCATCCTATGGCGGCATCATCGCGTCAGGCTGGCACACGGTGGCCATCTGGATGCGATTGATGATCGACTTCCAGAAGTCGCTGGGCGGGAGCGGGATGCGTGGCGGCGTTTCGCCGGGCTTTGAGGATTTGCGCTGGATCAAACCCGTGCGTCCCGGCATGACGCTGACCTATTCGACGGAAACGATTGAAAAGGTCGATCTGAAATCGCGGCCCGAACTGGGCCTGATCAAAAGTCGCAACGAAGCGCGCGATGAAAACGGCGCGCTGTATATGAGTTTCATCGGCAAGGGATTCGTGTTTCGCAAACCGGACGGAGCAACGCCATGACGCGTGGGCAAACGATCAAGATGAAAATGAGCGACGGCGCGGAAATCGGTGTCTATCACGTAGAGCCGGTGGGCGCGCGGCGCGGCGGGCTGGTGCTCATTCAGGAAATTTTCGGTGTCACGCAGCACATTCGCGAAATCAGCGACGAATATGCGGTGGATGGTTATGAGGTTCTGGCGCCCGCGCTGTTCGACCGCGAAGCGCCAGGGCTTGACGCGGGTTTCACGCCGGAGGATTTGCAGCATGTCATCAAAATCGCGCGCGAAATGCATCCGTTCGAGCTTTCAGTCGCCGATTCGATCACCTGCATCGATGCGCTGAAACCGAAAGGGCCGGTGTTTATGACCGGCTATTGTTATGGCGGTTCGGTCGTGTGGCTGACCGCGTGCCGCAGCGAAAATCTGGACGCGGCCAGTTCCTATTACGGCAGCCTCGTTGCGAGATTTGTGCAGGAGAAGCCGAAATGTCCCGTGATCCTGCATTTCGGCGAGCACGATCACGGCATTCCATTGGATGGTGTGGAGAAAGTGAAAGAAGCGCATCCGGACGTGCCGGTTTATATCTACGACGCGGGCCACGCCTTCAACAATTCCGGCCGGCCCGATATGTATAGCGCCGAAGCCGCGAAACTCGCGCGCGACCGCACGCTGGAACTATTCAGAGCGAATGGATGAAAATTGCTATCCCGGCTGGCTTAACGAGAAGTTTAATTTCTAAAGCCATGCAAAACAAACTTTGGGAAAAGGGTGATCGCGCGCTCTACGAATTTTGTAGGCGTGAGCCACGGCATAACGATATTTCAAGTACGGTACCTAAACTTTGGTTGATTGGCAGAAGTTACGCTGCACCAATTGAGCGAGGGGCGGGCGGAGGAGACCTCGATAAAATTTACAGTGAGGCTGCCATCAAGTTGAAGAAATCGCGACTTGACGAAAAGCTATCAAGGCTGAAACCGTCTGATCATCCTGATTGCGAGCTTGCACTCGGAATCCACAACCTCGTTATCGGGTGTCTCCCAGATAAAAACGGTTACTCTAAATGCAGACGGTCAGTTGCATCAAAATATTTGCATTTCCACCGCCCTGAACAGTTTGTACTTTTCGATTCACGCGCGAAATCTGCTGTCGCGAAGTTTTTTGTTCTTGAGAAAAATGACATATGGCCAAAAATCACTGCAGATCGTCAGTACTACGCTTTTGTTCAAAAGTGTGAAGCCATTAAAGTTGAAATTGCGGAAAAATTTGATATCCAGTTGACTAACAAGGAGTTGGACAAGGTACTGCTCCGCTTTAGCAAACATTCTCAGAAGGCGTGATTCGTGAACCGTCTCTAAACGGGCTCGAACTTTCCGGTTTCCGGATCGCGCACCAACAGCGCGCCACTCGCCACACCGAAATACGCGCCGTGAAGATGCAGCTTGCCGCGTTCGACCAATATGCGGATGCAGGGAAACGTCATCAGATTCTGCAAGCTCAATTCCACCGACGCGAATTCCAGCTTGTGCAGATAATCCTCATCATCCGCATGGCGCGGCCCGATGGCCTCGGCGGCCGGCGCAATCTGCGACATCCAATGGCCGATGAAATCGCCCGGCGACAGCGGCTGCGCATCGTCCACGAACGCACCGATGCCGCCGCAAAACGCATGGCCCAGCACGACGATATGTTTCACCTTCAGCGCCTGCACGCCGAATTCCAGCGCAGCACTCGTGCCGTGCTGCGTGCCGCCATCGGGCTCGTAGCGCGGCACGAGATTGGCGACGTTGCGCACCACCAGCAATTCGCCCGGCGCGGCGCCGAAAATCACTTCCGGCGAAACGCGCGAATCCACGCAACCGACGACCATGATCTCCGGCTTCTGCCCCGTCTCGGCCAGCATTTCATAGCGCGCGCGCTCCTGCGCAAAACGCCCCTGCCGGAACGTGCGATAGCCTTCGGTGAGACGGTCGGGTAGCATGGGCGGCGCTGAAGCAGTTGCGCCCCCAGAAATAACGCCATAACGGCAAACGTCAATGCTGAGCCGCAAATTCGTCGCAGATCTTGGAGTTCGATCATGGCCCCTGAAATCAAATTGTCGCTTGTTGCGCTTGGGCTGTTTTTCCTGACCGCGCTGCTGACCGGCGTGTGGAAATACCGCCACATGATCACCAGCGCCAGTCACCTCGCCCCGCCCTATGTCGATATCGCGCACAAGGCGGCGCTGCATTACAGCTTTGCGATATTGATCGTGATCAAGTTCGAGGAAGTCAGCGGACTGGGCACGACGCTTAATCTGCTGGGCGCGAGCCTGATCATCGGCTTCTTCGCCATCGCGACATCGACCTATGTTCTGCTCGGATTCAAAAACGAGACGGACAATCAGTTCAAGACGCGCAGTTTCAACACGACGGCCGGCACATGGATGCTGATTGCAGCGGAATTCAGCGGCTTCCTGCTGCTGTTCGGCGGCTTTCTTCACAGCGCGTTCGGATAAAGCGAAGCCGTTTCTATCGCGAACTTATGCGACCTTCGTCAGCATTGTGCGGGCGAGCATTTCCACAAAAGCCGAGCGTGTGAGGCTACGCCGCCCGGCTTCCTCATCCATCGCGGCCAATACGCCCGAATCGATGGACAGATTGGCTTTCACGGGCTTTCCCGTTTCGCGCACAAGCGGCACGGCAGCGAGGCCCGCACCCGATGTGAGCGCTACTTTCACGTCCGGATCGCGGCGCAATGCTTCCAGCGCGCGGGGACGAGGAATTCTGCCGCCGTTTTCTTCGGTGATCTCAGCCCAATCGCGCAAGGCTTCAGCCGCGTGGGCGAGCGCGTCGTCCATCGTCTTGCCCATCGCCGTGCAACCCGCCAGATCGGGAAACACAACGCCATAGGCGCCAGCCTTGCCATCGATCAGCGCAATGTAACGGGCCATGCAAGCCTCCTATATCTCACAACCATCCCGCGGTTTTGGCGATGCTGCGCGCCACGCCGGGCGAAACAACACGATGACGCGGCACCACAATCACGCCTTTCTGCTTGTGGCGAAAAACATCATGTCCGCCGCCATGCCGGGCCAGTTCCCAACCTTCGCGCAGCAGCCTGGCGACGATCTTGTTCCGGTTTGTCTCCTGAATCGGCACCGGATAGCTCCACGTCTCATACGCCTATATAGGCGTATCTGCTTGCCCGGTCAAGGAACATGCGCCCAGTCAGGCGCACAAACTAGCGCAAACTCGCTTCGATGTTTCCGCCATCGACGGTGACAATCGCCGCCGTCGTTTTGTTGGCTTTCGCGAGATAGACAAATGCGTCGGCTACATCGTCCGCTGTCACTTCACGGGCCAGAAGATTGCCGCTCATGTAATCCTTCTCGCTCATTCCGCGCGCCTTCGAGCGCGACGCCACCATGTCATTCGTAAGCAGACCGCTGCGGATGCGATCCGCGTTCACGGCATTGGAGCGAATACCTTCGCGTCCGTGATCCAGCGCATATTGCTTCATCAGGAACAGTGTCGAGGCTTTGGCAAGCCCATAAGGTCCGAAATCTTTGCCCGGATTGATCGCCTGTTTGCTGGTGTTGAACAGCAGACAGCCGCCCGTGCCCTGCGCGGCCATGATGCGGCAGGCGTTTTGCGCCACGCTTTGATGCGCGAAGAAATTGAGTTCGAAACTCTGACGCAGCGTTTCGTCATCGACCTTGCCGATTGTGCCCTGCCACGCCGCACCCGCGTTGGAAACAACGATATCCACGCCGCCGAATGCTTTAACGATCTGGTCGAAAGCCGTGCGCACGTCTTCCGGCTTCGTCACATCGCAAACGAGCGCCAGCGCCTTGCCGCCGATCTGACGCGCAATCGCGCGCGCCGCATCGAGATCGCGGTCCAGAATGGCGACCTCCGCGCCCTCGCGCGCAAACGCGGCAGCCGTGGCAGCGCCGATGCCCGAAGCGCCACCTGTGACGACCGCCACCTGCCGCGCCAGCGATTTCTCCGCCGCTTTGCCGAGTTTGGCCTGTTCCAGTGACCAATATTCGACATCGAACATATCGGCCTCGGAGATGGAACGGAATTCGCTCATGCGTTCCGCATTAGCGATAATCTCGACAGCATTCTCCGCGATATCGGCGGCGATGGCCGCGTCCTTCGCGCTCGCGCCAAGGCCGAACAGGCCCACGCCGGGCGCCAGCACCACACGCGGCAGCGGATCGAGTTCGGTTTTCTTAGGCTCCGCGCGTTTGTTGTTGCGCGCGAAATAAGCGTGATAGTGGGCCACAAATTTATCGACCGCGCGGCCCACTGCATCCTGCCATTCGCCAAGCGCGTTCGCATCGGGCGCGGGAACGACAAGCGGCCAGTTCTTGGTGCGGATCGTGTGATCGGGCGTCACCACGCCCTGCTGGCTGTAACGCGAAATCTCCGCGCCGTTCACATAATCCATGATCGCGGGCGAGGTGCGGAAGCACAGAATTTGCCGCTTTGTGGTGCCTGCGAGTTCATCGCGCGAAATGGCCACGCGCCCGCGCAGGATCGGCGCGATTTCCGCGACGGATGCGATACGCTCCGGCAACTTCACCGGCACAAGCGTTTTTTTCGTGTTCTGCGCCAGATGTTCTTCGGCCATCGTCACCAATTCGATCATATGCGCATAGGCTTCGCGCGCGGTATCCGCGAAGGTGAAGATGCCGTGCTTCAGCAGGATGAGACCATCCACATCGAAGTGACGCTCGTAGACATCGGCAACACTTTTGGCGAGCGCGAAACCGGGAATGGCGTAAGGCACAATCGCCACGCGGTCGCCATAGACTTCGCGCACGATAGCCGCGCCATCGGGTTGATCGGTCAGCGCAAGCACGGCGGTGGAATGCGTGTGGTCGATGAATTTGTGCGGCAGAAACGCATGCAGCAGCGTTTCCACGGAGGGATTCGGCGCAGTGGAATCCAGCAGATTGACGCGCTGGAAATTCACCATGTCCTCGTCGGACAATTTTTCGAACGCACGCAAACGGCGCAGTGGCACCAGCCGCACGGCGGGCAATCCCGCGGGCTCGATATTGCCCATATCCCAGCCGGAACCTTTCACGCAGATCACCTCGGCCTCGTCGCCGAGCAGATCGGACATTTTCGTTTTCACGCTCGTGTTGCCGCCACCATGCAGCACAAGCTTCGGATCAGAGCCGAGCAGCCGTGTGGTATAGACGCGCAGCGCAAGCTCCTGCTCCACACCGTGCGCGGCGTAACGCGCGACAAAGTCCTTGGCATCGGAATCGGACCAGCGGGATTTCATTTTTTGTCCTCGGGAAAAAGCGAAAGAAGACCATCGCGCGTGGCGGTGCAAGTACCGCGTTCGGTGATGAAGCCTGTCACCAAGCGCGCGGGCGTGACATCGAAGCCGGGATTGGCGCCTTGGCTTCCGAGTGCGGCGATCTCGACGGTTGCGAGGCCGCCGCCCAGCAAACGGCCCGTCATTTTCAGGAGTTCGTCGGCGCTGCGTTCCTCTATGGGAATGTCGCGGCCCGATTGCAGCGTCCAGTCGATGGTCGATGATGGCAGCGCGACATAGAACGGCACATTATTGTCGTGCGCCGCGAGCGCCTTCAGATAGGTGCCGATCTTGTTGGCGACATCGCCGTTGGCGGTGACGCGATCCGTGCCGACGATGCAGAGATCGACGCGCGCGTTCTGCATGTAATGGCCGCCCGCATTGTCGGCGATGATCGTGTGCGGCACGCCGTGACCACCGAGTTCGAATGCGGTAAGCGACGCACCCTGATTGCGCGGGCGCGTTTCATCTACCCACACATGCAGCGCGATGCCCGCATCATGCGCCATATAGATGGGTGCGAGTGCGGTGCCCCAATCCACGCATGCGAGCCAGCCCGCATTGCAATGGGTGAGAATATTCAGCGCACCGGTTTTTTTTGCGGCAGCTTCGCGAAGGATGGCGAGACCGTGTTCGCCGATACGGCGGCAGGTTTCGACATCTTCGTCGCAAAGTGCGGCGGCTTCGCGCCACGCGAGCGCGGCACGTTCGGCGTGCGGATGATTGCGCAACGCATCGCGCATGCGTTTCAGCGCCCAGCGCAGATTGACCGCCGTGGGGCGTGTTTCCAGCAGCATGTCGTGCGTGCGATCC
This sequence comes from Rhizomicrobium sp., assembly GCA_036510185.1. Taxonomy (GTDB): domain Bacteria; phylum Pseudomonadota; class Alphaproteobacteria; order Micropepsales; family Micropepsaceae; genus Rhizomicrobium. The sequence goes on along the minus strand of DATCEI010000319.1, from coordinate 1,743 downwards.
AGCGCGGCATCGGACGCATCTTCGCGCATGGCAAGCGCGATACCGTAAGCGGCAGTTGCGCCGATCAGCGGCGCGCCGCGCACGATCATGGTTTTGATGGCGCGCGCGCAATCGTCCGCACTGCGCAATGTCACGGTCGCGAATTCATGCGGCAGTTTCGTCTGGTCGATGACCTCGACGGCGTTTTCGCCAACGGGCCAGATGGTGCGGTACTGCTTGCCGTTGATCTTCAATTAGTGACCCTCGAAACTCACAAGCGTGGTCGCGTCTTTGCCCAGCGCGCGGATTTTGTCGGCACCGCCAAGTTCCGGCAGGTCGATGACGAAGGCGCAGCCGATGATTTTCGCGCCTGCGCGTTCCAGCAGCTTGATTGCGGCGAAGCATGTGCCGCCGGTGGCTATGAGGTCGTCCACAACGACCACCGTATCGCCGGGGTTCACCGCGTCGGCGTGAATTTCCACGCGGTCGGTGCCGTATTCGAGATCGTAATCCTCGCCGATCACCGTGTGCGGCAGCTTGCCTTTCTTGCGTACCGGCACGAAACCCACTGACAATTGATGCGCGACCGCGCCGCCGAGGATGAACCCGCGCGCTTCAATGCCCGCAACCTTGTCGATGCGCACGCCCGCATAAGGCTGCACCAGCGCATCGACGGCGGCGCGAAATGCGCGCGGATTGCCGAGTAGCGTGGTGATGTCGCGGAACATGATCCCTTTCTTGGGATAGTCCGGGATCGTGCGGATTGCATTTTTCAAGTCCATGTCACACCTTTTTCAAAACGCGGCCGGCGACCGCATCGAGTTTCGCAAACAATTCCGGATCGCGTTTTTCGGGCGCGGTGATGAAGGCGGTGTCGAGCACGTTGTCGATGCCGGGCGAAGGTTTGCGTTGCGGCCCCAGTTTCGGGGCGACGCGCATCACCAAGCGCCGGGCGTTTTCCGCGTTGCCGATGAGAACCTTGATTACCTGATCGACCGTGACGTGATCATGGTCGGGGTGCCAGCAATCGTAATCTGTCACCATCGCGACCAGCGCGTAAGGCAGTTCCGCCTCGCGCGCGAGTTTGGCTTCGGGCATCGCCGTCATGCCGATTACCGCACAACCCCACGACCGATAGAGATTGGATTCGGCGAGTGAGGAGAATTGCGGGCCTTCCATCGCGAGATATGTGCCGCCGACCGCGTGCGCGATTTTCTCTTCGGCGCAGGCTTCGGTCAGCGCGCCCGCGAGTTTCGGGCAAATAGGATGGGCCATCGAGACATGCGCCACGAATCCGGGGCCGAAAAAACTTTTCTCGCGCGAATGGGTGCGGTCGATGAATTGGTCCACGATCACGAATGTTCCCGGCGCGAGGTCTTCGCGGAACGAGCCGCAGGCGGAGACGGAAATCACATCCGTCACGCCCGCGCGTTTCAGCGCGTCGATATTCGCGCGATAGTTGATAGAGGTGGGCGACTGGATGTGCCCGCGTCCGTGGCGCGGCAGGAACACCATGTCCACGCCCGCAAAACGGCCGAACAGCAGCTCGTCGGACGGCTCGCCCCAGGGCGACGCCACACGCTCCCAGCGCGCGTTCTCCAGCCCCGCGATGTCATAGACGCCGCTGCCGCCGATAATGCCGAGAACGGTATTGGTCATGGGAGCCGCCTGAAATTGCGGGCCGTTTTAGCATGGCGCGCCTCGCGGACAATGCTTGACGAGCGGTGCGCGGCAATGTTGGTTTAGGCCATGGATCCCGACAAA
>DATCEI010000318.1:0-10379 GCA_036510185.1 Rhizomicrobium sp. | reverse complement strand
TTCGCATAGCGCTCATATGTGGAATCGGATCGCATGTGCCAGCTCTGCGCCTGATCTTTCAGCAGCGCAACCATGATCTGATCCTGAACCTGTTGATGGACGGTCGGGTTCTCGATGGGCACCAGCGCCTCGACGCGGCGGTCGAGATTGCGCGGCATCCAGTCGGCCGACGAAATATAGACTTTCGATTTCGGCGACGGCAATCCGTGGCCCGCGCCGAAACAGACCATGCGTCCATGTTCCAGAAAACGGCCGATGATGCTTTTCACGCGGATATTGTCCGACAGGCCGGGCACGCCCGGACGCAGACAGCAAATGCCGCGTATGACGAGATCGATCTGAACGCCTGCCTGGCTCGCGCGATAGAGCGCATCGATGAGGCCCGGATCGACCAGCGCGTTGAGCTTCACCCAGATCGCGGCGGGGCGGCCTTCGCGCGCGTGCGTGATTTCATCTTCGATGAACGCGACAAGGCTTTCGCGCAGATCGAGCGGCGAGATCGCGATTTTTTCCAGTCCTGTCGGTTCCGCATAGCCGGTGACGAAATTGAACAGCTTCGCCGCGTCGCGCCCCAGTGCCGGATCGGCGCTGAACAAGGATAAATCCGTGTAAACCTTGGCCGTGATCGGGTGATAATTGCCCGTGCCGAAATGCACATAGGTGCGCAACTGTTTTCCTTCGCGGCGCACGACAAGGCTCACTTTCGCGTGGGTCTTCAGCTCGATAAAGCCGTAAACGACCTGCACGCCCGCCCGTTCCAGATCGCGCGCCCATTTGATGTTGGCGGCTTCGTCGAAGCGGGCTTTGAGTTCCACCAGCGCGGTGACGGATTTGCCCGCTTCGGCGGCCTCTATGAGAGCCTTCACAATCGGGGAGTCTTGCGACGTACGATATAACGTCTGCTTGATCGCAACCACGGTCGGATCGGTCGCGGCTTGCCGTAGGAATTGCACCACGGCATCGAAACTCTCGAACGGATGATGGACGATGATGTCCTTGGCGCGAATGGCGGCGAAGCAATCTCCGCCGTGATCGCGGATGCGTTCCGGGAAGCGCGCAATATAGGGTTTGAATTGCAGATCGGTGCGTTCGTCCATAATGAGCTGCTTGGTGTCGGCCAGACCCAGCATGTGATGCACGATCACCAACTCGCGTTCGTCGAGATCGAGATGATCGGCGATGAAATGGCGCAGATCGTCCGGCATGGATTCGCTGCATTTCATGTGGATCACGGACCCGCGCCTGCGCCGCTTCAGCAGCGACTCGAACAGCAGCACGAGGTCTTCGGCTTCTTCTTCCACTTCCACGTCGCTGTCGCGCAGGATTCGGAACATGCCCGACGCCACCACCGCGTGATTGGGGAACAGCTTGTCGAGATAAAGTCCGATGCCTTTTTCCAGCGGCAGGAAGCGCGCAATCTTTTCCTGATCCGGCAGACGAATGAAACGCTGCAATTGCGCGGGCACCGGCAGCAGCGCCATCACCGCTTTGCCATCGCGCCGCCGCGTCAGTTTCAGCGCAAGACCAAAACCGAGATTGGGAATGAACGGAAACGGATGCGCGGGGTCGATGGCAAGCGGCGTCAGCACCGGAAAAATCTGTTCGCGGAATTCCTTGTCGAGCCACGCATGATCGGCGGCGGACAATTCGTCGGCTTCCACGACCGCGATGCCCGCTTCGCGCAAATCGCGGCGCAGCAATTCCCACATGTCCTGCTGGTCGGCGATAAGCTGACGGCCGACCAGTTCCACCTGCCGCAATTGCTGGACAGGGGTAAGGCCGTCGGCGCTGGGGTCAGTAAGGTTGGCGTCCACCATACCCTTCAGGCCCGCGACGCGGACCATGTAGAACTCGTCGAGGTTGGAGGCCGAAATCGACAGGAACCGCAGCCGCTCCAGCAGCGGATGGCGAGGATTCTGGGCCTCCCGCAGCACGCGCCGGTTGAAGGCAAGCCAGGACAGCTCCCGGTTGACGAAGCGGTCCGGGGCCTCGGAATCGGGGAAAGTGGCTGCCGTTTCCGGCATAGGCTCGATCAGGGCTTCGGACATGGACTCAGGAGGTTCAGGGGCCGGGTGTACCAGCGAGAGCCTAGAGGAAGCATGCAAATCTGTCATGACGGTGACATGTCCTCGTCCAGAAGCCCGCGGATCAGGGCCACATTGACGGGCCGCCCCGCCGCCAGCGCCGCTGCATCCGCCCGCGCCACGAAATCGCGGATGGCGGCAGGCGAACGCTCCAGCGCCGTCACGATCCGCATGATGACAGCATCGGGCACGGCCAGTTGACGGTCGGTGAAGAGCTTGCGGGCAACCCCCGCCAGCATGGCGTCATCCGGCGCCCACAGGGGGAAGGCCACCAACGCTGCAAAGCGGGAGGCCAGATCCGGCAGCACGGTCGGCCAGGCGGCAGGCGGCTCATGGCCCGTCAGCAGGATTGGGGCTTTTTCCGTGGCGTGATCCAGAAGCGTGAATAGGGCCCGGTCGCGCGCTTCGCTGGGTGGTGCTGAGTCCACATCTTCGATCAGCAACGGTCCACCCGATTCGGTCACAACCTGCGCGCCCGACCGCACGCGCCAGACGGATGCGAGATGCGACTTGCCGGAACCAGATGGCCCGTACAGCGCCGCCGCCATCACATGCCAGTTGGGCCACGAATCGATGAACGCAACCGCCGCCTCATTGCCCGGCCCGACAATGAAATCTTCGCGCGCCGAGGACGCGCGCGTTTCCCACGAGAACGCCAATTGCTTGGGCATCAGGCGGCGCGGCGCTTTCCCGCGGCCAGCGCCTTCAGCCACATCTGCGCATAAGACAGCCATGAGGCCAGCGTCATAACGCCGACCGCGAAGGCGGCGCCATCCAGCACCTTGGGCGCTTCGATGTGGAACGACAGCATGATGAGAAGAATGCCGATGTAGCAAACCTGAATCGCAGTGCTCGCTTTGCCCAGCAGCGACGGCGCGATTTTCAGCGGCAGCACGAGGAATCGCGCAATCGCAATCGCGCCGACAATCACGAAATCCCGCGCGATGACGAGAAGGGTCAGCCACAGCGGCGACGCGCCAATCGCCGTCAGCACCACGAACGACACCAGCATCAGAAGTTTGTCGGCTACCGGATCGAAATAAACGCCGAACGGCGTGTCGAAACCGTAGCGTTTGGCGAGGAAACCATCCGCCGCATCGCTCAAACCCGCAAACACGAACACGCACAACGCCAGCGTATAATGCCCCTGCCATAGGAACGCCGCGATCACCGGCGCCGCCGCCAGCCGCAGGATCGTCAGCAGATTGGGCAGATGCCGCATCTATTGCGCCGCCGTTTGCGTGGGCGCGATCCACCACAGACCCGCCTTTTGCGTCATCGACAGGCCCGCATCGTTGAGCGCGGAATGCAGCTGATCCATCGTGCCGGCATAGGTGATATTGAACCGCGCCTCGCCCGTATCCAGCGCGACCGTATCGACGCCGATGATGACGGGCAGCGTGCCGAGCTTGCCCTGAAGCGATGCCCAGTTGCTGAGCGTGTCGATCTTTGCTTCCACGGTCAGATGCGATTTCTGGCTGAAATCGACCGCCGCCTTGCCCTTCCAACCATCCTCGATAGCGGACGCCACCGCATCGGCGACGGCGGGATAAACCATCGCGGCCGGTTTGCCTTGCGGTGCTGGCACATCGATGCTCGCCGCAATCGGGCCTGCGGGCAGACGGCGCAATTTCACCGTCACATGCCCATTCGCCACGCTGAGCATGGCCAGCACCACCTGTTCGGCGTGAACATGCGAGGCCGCGCCCTGCACGTCGCCCATGCTGGCCGAATCGAAATTGAGATTGGCGAGCGCGCCGCTATCGCCCGGATCTGGCGGCACCACGGGCACCAACCCATTGGCAAAACGCGGATCGTTCCACACGCTGGTCCAAGCGCCGTGGGGCGCATAAGCGGGTGACATGGGCACCACCATGAATCGTGCGCCTTGTGTTTCCGCATAGGGAATGCCGTTCGCCCGCAGCAGCCGCTCCACCGCGCCTTGGGCGAACACATAAGTCACGTCGGCCACATAGCGTGTGGTCGAGCGCTTCTCATTGTTGATGACGAAGGTGCGGATGAGATGCTGGATGGCCAGATCGTCCAGCTGTGGCTGGCGCGGCCAATCCTGCTGCTTGGTCAGGCGGCGGTAAAGGATGGTCCAGGCGCGCGGGCGGCCCTGATTGATGGCGATGGAATAGGCCTCCACAGAGGCCGCCGCCGTGGCGGCCACCGGCACGTCCTTGACCGTGTAGATGCTTTCCGCCGCAAAAACAGGCAGGCCGAACAGGGCGAAGGCGATGGCGAGGCAGACGCGGCGCATACAGTAACCTTACAGGAAGCGCGCGGAATATAGAGGGCCGTTCAGCCGCGTGAAAGCGGCCTTGCCCCCCGACCCGCACCTGCTTTAACGAAGGGCCATGCGCAACGGCCTGACCTATCGCGACGCGGGCGTGGATATCGACGCTGGCGAAGCGCTGGTTGAGCGCATCGCGCCTGCCGCCCGCGCCACGCGCCGGCCGGGGGCGGATGCGGCCTTGGGCGGCTTCGGCGGGCTGTTCGACCTGAAGGCCGCCGGTTTCACCGACCCCGTGCTGGTGGCCTCCACTGACGGGGTGGGCACCAAGCTCAAAATCGCTATCGACACCGGCCTGTTCGGTGGATTGGGCCAAGACCTCGTGGCCATGTGCGTGAACGATCTCGTCGTGCAGGGGGCCGAGCCGCTGTTCTTCCTCGATTATTACGCCACCGGAAAGCTGGATGTGAATGCCGCTGCCATCGTGATCGAAGGCATCGCGCATGCCTGCAAGGCGTCCGGCTGCGCGCTGATCGGCGGCGAGACGGCGGAAATGCCGGGCCTCTACAACAAAGGCGATTTCGACCTCGCCGGATTTTCCGTGGGCGCGGTGGAGCGGGGCGCCATCCTGCCCAAGACGGAGACGATGCAGGAAGGCGATGTGCTGATCGGTGTCGCCTCATCCGGCGTGCATTCCAACGGCTATTCGCTGGTGCGCCGCGTGGTGGCAGATGCAGGCCTCGCGTTCGATGCGCCCGCGCCGTTCGCGAAAGATTTGACGCTGGGCGAAGCGTTGCTCACGCCGACACGGCTCTATGTGAAAAGCGCATTGGCCGCGATCAAAACCGGCGGCGTGAAGGGCCTTGCGCATATCACCGGCGGTGGCGTGACGGAGAACCTTCCGCGCGCCTTGCCCGAAGGCCTCGACGCCGAAGTCGATCTCTCGTCGTGGATCGTGCCCGCCGTGTTTGACTGGCTTGCGAAATCGGCGGGCATCGAGCCGCTGGAAATGTTGCGCACCTTCAATTGCGGCATCGGCTTGGTCGCGGTCGTGGACGCGGACAAAGCCGATGACGTGATCGCAGCGTTCAAACTGGCGGGCGAAACGGCCACGCGCATCGGCACACTCGTTGAGGGCGAAGGCGAAGCGAAAGTACGCTATCGCGGCGCCTTCCGATGAAGCGCCTGCGCACCGCCGTCCTCATTTCCGGGCGCGGCAGCAATCTTCAATCCCTGATCCGCGCGTGTGCCGATCCGAAATTTCCCGCCGAGATCGTGCTGGTGATTTCCAATGTGGAAAATGCGGGAGGCCTCGATCACGCGCGCGCTGCAAACATCGCGACCAAAACCATCTCGCATAAATCCTTCGCCTCGCGTGAAGAATTCGATGCGGCGCTCGACACTGCGTTACGCGACGCGAACGTGGAATTCATCTGCCTCGCAGGCTTCATGCGTATCCTGTCGGACTGGTTCGCGCGGCGTTGGGAAGGCCGCATCGTCAACATTCATCCGTCTCTGTTGCCCGCGTTCAAGGGCCTCAATGTGCATCAACAGGCGCTCGACGCAGGCGTGCGCGTGGCCGGATGCACGGTGCATTACGTTGTGCCAGAACTCGATTCCGGCCCGATCATCGCGCAGGCCAGCGTTCCCGTGTTGCATGGCGACACGGCGGATACGCTGGCAGCCCGCATCCTCACCGAGGAACACAAGCTCTATCCGCTGGCGCTGAAAATGATCGCGGAAGGCAAAGTAGAACTGCGCGACGGCACGGCGGTGTTTGCTTAAACCAAAACTGTCATTCCCGGTTGAGCGACCGGTTGGGAGCGAAGGGAAGGGAATCCAAGTATCAAATACCGAACGGTATTCAATACCTGGGTCCCCTTCCCTCGCGTTGCATTCGCAACGCTCGCCGGGGATGACAATCGAGGTTGGTTTTAAAATCCAGCTATTTTGGCAGATATGTCCCACAACCGTTTCGCGTCGGCGTCGTTCTGCGCTTCGGCTGTCGGTGTTGTGAGTTTTTCTTTGTAATAATACCCGCCACTTGCGCCCGCGACCGCAGGCGATGACGCGAGATACACAATCGTCTTTGCGCCTTCTTCCGGCGAAATCGCACCCACCTTCTTCGCGACGCGCGCGCCAAGCGAAACAAGGCCGCCGCTTTCATCGCCAAACCGCGTGGCGACAAAACCCGGATGCAGGCTGTTCGCCGTGACACCCGTGCCCGTGATGCGCCGCGCCAGTTCACGCGTGAACAGAATGTTGCAAAGCTTCGAGCGGCTATAGACGGGAAAGCCGCTGTAACTCTTCGCCGCTTGCAGATCGCTGAAATCGAGTTTCGCGCGGCGATGCGCATCCGACGCGGTGGAAACGATGCGAGCACCAGGCGTCGCCTTCAAACGGTCCAGCAACAAATTCGTCATCACGAAATAGGACATATGATTGAGCGCGAACGTCTTCTCAAGCCCGTCTTCGGTCACGATGCGCGAATTGAACAGCGCGCCCGCATTGTTGATGAGCACGTCGATGCTGCGTTCGGCCTCGCCCAATTCGCGCGCGACGCGCTTCATTTCCGAAAGCCGCGACAGATCGGCGTAATGCACCGCATGGCCCGTGCCTTTCAGCTTGGCCAAAGTCGCCTCGCCCCGCGCACGATCCCGCGCCACCATCACGATGCGCGCGCCCTGCTCGGCCAATCGCATCGCGGCCACTTCGCCGATCCCCGACGTAGCCCCCGTGATGACGATCGTTTTGCCCTTCACGGCTCAGCCGACGATATCGAGATCGCTGAAGAAAAATTTGATCTCGTTGGCGGCGGTGTCGGCAGCATCGGAACCATGCACGGAATTGGCCTCGATCGACTCAGCCAGATCCTTGCGGATGGTGCCCGGTGCTGCCTTCGCCGGATCGGTGGCGCCCATCACTTCGCGATATTTCGCCACCGCATTTTCGCCTTCCAGCGCCTGCACGACGACGGGACCGGAGGTCATGAATTCGACCAAACTCCTGAAGAACGGCCGCTCGCGATGCACGCCATAGAATGCCTCGGCCTGTGCCTGCGACAAACGCATGCGGCGCTGCGCGATGACGCGAAGGCCTGCGCGCTCCAGCCGCGAAATGATCTCGCCGGTAAGGTTCCGGCGCGTGGCGTCCGGTTTGATGATGGAAAGCGTGCGTTCGGCCATGAAAACTCCTTGCGAAAAGCGTGCGCCTTATAGCCGCGCCATTTGCAAACGTGCAACCCATGCTAAAAGCCGCGCCCATGCTGACGCTCGACAACATCACCATCCGCATCGCGGGCCGCGAAATCCTGAAAGGGGCGAGCGCGCAATTGCCCACGGGGCGGCGCATCGGACTGGTGGGCCGCAACGGCGCGGGCAAGACGACGCTGCTGAAGATGATCCTTGGCCAGATCCACGCCGATGGCGGCGAGTTCACGCTGCCCTCCAATGCGCGCGTGGGCAGCGTGGCGCAGGAGGCGCCGTCCGGTTCGATCAGCCTGCTCGACACGGTGCTGGCGGCCGACAAGGAACGCACCGCGTTGCTGGACGAAGCCGATCACGCGACCGACCCACATCGCATCGGCGAGATACACACGCGGCTTGCCGCGATTGATGCCTATTCAGCGGGCGCGCGTGCGGCGTCGATTTTGGCGGGCCTTGGATTTTCAGCTGAAGAACAGCTTCGTCCGTGTTCGGAGTTTTCCGGCGGCTGGCGCATGCGCGTGGCGCTGGCGGCGATTCTGTTTTCCGCGCCGGATTTGTTGCTGCTGGACGAACCGACCAATTATCTCGATCTCGAAGGCGTGTTGTGGCTTGAGGATTTTCTCAAGCGTTATCGCGGCACGGTGCTGATCGTCAGCCATGACCGCGATCTGCTGAACACGGCCGCGGAATTCATTCTGCATCTGGAACGCGGCAAGCTCACGCTTTATTCCGGTGGCTACGACAAATTCGCTGAAGCGCGGGCGCAGAAGAGAATGCTCGATGCGGCGTTCGCCAAGAAACAGGACGCAGCCCGCAAGCACATGCAGGCGTTTGTGGATCGCTTTCGTTATACGGCGTCGAAAGCGCGTCAGGCGCAAAGCCGCATCAAGATGCTGGAAAAGCTCGGGCCTGTGAATGTGGCGCTGGACGAACACATCACGCCCATTCGTTTGCCGCAGGCGGAAGAAGCAAGCCCGCCGCTTATCACCATGGATCGCGTGAGCGTGGGTTACGAGCCGGGCAAACCCATTCTTTCGGATTTGTCGCTGCGCTTTGATCCCGATGATCGCATTGCGCTTCTGGGCAAGAACGGCAACGGCAAATCGACGCTGGCGAAATTGCTGGCCGCGAAACTCACGCCCATGTCAGGCGAGATCGTGCGAGCGCGCAAGCTCGTGCCGGGATATTTCGCGCAGCATCAGCTCGATGAACTGGACGGTTCGGTGACGCCGCTTGTCACATTGGCGCGCATGCGGCCCAAGCTAAGCGAACAGCAATTGCGCACGCAATTGGGCGGTTTCGGATTCTCCGCCGACAAAGTGCGCACCGATGTGGCGAAGCTTTCCGGCGGCGAACGCGCGCGGCTGATGCTGGCGCTGGCGACGCTGGATAAACCAAACCTGCTGATCCTCGACGAACCGACCAACCATCTGGATATCGACGCGCGCAACGAATTGCTGACGGCGCTCAACGATTTCAATGGCGCGGTCGTGCTGGTGAGCCATGATCGCCGCCTGATCGAATCCACGGCGGATCGTTTGATGCTGGTCGCGGACGGAACTGTGCGGCCATTCGACGGCGATCTGGACGATTACCGCAAATTCCTGCTCACGAAAAACAATGATCGTGAAACACCGAAGGCAGCACAAGCGCCGCGCAAACAGGCCGTGGATCATCGCCGCCTGAAACCGCTGAAAGAAAAAGCCGAAGCCGCCGAACACCAGATCGCGGCGATGCAGGCGGAATTGACGAAGCTCGATGCAGCACTTTCCGATCCACTGCTGTTCTCGCGCGATCCTGCGAAGGGCACGGCGGTGTCCAAGAAACGTGTGGAAGCCGCCCGCAAATTGGCGGATGCGGAAGCACGCTGGATCAAAGCATCGGAAGACTATGAAGCGGCGTTGGCGGACGCTTAACTGCTCAGCGCGCGCTTGGCTGCAACGCCCCATTCTTTCTGCATCGTCTGATAACGCTTCGGCGCGCCATCCATGCGCTTGAGGATTTCGGTATAAACCGCTTTGGCTTCTTCGGTGTGTCCCGTGCGCTGCAACAATTGCGCATAACGTCCGCGCGCTTCCTCGCCGGAGAAATAACGCACGAGTTGCTCATATTCGTGCAGCGCTTCGTCGTTCTTGCCTTGCAGCTCCAACGCGCGCGCATAGATAAGATGCGCTTCATCGGACACGAAAGCCGGATCGGCGGCCTGCAGCTGATCGAGGGCTGCCTGCGCGCCTGCGCCATCGCCCAACAAAAACAACGCGCGCGCCAATCCCAGCAGCAACGCCGGATCGTCGCGGAACTGGCCCGTCGCCGCGTCGCGATAAAGCGCTGCCGCATCGGCATAGTTTCCGCGTTTGACATATTCCTCGGCGAGCGTGCGTTTGGAATCCACCGAGCCTGTCATCTCGGCGCTGCGCTGCGCTTCCCGCAGCGATTTGTGGGGATCGGCCATCGCTTTGGCGCTGGCGTGGAATTTCTGCGCGCTGCGGCTGCGCAACAATTCGGGCACGATCTCCACCGCGAAATACGCCGCGCACCCGACCAGCGGCAGGAACACGATGACGTAAATCCACGGAAACACCCGGCCTGTTTTCACGGCGTGAATCACGCACGCAATCTCAAGCGCGATAGGAGCAAGAATGTAAAACCACACGATCACGCCTGCTTCTCCCATTTGCCCGCCGGGCTTTCTTTCCAATAGGTCACGTCATGGCCGGCGGCCTTGGCATCTTTCCACGCGGCGCGCGCGTTGCCCAGCGCGGCGCTGTCATGACCGTCGAACAACAGCACGATGCGGGCCAGATCCGAAAGCGTGGTGGCGCGCCAATCGCTAAGGCTTGCGCCGCCGACACA
>DATCEI010000317.1:0-5199 GCA_036510185.1 Rhizomicrobium sp. | reverse complement strand
TCATGGCGGGATCGGGCCATATCGCGGGCGTCGTCAATCCCCCGAGTGCTAAGAAATATCAGTATTGGACCAACGACAAACTGCCCGACACGATTGAGGAATGGCAGGCGGATGCAGTCGAGCATCCAGGTTCCTGGTGGCCGGATTGGGATAAATGGCTGTCCAAACTTTCCGGTAAGAAAGTGCCCGCGCGCAAACCCGGCGACGGCAAGCTTCGCCCGCTCGGGGATGCGCCCGGCTCTTATGTGAAGATCAAGGCGCAGTAATTACCGCTTCATCGCCTCGGTGATTGCTTTTGCATTCGTATCATCGCGTGCTTCAAGACCGGCGATCACGCCCGCGATGTCTTCCGGCGGCATGTTCTGCGAAAGCTTGAATTTGCCTTCCAGACTTTCGAGCGCGACTTCAAACCCTTCGATGGCATTGAGCAGGGCCGCGAGACGTTCTTCCGGAACCTTGTCGAGCGTCCACGGTTTTTTCGGACGCAGATGCTCTTCTTCCTGCACGGAAAGATCGACGAGCAATTGGTGCAACGCATCGCCACCGAGTTTGTGCGCAACACCGCGCGCCTCGACAGCCATGTAGTTCCAGGTCGGCACCCTGCCCTTGCTTTCGTACCAATCGGGCGAAACATAAGTGTCAGAGCCAAGAAATGAGAGATGCAGCGTCGCGCCATCAGCGTGCGAGGTCACTGGATTGACGCGCGCCAGATGAAACCGCACGCGGCCAAGCGTTCCATTTTCATCCAGCACAACCGGCGCATAAGCGAAATGCACGGTGCCCTCGCCTGCAACGGCAACGGTCGCAAAAACGCGCTTGCGGATGAAGGCGTGAAGCGTACCGATGTCGTCCACCGCATAGGCGCGCGGGCGATACATCAGAGCAATCCCGTGGTTTCGGGCAGACCCAGCATGAGATTGAGATTCTGTACCGCTGCGCCGCCCGCGCCTTTGCCGAGATTGTCCAGCACGGCGACAAGTCGCGCCTGTTGCATGGCCTCATTGCCGAACACGTAAAGCGTCATGGTATTTTTGCCGGACAGCAATTCGGCGTCGAGTGTTTTCAACTCCGCCGCTTCCTGCAAACCTGCAACCCGCACCAACGTCTGATCGCGATAGGAGTTTTCCAATATGCGGTGAATCTCAACCAACGAAGGTTTGCCCGGCAACGCCCACAATTGCAGCGGCACATCCACGATCATGCCGCGATAAAACCGCCCCACGCTGGGCGCAAACACGGGCGGATGCGAAAGACCGGCATGCACCTGCATCTCCGGCACATGCTTGTGCGCGAGCGTCAGCCCATAGGTGCGCGCCACCGTTTTCACGAAATGCGGCGAATACGGTTTCTCGAATTCCTCGATCATCATGCGCCCGCCGCCGGAATAGCCGGAGATGGCATTCACGGTCAGCGGAAAATCGGCGGGCACAATCCCGGCGCGCACCAGCGGCCGCACCAGCGCCAGAAATCCGGTCGGATAACAGCCCGGATTGGACACGCGCGCGGCACCCGCGATCTTCTCGCGCTGTCCCGGCTCCATTTCGGCAAAGCCATAAACCCAGCCATCCGCCACGCGGTGAGCGGAACTTGCGTCGATCACTCGCGTACGCGAATTTTCGATCAGGCCCACGGCCTCGCGCGCAGCTTCATCCGGCAGGCACAGGATCACCACATCCGCCGCGTTCAGGGCTGCGGCCCGGGCGCGCGCATCCTTGCGCTCGGCCTCGCCTAGCTGCGTGACCGTCAAATCCGTGCGGCCCGCCAGCCTTTCGCGAATTTCCAGGCCTGTGGTGCCTGCCGCACCGTCGATAAAAACCGTGGCACTCATGGGTGCGCTGTCTAAGCCTGCCTTGACTCCCCCACAAGCGCATTCTTAGCTGACCAGATGTGCGGTTTCAGCCGGGGTTGGGCGGGAGGAACCGCCGCGAGCGATGCTTCGCCCGCGCCATGGGAACGCCCGCATAACAGCCTTTAAGGAGGCTCATATGGGTTCGATAGACTTCAACAAACTTTGGCAGAATTTCGTCGATACCGTCACCAATCACTATGCCGATTTCAACGGGCGCGTCGGGCGTGCGCAGTTCTGGTACTACATACTTGTCCTCGTCGTGATCATGCTCGGCCTCTCCATCGTGCAAAGTGTTATGTGGACTCATGCACTGACGGCGTTGGTGAGTTTGGCTTTGCTGCTCCCCAACGCGGGCATGGGCGCAAGGCGGCTTCAGGATATCGGACGCAACGGCGCGCTGGTCTGGGCGGCGCTCATTCCTGCGGCGATCCTTCAGGTGATCTCGCTGCTGGGCTTTATCGGCGGCGGCGTCGGCGCATTGGCCTTTCTCGCGTTCTTCTTCACGATCGGCTGGCTGCTCGGTTTGATCGCGTTGGTCGTGGGCATCGCGCTGATTTATTTCTATGTGCAGCCCGGAATGCCCGCGGCAAATCAATATGGCCCCGTGCCGCCCGTGTTCGATCCCACGATGGCGACACCGGCAGCACCGACACCGCCGCCTGCGGCACCGCCAGCGGCATAAACAACTCTGCGAAATGACGCGAGGGAGTCCGGCAAACAGGCCGGACTCCCTATTCGTTAACGCCGCCGGGGTTGACATTTGGTCAGGCGATCCCCATATCCCCGTTGACGCTCGCGGTTTCTGAGCACAAGCGCCAATTTCGGCGCGAAGTGACGGCGAGACAAATCTCAACATACCGTTCGCTCCAGATGTGCGTGGAAGACGGCAACATTGCCCCCACGCGCGGCTTCGGCCGTTTTGGTGCAACAAGGAACAATTGTGACGAATCCAACTTTTGCTACGCTCGGCATTGCGGAGCCGCTTCAACGCACGCTCGCAGCCGAAAACTACACCACCCCAACCCCCATTCAGATCGAAGCGATTCCGCTTCTGCTTGCGGGCCGCGATGTGCTGGGCCTCGCCCAGACCGGCACCGGCAAGACGGCGGCTTTCGGTCTTCCGCTGCTACAGAAACTGGCTGCGGATCGCACAGCCACAGGGCCGCATATGGCGCGCGCACTGATTCTCGCGCCGACGCGCGAACTGGCCATTCAGATTCACGACAGTCTGCGGCTTTACGGAAAACATCTGAAACTGCGCCATGCCGTCATTCTTGGCGGCGTAAGCCAGAACAAGCAGATCGAAACGCTGCGCCATGGCGTTGATGTTCTCGTGGCGACGCCGGGGCGTTTGCTCGATCTCGTCAATCAGAAGCAGCTGCGCCTCGGCGCGGTGACGACGCTGGTCATCGACGAAGCCGACCGCATGTTCGACATGGGCTTCATTCGCGATGTACGCAAGATCGTGGCGCATCTGCCGCGCGAGCGTCATTCAATGCTGTTCTCCGCCACGATGCCCGACGAAGTGGCGCATCTGGTTGCCGAAATTCTGCGCAACCCCGCGCGCATCACGATTGCGTCCAAAACAATCGCAGCGGACAAGATCGACCAGCGCGTCTTTTTCGTGGATGCGAAAGACAAGCGCGCGCTGCTGCATGATCTGCTGAAAGATCCCGCGATGAAGCGCGTGATCGTCTTCACGCGCACCAAGCATGGCGCCAACAAGGTTGCCGATCAGCTGGAGAAATCCGGCATCGCGACGGATGCGATCCACGGCAATAAATCGCAGAACGCACGCCAGCGCGCGCTGGAACAGTTCCGCAGCGGCCGCGTTCGTGTGCTTGTCGCCACCGACATCGCCGCGCGTGGCATCGACATCGACGACATCACCCATGTGGTCAATTTCGAACTGCCGGACGTGGCCGAAAGCTATGTCCACCGCATCGGGCGCACAGCGCGCGCTGGCGCGGGCGGTATCGCGATTGCGTTTTGCGATTCGCAGGAGCGTTCGCTGCTCAAGGCCATCGAACGGCTGGTGAAACAGACGCTCACGCCGATGGGCGAACGGCGTTTGCCTCCGGCGACGGAAGAAAAGCCCGAACCGCGCAAAATCGATTATGCCAAGCCGCGCAACCGCAATCGTTTTCGCGGCCGCCGCGACAACAGGCGCGCCGCCTGAGAGAACGCCATGAAAAAGAAATCGACTCTTCCCGGCCCTTACGCGGCACTGACACGCGACACGCGATTTGAAGGCACATATGAAGTTCTCATTCCAGCGCCGGATCGCGTGAAACCGCATCGCGTGCCGCTGCAATTCGCAACACAGGAAAGCGCGGAATCCTGGATACACAGTCCCGAAGGCAAAGAAGCCATCCAGGAAATTCTGCATCCGCGGAAATCGTGAAGCTTCCGCTTAGCCGGACTTGCTTGAACTCCAATTTCAACAAACAAAACAGCGACCCCGAGTAATCCGGGCCGCTGTTTCACATACGAAACTCTGAACTTAACGCTTCGAGAACTGGATATTTCGTAAGTATTTGATTCTAAAAGTTTATTTTAAGCGATTTATTTTGGTGATTAATTGGTGAATATATTTTTGCCTTTGTCGATTTTGAAGATGCTTCATGTCGAAGCGGAAACTCCTCAAAAAGAGAACTTGAGAGTTCGTATGCTTCTGATTCCACTTTACGATTTTCACCACAAATCTCGCGGTGAAACATAAGTGAAATCCGCGCGCAATGCGTCAATGGTCTATGCGTGGCTGTTCAACGAAACGCCTAAACCGGATCAGGACCGATGTCCCTCCTGCCGGTTATTGTACGAAATCGCTCCAAGTTCTTCGGGAACTTTTTACCCAGTAGTTCATTTCAACGCCGGTTCCGACTGATTTGAAATCCGAGGGCATGACTGTGAAATATTCTTTCAAAATACGATTTTACTGGACAAAATCTAAACCATAGCCGCTTCCTCGCTTCTAGGAGTGCTCGATTAGGGACTTAGCCGTGGCTATACAGCGGGACAGCTCTGCTTCTGCCAAACACTCAACGGACTGGCCTTTGAAAGACGAGACCCCCGTTTCGGAGGCCGTGTCTCAGCTCATACTATTCAATAGCGGTGAAGCTTCCTTGCTATTGGCGGCAATCGTGGAATCCTCCCACGACGCCATCATCAGCAAGGATCTGAGTGGGATCATCACCAGCTGGAACGGGGGCGCCAAACGCCTCTTCGGCTATTCCTCCGAGGACGCCATCGGCATGTCGGTCGCCATGATCTTGCCCCCGGGGCATGACGATGAGCCGATCGAGGTCCTCAATCGGGCGCCCTTCGGCGAGCTGGCCGACGACTACGAA
>DATCEI010000316.1:0-5038 GCA_036510185.1 Rhizomicrobium sp. | reverse complement strand
AAAACCTGCCCGCCGAAACCCGGATTAACCGTCATGATCAGCACGAGGTCCACGAGGTCCATCAGATTGTCCAGCGCATCGACCGGCGTGCCCGGATTGAGCACCACGCCCGCGCGCTTGCCGAGCGATTTGATGAGTTGCAGCGTGCGATGCACATGCGGCCCCGCCTCGGGGTGCACGGTGATGCCATCCGCGCCCGCCTCGGCAAACGCCTGCACATAGGGATCGACCGGTGCGATCATCAGATGCACGTCGAAGGGCAGCTTGGTGTGTGGCCGCAGCGCCTTCACCACCACCGGCCCGATGGTGATGTTAGGCACGAAATGGCCGTCCATCACGTCGATATGGATGAGATCGGCGCCCGCCTTCACGACCGCCTCGACCTCCTCGCCGAGGCGGGAGAAATCCGCCGACAGAATCGAAGGCGCTATGCGAACGGGCGCAGCCATCAGGCTGCTTAAGTGCCGGATTCGAATCGCCGCTGCAAGCGCGAAGGCCGGAATCGCCGGTTAATTGGCAATCCAGCCCTGGGCGATGGCGGCATCGTTGCGGGCGCGCTCCGGCCCGCCAAGGACTTGGCGGTTGAAGCCGATGCGTTTGAACCAGTAATGCAGGCCCAGCAGGTCGGTGAAGCCCATGCCGCCATGAACCTCGGTAGAGGTACGCGCCACGAACTGGCCCACCTCGGAAAGATGCGCCTTGGCATGAGCGGTGAGGCGGCGGGATTGTTCCGGGAACACATCGAAACCGTGCGATGCATACCAGACAAGCGCGCGGCAGGGTTCCAGTTCCGCCGCCATCTCCGCGCAGAGATGCTTCACCGCCTGGAACGAACCGATGATGCGGCCGAACTGCTTGCGCTCCTTCGCGTAGGCCACAGCCTTCTCGATCATCATTTCGCCAGCACCCAGCGTGTCGGCGGCAAGCATGGCGCGGCCCGCATCGATCATGCGGTCGAGCGTTGCAGGTGCGTTACCGTCGGTGAGCGGTTCGGCCTCGACATTGCCGAAAACGAGTTCGCCGATGGTACGCGTGCGGTCGATGCTTGAAAGCGCGATCTTTTCCAACCCGCGCGCATTGGCTTGAACCAGATATAGTCCGGCGAAATGATCGGCGACGATGAAAATATCCGCGCCCGCGAAATCGAGCACGAAATTTGTGCGGCCGTTCAGCTTGCCATTCTTCATGCTGACCGCCGCGCCATCGCGCGCACCACTGGCATGTTCGCTGATGGCGACACCCGCGATTGTTTCGCCCGATGCGAGCTTCGGCAGCCACGCCAATTTCTGCGAAGACGAACCCGCGCCCATCAACGCCAACGGCGCCATAACCGCGCTGCCCACGAACGGAACCGGCGTCACGGAACGGCCCAGCATTTCGGCGATGAGCGCCGCATCGAACAGGCCCAATTCCAGACCACCGAATTCGGCGGGAATCAAAACACCCGGCACGCCGAGATCGCGCAACGCGGCGAACACGTCGGCGGCATAAGGTTCTTTATCGGCTTTGCGCACGAGATCGAGCGGCGCCACACGTTCCAGCGTGCGGCGCACGCTGTCCTGCATCATCTTCTGATCGTCGGAGAGCGCAAATTCCATGTCAGACCGCCGCTTTCGGTTCGCGCGGCATGCCTAATCCGCGCTCGGAAATGATGTTCTTCTGAATCTGCGCCGTGCCGCCGCCGATGATAAGGCCGAGGTCGAACATGAAATTCGTTTGCCACGCGCCGTTGTTGCGCTGATGCGGAGAATCGCCGGTAAGAATTCCCAACTCGCCCAACGCATCAATGGCGAACCCGGCAAGCTGATGATTGAGTTCGCATCCCATCAGCTTCACGATCAAGCGCGCCAGAAGCGCGTCTTCCTTCTTGGCGCTCGCCGTCAGCAAGCGCAATCCGTGATATTCCATCGCCATCGCGCGCGCCTGAAGTTTCAGCAGGCGGTCGCGATAGACAGGATTGTCCATCAGCCGCCGCCCATCCACTTCTTCATTCATCATCAAATCGGTCAGCGCTTTGATGCGCGTGCCCGCCTGATTGGGATCGCCCAGCATGCCGCGCTCATGCCGCAGCGTGGCATTGGCGACAAACCAGCCCTGCCCGCGCGTGCCCACAATCTGCGATTTCGGCACGCGCACATCGGTGAAAAACACTTCATTGAATTCGGCGCGGCCCGTCATCGTCACGAGCGGACGTACTTCAACGCCCAGCGTCTTCATGGAAAACAGCAGATAGGAAATGCCTTCGTGCTTCGGTTTATCCGGCTCGGTGCGCACGAGGCAGAAAATCATATCGGCCTGCGCGGCGGTCGATGTCCAGATTTTTTGTCCGTTAATAACGAAATCGTCGCCCTCTTCGCGCGCGTTGGTGGAAATCGCCGCGAGGTCGGAGCCCGCGCCCGGCTCGGAATAACCCTGACACCAGATCACTTCGCCGCGCAGCGTCGGCCCAATCCATTTCTGTTTTTGCTCTTCCGTGCCCAATTCCAGCAGCGTCGGCACCAGCATCGAAATGCCCTGATTGGCCATCGCCATCGGCAGGCCCGCGGCGATGAATTCCTCCGCGATGATGCGCGATTTCAGAATGTCGGGCTTCGCGCCAAAGCCGCCATATTCTTTTGGAATCGTGCGCGCGGCATAACCATGCTCGATCAGCAACGCCTGCCACGCGTGCATTGCGGCCGTTGAAGGCGCAGCACCATCCGGCGCATCGCTTGCGTGTTCGGCCGCAAACGCGCGCACTTCGCTGCGGAATGCTTCGTGCTCGGCGCTGTAGGACAAATCCATGTAATATTCCTCAAGTCTAGCCTAAGACTAGCGGTGTCCGCGCTGCGTGCAAGCACGTCCGGGTTGTCCGGGTTGCAGCGGCGGCGCGGGTTAAGTATCTGGTAAGCACGACGGATGGGTGGCCGAGCGGTTGAAGGCACCGGTCTTGAAAACCGGCAGGCCCGCAAGGGTCTCGTGGGTTCGAATCCCACCCCATCCGCCATTTTAAAGGGTTTTATGCATTTTTCTAAAATTTCAGGGTTGCATTTTTTGGCATAATTTGGCACAAATTGGCACAATCAGGTGTGCCAACCACAAGCCGAGATTCGGAAATGGCAACGATTCAGGACCGCGGAAATGGACAATGGCGTGTCCAAATCCGTCGAAAAGGACCGAACGGAAAGCCGGTCATCAGGAACCGCACATTCGAGACATTTGCGGCTGCAAAGAGTTGGGCAAATGTAACGGAAGGCCGGATCAGCGGCGAAGAATACGTCGATCGCAGCAAAGAGCGCCGCACGACGTTGAAAGACATTCTCGAACGATACGAGCGCGAAGTCAGTCCGAGCAAAAAGGGGCACGCAACCGAAGTCTTCGTGCTGCGCGCATGGGCGACAGAGGAATTCTCCCAATGGCCGCTGCCCTCAATCGAGTCCGTCACTATAGCTGATTGGATGGCGGCACGAGAGGCCGCAGGTAAAGCGCCGACAACCATAAGCAATGCCGTCAATCTCCTGTCGGCCGTTTACAAGACCGCCATCGCAAAATGGGGATTTCGTGTTACCAATCCGTGTTCGGGTCTGCCTCGGCCAAAGCAACGCGCGCCTAGAAGTGCCCGACTGACGGCGGAAGAACAGAAACGCCTTCTCGAAGGAGCGGCGCTCGGCCCTCATTGGCTTGTCTGGTGTGTCCGTCTTGCGCTTGAAACGGCTATGCGCGCCGGTGAAATCCGCCGGTTGCGGTGGGAACACATCCACAACACGCATATTCATCTGCCAAATACCAAGACGGACGTTCCGCGCGATGTACCTCTGACCGACGCTGCGCTCAAAGTGGTGCAAGCGATGCGCCGGAATATCGTTAGGAGAGACGACGGATACGTCTTCGGTGATCCAGATAGCCTCAATGGATTCACGAAGAATGTTTTGACCCAAGCATTTATTGACGCGGCGAAGCGCGCAAAAGTTTCAATCACGTTTCATGACCTGCGGCATGTGGCGACAACCAGGCTTGCTTCACTACACGATAATGTTCTGGAGCTGTCAGCTACAACGGGTCACAAGACGCTGAATATCTTGAAGCGCTATTATAACCCCGACCCCGCTGACCGAGCCATGGAAATCAGAATGCGAGAACGCGCGCGAGCAGAGCGGTCGCGAGCAAAGCGCTGACTGGTCTCTTGGCACCGCCATTTTGCTTCAACGGAAACCTTGCGCCCACGCCACTTTCGGTGTGTTTTTGTGACTTAAATAACTGTATTGCAAAACGCGCTACAAAGTGGCATGATACGTTTAACTAGGAGAAACGAGATGGTAGGCGTAGCAAAGAAGAAGGAGTACCCGCTGTCGATGCGGTTGCCGGAAACTGACATTGCAATCATCGATCGCGCCGCCGATTTACGCGGACGGTCGAGGACCGATTTTGTTCGAGATGCAGCGGTCCGTGCTGCCGAAGAAGTGGTTATGGAGAGCGCCCTCTTCCGTATGAGCCCCAAGGGCTTTAGTGCTTTCATGTCGACAATTTCGGCGCCAGCCATAGCGGTGCCGGAGATGGTCAATATGCTCAAGCGGAAGCCGTCTTGGGAGAAACCGCGCAAGGGAAATTGACGCCTTGGCACTCTCAAGTCCCGAGTTGCTGACCGTACGCCACGACGCATCGCAGTTTTCGTGCGGCAAGCCGGTGCTTGATCATTGGCTCAGAGACAGGGCGCACTCCAACCAGGAAAAGGGCTTCACGGTCGTCATGGTCGTTCATGACGGTGGCCGCGTGGTCGGCTATTACGGATTGGCTCCTACAGCCATCATCCCTTCTACGATGCCCCGAGCTGTGAAGACCGGGCAGCCGCCTAATCCCGTTCCGTGCCTTTTGCTTGGACAGCTTGCAACGGATCAAACTTGTGCCGGAAAGGGTGTAGGGACCAGTCTTTTGCGCGACGCACTGATACGATCTGTGTTAGGAGCTCGTCTAATCGGCGGTCGCGCGCTTGTCGTCAATGCGATTGACGTTGAGGCTGCTGAATTTTGGAAGCGCCGCGGATTTGTGCCATCAAAGGACG
>DATCEI010000315.1:0-15016 GCA_036510185.1 Rhizomicrobium sp. | reverse complement strand
CTCATCGCGAAACATTCGGCGACCACCCCTTGCCCCGCGAATGCCGCATCGCCATGCATAAGCAGTGGCAACACGCTGGCGCGCGTTTCGATGTCGCCCAATTGCTGCTGTTTGGCGCGCGCCTTCCCCAGCACGATGGAGTCTTCGGCTTCCAGATGGGATGGGTTCGCGGTCAGCGACAGATGAACCTTGCGATTGTCGAACTCGCGGTCGGACGACGCGCCCAGATGATATTTCACGTCGCCTGAGCCTTCGACTTCGCTGGGCTTGGCGGCCCCGCCCTGAAATTCGTGGAAGATCTGGCGATAGGGTTTGCTCATCACATTGGCGAGCACGTTCAACCGTCCGCGATGGGCCATGCCCAGCACGATTTCCTTCACGCCCAATTGCCCGCCGCGTTTGATGATCTGTTCCAGCGCGGGGATCGTCGCCTCGCCGCCGTCCAGCCCGAAACGCTTGGTGCCGAGGAAGCGCACAGAGGCAAACTTCTCAAAGCCTTCGGATTCAATCAGCTTGTTCAGGATGGCGCGCTTGCCTTCGGGCGTGAACGCAATTTCCTTGTCCGGGCCTTCGATGCGGCGCTGCAGCCAATCCTTCTGTTCCGGATCGGTGATGTGCATGAATTCGTAGCCGATGCGCCCGCAATAAGTGCGCTTCAGAATCTCCACCATGCGGCGCGGCGTGGCCGTTTCCAGACCCAGCACGCCATCGATGAAGATGGGCTTGTCCATGTCCTCGGCGTGGAAGCCGTAGAAATTGGCGTCCAACTGCGGCATCGCCGGCTTCGGAGTGAGGTTCAGCGGATCGAGATCGGCAGCCATGTGGCCGATGACGCGATAGGCGCGTACGAGCTGGATAGCGCGCACGGAATCTTGAGCCGCGGCGCGCAGATCGTCTTGCGATGCAGCCGCACCTTTCTTCGCGGGCCATTGGCCGGTCAGCGCACCGACGATTTCGCCGTTTTCGAGCCGCAGTTTGGCATCGCGACGCCATTGCGGCCCGCGCCCCAATTGCGTGGCGGAAAGCCCCCGCTCGCCCAGATCGGCGAAGAAGGCGCGCCAGCTTTCGTCCACCGCATCGGGATTCTCCAGCCATTGGGCATAGAGGTGCTCGATGAAGGGGGCGTTGGCGCCCGACAGGAAGGAGGTGGCTTCGAAGACTTCGTTGGAAGTCCGGTTCAGGCGGTCTTGCGTGGGCTGGCTGGTCATTGTCCGGGGGCGGGTTAACCCGAATAAATAGATGGGTTACGAAGGTTAATATGGGGTTGATACGGCAATAATACGACCGTCGCCACGATTTCGTTTAGGGAACCTTCGCGCGGCCATTGTAAGAGGGTGCATGGCCGCCAAACGACTCACTTCGCTGGACGGATTGCGGGGCATCGCCGCACTGGCCGTAGTGGTGTGGCACTGGCAGCATTTCTTCGCCGTCGGCGGCATGTGGCAGCAGGGCTGGCAGCGCACCGCCCAACCGTTCTACTGGCTGCTGAAACCGCTTTATATTCAGGGCTGGGCGGCAGTTGACCTGTTTTTCGTGCTGTCGGGTTTCGTGTTTTTCTGGCTTTACAGCGAGGGCGTGCGCACGCGCGCGGTCAGCGGGCGGCAATTCGCGCTGCTGCGATTCTCGCGGCTCTATCCGCTGCATTTGGTGCTGTTGCTTCTGGTCGCGGGGATGCAGTTCCTGATCTTTCGGGCCTATGGAAATTTTTTCATCTATCAGGCCAACGACGTGCCGCATTTCGTGGCCCATCTGTTCATGGTGCAGAACTGGTGGCCGCGTTCGGAACAAACTTTCGACGGCCCGTCATGGTCGGTGTCGATTGAAGTTCTGCTTTATCTCATCTTTTTCCTTTTGTGCCGCGTGGGGCTGAAACGGCGCGGGCAAATCCTCATCGTGGCGCTGGCGGGTGCGGCGTTGCTGCCGTTTGACGAACATATTGGCCGCGGCATCAGCGGCTTCTTCATGGGCGGGTTTGTGTTCACGCTTTGGGATTCTCTGCGCGGCAATGCGCGCGCCCCGATGATTTCACGAGCGCTGATGATTGCAGCACTTGCCGGCTGGATCGGACTTTTCGCCATGCTTTACGCCGACAGTCCCTGGCTCGATGGCGGCGAGGGCAATGGAACATTTCTTCTCGCCTTCGACTTCGGACTGTGTCCGCTGACCGTTCTGGTGCTGGCCTTGCGCGAACATTTGCACGGACGTGCCAGCGCCCCGCTCGCCCATCTGGGCGACATCAGTTACGCGACCTACATGATCCATTTTCCGCTGCAGCTTTTGCTGGCGTTGATCGCGCTGCATGTGGGTTTGACGGCGCGTTTCTTCATGCAGGGCTGGGTGATGATCGCATTCTATGCCGTGCTGATTGCGCTGGGCACGGCGAGCTATCGTTTCTTCGAGCGGCCAATGCAGCACTGGATTCGTGACCGGCGATCACGCGCGGTGGCGGCAATTGCGGATTAGGTTTTACGCTTGCGGATGCGCAGATGCGCTGTTGCCGCCGCCACGACGTTTCCTTCTGCATCGCTTAACTCGCCGCGCGTGATGGCGCTGCGTTCATCGCGCGAAACAATCCAGGCTTTCGCGAACAATTCGGCCACTGGCGCGGGCTTGAGGAAATCGGTTTCCAGCCGCGCCGTCAGCGATGTCAGCTCGGGCGGCAATTGCCGCAGCAGCACGGCGGATGTCGCCGAATCCAGCATCGCGGAAACAAGCCCGCCCTGCACCGACCCATGCCGATTGGTGAATTCCGGCCGCGCCAGAAAGCGCACATGGATCGTGCCGTCTTCATCGACGCGCAGGATTTCGCGGCCGAGGAGGCGCGCGACCGGCGGCACAATCTCCATATGCCCCGGTTTGTCGGCGCTCACTTGCCGTTCAGAACATCGACCAGCGTGGTGCCGAGTGCCGCGGGGTTTGGCGACACGCGAATGCCGGCCGCCTTCATCGCCTCGATCTTGGATTCCGCGCCGCCTTTGCCGCCCGATATGATCGCGCCCGCATGGCCCATGCGCCTGCCCGGAGGTGCTGTGACGCCCGCGATGAAACCCACTATCGGTTTCTTCACTTTGGAATGACGGATGAAATCGGCCGCGTCTTCTTCCGCCGTGCCGCCGATTTCGCCGATCATGATGATGGAATGGGTTTCCGGGTCGGCGAGGAACATCTCCAGCACTTCGATGTGCTCGGTGCCTTTCACCGGATCGCCGCCGATGCCGACGCATGACGATTGGCCGAGGCCAACGGCAGTGGTTTGCGCCACGGCTTCGTAAGTGAGCGTGCCGGAGCGCGAAACAATGCCGACCTGTCCGCGCTTATGGATGTGACCGGGCATGATGCCGATCTTGCATTCGCCGGGCGTGATGACGCCGGGACAATTGGGTCCGATGAGCCGTGTTTTCGAGCCGCACAGCGCGCGCTTCACCTTCACCATGTCGAGCACGGGAATGCCTTCGGTGATGCAGACGGCAAGTTCGATTTCCGCATCGATGGCTTCGAGGATCGCATCGGCAGCGAAAGGCGGCGGCACATAGATCGCGGTCGCAGTTGCGCCGGTTGCTTCCTTCGCCGCGCGCACCGTGTCGAACACCGGCAGGCCCAGATGCGTGGAGCCGCCTTTGCCGGGCGATGTGCCGCCGACCATCTTGGTGCCATAGGCAATCGCCTGTTCGGAATGGAACGTGCCCTGATTGCCGGTGAAGCCCTGGCAAATGACGCGCGTGTTTTTGTCGACGAGGATGGACATTATTTCGAGTCCTTCACGGCTTTGACGATTTTCTGCGCGGCGTCGGCGAGGTCTGAGCCTGACACGATGGGCAGGCCAGACTCGGCGAGAATCTTCTTGCCGAGTTCGACGTTGGTGCCTTCGAGGCGTACCACCAGCGGAACCTTCAATGACAATTCCTTCGCGGCTGCGACAATGCCTTCAGCGATGATGTCGCATTTCATGATGCCGCCGAAGATGTTGACCAGAATACCTTTCACGTTCGGATCGGAAACGATGATCTTGAACGCCGCCGTCACCTTCTCCTTGCTCGCGCCGCCGCCGACATCGAGGAAGTTCGCGGGCTCCTCGCCATAAAGCTTGATGATGTCCATCGTCGCCATGGCAAGGCCAGCGCCATTCACCATGCAGCCGATGGAGCCGTCGAGCTTGATGTAGGAAAGATCATATTTCGACGCCTCGACCTCCATCGGGTCTTCTTCGTCGAGATCGCGCAGGGATTGAATGTCCTTGTGGCGGTAAAGCGAGTTGTCGTCGAAATTGATTTTCGCATCGAGGCAGATGACGTGGCCATCCCTGGTCACGACCACCGGATTGATTTCCAGCAGGCTCATGTCCTTAGCGATGAAAGCTTCGTAAAGGCTTTTGACCAGCGCGCCGCATTGCTTGGCCTGATCGCCTTTGAGCTTCAATGCGGTTGCAATCTCATTGCCGATATAGGGCGAATAGCCCGCCACAGGTTCGATCTGGAATGTGTGAATGCGTTCGGGCGTCTTGTGCGCCACTTCCTCGATGTCCATACCGCCTTCGGTCGAAACGATGAAGGCGATTCGGCTTGTCGCGCGGTCCACCAGCGCGGAAAGATAAAGCTCCCGCTCGATGGCCGAGCCGTCCTCGATATAAAGCCGCCGCACGATGCGCCCATGCGGGCCTGTCTGATGCGTGACCAGGTTCATGCCCAGAATGCGCTCGGCTTCGGTTTTCACAGCCTCCAGCGATTTGACGACCTTCACCCCGCCGCCCTTGCCGCGTCCGCCCGCGTGAATCTGCGCCTTCACCACCCAGACGGGACCGGGCAATTCCTTGGCGGCTGCGACCGCCTCATCGACCGTGAAAGCCGCCTTGCCGCGGGGAACGGGAACGCCAAAGCCGCGCAGAACCTCTTTGGCCTGATATTCGTGAATGTTCATGGGTTTTCCGGATGATCAAGGGGGAGCAATTCGCCGCGCCGCACAATATCAATGCGTGTTCGGGGTGCAAGCCGGGCAGAGGATCGCAGTTAGGCGGGCGCCCCGGAAAGCGGCGCGGTAAAGACGGGCACACGCGGACGCGACACCAGTGCCATGATCTTTTCGGCCAGCACAATGGAAATCGCCGTCACGGCGAAGCCCGCGATCACGTCGATCACATGATGGCCGCCCTGGATGGGCGTGGCGATGATCACCAGCGTATTGATGCCGATGATCGGCCAGCGCACATATTTCAGGTCGCGCGCATACCATGTCACCAGCAGCGCCAGCACGGCATGGAAGGAGGGAAAGCCGATCAGGCCTTTCAGATCCTTGGGCGAGATGAGGCCCGGACCATTGGCGAGAAGCTGCAGCAATTCATGCGCGTAATGCGGGTCGAGCGCCAGCGGCGTGTGCGTGAGAAGCGCCGGCGGCAGCGTGTAAACCGAAATGGCACCGAAGGACGGGAAGATCGTCCAGAATCCCATGGCGATCACCGTGGCGACGGTCATTGCGAGACAGAACGAATAGATTCTTTTGACGGAAGACTGCCAGCCCAGCAGCGGCACCAGCAGCGCGATCTGCGGCAACACACAGCCATAGACCAGCATCAGAACGAGATTGATGGCGCGGTGCTGGCTCGCCCAGACGATCAGGTCCGGCCAGTTCACGCCCATGGCGCGGTCGATGCCGGCGAGAAACCCGTCGATGCGGTGGCCCGCGACCGTCAGCAGGAAATAATTGAGCACACTGGCGAGATTGGAAAAGGCAAGCAGGAACGCCGTGCCGAACAGCATCGCTGAAAGCCGCTCGTCCTTGCGAATCTTGGCGTAGAACACTCCGCCCGCGGCCATCGCCGTGGTCACGAGCGCAAAGGCGATATAGCCCGGCCAGTCGATACGGAAATGTCCGATTCCCAGCCAGATCAGATCGACGGCGGTCAGCGCCGCCACGATGGCAAGCAGAAGTTTCGGAAGAGGGCCGATCATCGTCTGGCTCGCCTTGGCAATGTGCCGAAATTACCGTGGCCGCCCTTAAGAAAGCGCCAACAGCGTGCAGATGCGAAGGTGGGGAACTCTTGCAAACGGGAACCGTTGGGCTAGACGTGGGTGCGGAGCGCCTCTTTTCCCTCAAGGAGGATTGCATGGATGTTCGTCACATGAAGCTTCTTTCCGCGGCAGCCTTGGCCGCGGCGCTGACCTTTCCGCTGGCGATTTCCGCCAACGCGCAGGTCGGTATTTCGATTGGAATCAATGCCGGGCCGCGTCTGGCGCCGCCGCCGCCGCGCTGGGAACGCAAGCCGCATCGGCCCTGGGCCGATGGCGTCTGGGTTGACGGGCGCTGGGATTGGGTCGGCGCGCGCTGGACATGGGTTGGCGGTCACTGGGATCACCCGCCGCATCCGGGTGCGCTCTGGCATCGCGGTGAATGGGCTCACCGCGGCGATCATTTCGTCTGGGTCGAAGGCCACTGGTGAATTCTAAATCCAAATAAAAAAAGCCCCGCCCGGAATTCCGGACGGGGCTTTTATTTTCATGGTCGCGCAATCTGACGCGAACCGCTGCGCACTTCGCGGGATTGACGCTCCCTAGTAGCCGCTATCGGTATCGCCAACGCCGCCTTCCAGCGACATGCCTGAGACATCCTGTGCGGAGGCTGCCGCCTCGCGCGGGGAGGCCACGCAAACCTGCGCGCGATAGGCAAAGAACATATCGCCCGAACCCCATTGGCGCAGATTGGTGCGCTCGGTGCAGTCCTTCACCGGCTTGGCGGGCGCGCATTTCAGCATGCCGTTGCGATAATGGGTCAGTGCTTCGCCGGGGCCGCAGGCAAGCACATCGCCATGTTCGTAAGTTCCGGCCATGCCGTGATCGGATTGCAGAACATCGCCCACCATCGCCTTCAGGCGCGATCCCGCGATGCAACGCGCGACTTCGCCTTCATACGAAGAATCGATCCATGTTTCCGGCACCATGTGCGAGGCAGGGAATTCACGGCCGCTTGAATCCACACACACTGCGTGAATGGCTTTGACGACGCTTGCTTCCTGCATCTCGCAAGGCGTGGTCACACTCATCGCCTGCAGCTCGCCGCCGACATTGTTGCGCGTCTGGATCGAGACGTAAGAACCGCCGCCATAGGACGTCGAACTGGCGCTCGCCTGCGCGTTGGCGGATGCATACGCAAAGGCCGAGGCTTCGGCTTCACCGCTGCCGCCCTTGTTGATGATGATCGTCTTGTTGATGTTGATGTTCTTGCTGTTGTCGATGTTCTTCGTGATGTTGATATTTTTGTCGATGTTGATGTTCTTGTTGATATTGATGTTGTTGTTGATGTTGATGTTCTTGGTGATGTTGACCGGATGATAGATGTTCACCGGCTTATAGATATTGATCGGCTTGTAGATGTTGATCGACTTGTCGATCGTGATCGGGTGGTAGCAGACATGCCCGCCCATGCCGTGATCGCCACCGCCATAGCCGCCTGCATTGGCGGGGCCGTCGGTGAATGCCAGCGCCGCGACCATCAGGGCCGCCGCGGCAATAAAATAGGGCTTAAGCGTCATGTGCCTGCTCCTTGAACCGCCCATCCTTAAGCCGGAATCCTCCGGCCGGGCGAAAAACGTGAACAAATCCTTAATAGCCAGTCCCTTGCTTCATGTTCCGTGCCATCCCTGGTGCCTGTTAACCCTGCAAAGCTGGTTCAAAACAGGACACTAAGACGCGGCCGACACCTGCTCAGACGCAAATAGCGATCCGAACCCGGACGGCGGTTTGTTTCACTTCTGTGTCGCCATTCGGCGCAGGCGCGGCGCGCTTCGGTCACTGATAGATGCGCGCGAATGACGCGGCCCGAAATATCGAAACCAAAAATCGCCAGTCAATGCGCGGGCGCGCGCGCGTTAATGTTTGAGTCCCGTTTCGCGTTTTTCAGAATTCGCCGCTGGCATGGCTTTCGCTCAACAGGGTTCCAACTGGAGCGGCTTCGTTCCGAACTGAACCGGAATGAACGCAAAAGAGAAAAACCAGCGGGGTCAAAAAATGAAACACAGAAACAGTCATCTTCTCGTTGGATATTGGAGCCGTCTTCGCCGTGGCCGTGCCGTTCCCGATCAAACCGATATCGATCCGCGCGCAATCAAACGCATGCTCGCTTACACGTTCATTCTCGAAGCCTCCGATGCCGCGCGCCCCGTTTATCGCCTCGCTGGCACGGGATTGTGCGAACGCTTCGGCGCGGAATTGAAAGCGACAAATTTCCTCGCGCATTGGGAAGCGCAAAGCCGCGGCGTATTGGCTTCGCTGCTGGCGCAATCGCTGATGCTGAAACAACCGATTTGTCTGTCTTCGATTGCAGCGACCGCCGGTTGCGGCATGGTCGAATTCGAAACGATTCTGGCGCCCGTCACATTCGGCGCGGGCGAGCCGACGCGTTTTCTCGGCATGGTGCAGATCTTGACCGATGTGTCCGCGCTTGCGGGCAAGCCCATCGCATTCGAGCGTCTTGTCGGGTCTCAGCTTGTGCGCGAGGACGAACCGTTCTCCGTTTCCGATACGCCGCCGCCGCCATCCTTCCTCGACATGCCCTCGCATCCGCGCGCGCCGCATCTTCGCCTTGTTGTCAGCCGCGACCGGCCCTCCAAGGCGATGCATTTCGATTCGCTGCGCGAGATGCTGGATGTGTTCGGAACGGGAATTTCGCTCGGCGCATAGAGCGCAGTCCCGCGAAGTGGTTCATAGCGGCAGCGTATGAACGCGGTTCGCGTCAGACTGCGCGACAATTAAAGAGTCAGGGATTCGGCACAGTTTGCTGCTGGGGGTGATCGACCGGGTTGTCCTGCGGATTGCTGTGCAGGATGACCCGGTTGAATGTTCCTTCCTGCTGTTTCTGCTCAAGATAAGGGACTTCGTATTTCTCCACCTTGGAGCGGTATTCCTCGAAATCCTTTTCGTCCTGCGGCAGGCGTTTGTCGCAGCGATCCGGGGGAAGCTTCTGCGTTTCCTGGCACCACAGATCGAAATTGATCGTCTTTACATCGAGATGGCTTGAATCGGGTGCGGCGGGAACGGGCTGCGCATTTGCGCTTACGGCAACAAACGCCGACAGGCACACGGATAACAGCAAACCCCTCATTGCGTTCATAACGCCCATCCTACGCGCGAAGTTGCGTGGCCGAAAGCCGTGTTACCGCAAATTCACAAAGAACAGCGCCCACATCGTGCCGAGCAGGACATTGCTGATGGTAAACACCGTCAAACGGTGAAAGACGTTGTTGTAAGTCACATGGATGAGGCTGTGCGCCGCCCGCAACCCCACATAGGCCCATGCCAGCACCAGCATCGCCTGATTCAGGCTGCCGCTGACATAGAGCATCAGGCACAGCACATAGAACAGCATCGGTATTTCGGTGAGGTTCATGTAATTGCGGTTGGGCAATGACACATCGCCCGGCACGCGCGGCGATTCACCAAGTTCAAAATCCTTCGGCACCACGCGGCCCGCGAATGCCGCACGGAAGCGCCGGATCGGAATCTGGATGAGAACGATGAACGTCAGCAGCGCGAGCGCGCCCATCGGCTGAAAGATGAGGTTTTGCTGGATCATCACTCGGCCGCCATGTCCGCACGGTCCTCGGCGACGCGCACATGTTCGGGCGGCAGCGGCGCGCGCCCCAGTATCGCATCCGAGATTTTTTCCGCGATCATGATGGTGGGCGCATTGGTGTTGCCAGAGACGAGCGCGGGCATGATCGAGGCATCGATGACGCGCAGGCCCTCAAGCCCGTGCACGCGGCATTGCGTATCGACCACAGCATCGTCGCCATGTCCCATCTTGGCCGTGCCCACAGGGTGATAGATCGTTTCCGCCGTCTTGCGGACGAAGGTATCGATCTGTTCATCGGTGCGCACATGCGCGCCCGGCATTAATTCCGGTCCGCGATAGGGATCGAAGGCTTTCTGCGCGAACACATCACGCACGATCTTTACGCCTTCGCGCAAGGCCCGGCGATCTTCCTCGGCTTCCAGATAATTGGGCTGGATCAGCGGCGGTGTGAACGGATCGGCGGATTTGAGCGAGATGAAGCCGCGGCTTTCCGGACGCAATTGGCACACATGCGCCATGAAGCCGTGACGGTCGGCCTTCCGGCGCGTGTGGTCGAACATCAACGCGGCGATGAAATGATATTGCAGATCGGGCGTTTCGAGATCGGGGCGGCTTTTCAGGAAGGCGCCGGATTCAAGGCCCTGTCCTGTGCCAAGCCCCGTGCCGAGCAGCATATATTGCAGGCCGATTTTCAATTGCTGGTCGGGCCGCAACGCGCCGTAAAGCGTGATGGGCTGCGTGCATTCATACTGGATCGAACAATCCAGATGATCCTGAAGATTTTGTCCCACGCCTTTCAGATCGATCACGACGGGAATATCGAAATTCTTTAGCGTCTCCGCCGGTCCCACGCCTGACAGCAACAATGTCTGTGGCGAGTTCACAGCACCACCCGACAAAATCACTTCGCGCGTGGCGCGCACGATCTGTTTCTGTTTCTTCTGCACGAATTCCACGCCCACCGCGCGCGTGCCTTCGAACACAAGGCGCGTGACAAGCGCATTGGATTCGATGGTGAGGTTCTTGCGCTCCAGCGCCGGCCGCAAATAGGCGCTCGCCGCACTCCAGCGTTTGCCATTGTGAATGGTCAGCTGGTAAGGCCCGAAACCTTCCTGCGCGCGGCCGTTGAAATCCGGCGTCTGTTTGTGGCCTGCTTCAATGCCAGCTTCGACAAAAGCGCGGAACAGAGGATTGGAAGATTTGCCGCTCGACACGCGTAACGGCCCTTCGCCGCCATGGAATTCGTCGCCGCCATGCTCATTGCCTTCAGCACGTTTGAAATAGGGCAGCACATCGGCGAACGACCAGCCTTCGCATCCCATCTGCCGCCAGTGATCGTAATCGCGCGCATGGCCGCGAATGTAGATCATGCCGTTGATCGACGACGATCCGCCCCAACCTTTGCCGCGCGGCCAGTAGAGTTTGCGGTTGTTGAGATGCGACTGACCTTCGGTGTCGTAATACCAATTATACGCATTGGGTTTGCCGAGCAGCTGCGGAATGCCTGCGGGCATATGGATCATCGGCGAACGGTCGCGCCCGCCCGCTTCGATCAGCAGCACTTCGGTTTTCGGATCGGCGGAAAGCTGGTTGGCCAGCACGCATCCGGCGCTGCCTGCGCCGACAATCACATAATCATACGCTTTCATATCTTGCCCTTGGACGTTTCCCACGAGGGATCAGCCTAGCCCAAGACGAACCCGTGTGCATCAGTGCTGACGCAGGCGTCACTGCGATGGCGTGGCCGCGGGTGCATTGTTGACGGTCGGCGGCAGCGCCTGTTGCTTCACGCTTTGCTCCAGCGTCGGCAGAGTGCGGTCGAGCGAGCGTTTGCAGGAGGCGGCAGCCGCTTGCTGGCCCGCGACGCGGCCATTCATGATCCAGCAATCGTAGTCGGTCTGAGCGCGGGCGGCGGCCTGCGGGGTCTGGTCGCGGCCCCGCACCAGCGCGCGCACGAGCCGCGTGCGGATGGCGTCCGCCGTCTCGTCAGTCCCGGATTCGGGGGAAACATCCACGCCTTTGCCGGAATCCAGCGCCTTGCGGGCAAACCCATTGGCCAGCCCCGCCACCGAATCGTCCACATTGCTGAGGGCGTAAGAGCCTTCCTGATCGAAGCTTGTGCCGGGCAGGGCAGGCACTTTGCCGAAGGAGTGGGCCAACATCGAGTAATTCTTGAACAGGGTGCGGTCGAAGGCCGAGCCGGTGGGATCGCTGAAACGCCTCAATTCATCCAGGGCCGACCGGCCAAGGCACCCCGCAAGGCCCAGACAGGCAAGCACAACCACTAGATGCAGGCGCGAAAAGGTGGTCTGGGCTGGCATATGGGTCTCCGGGCGGGGCGGTGGTCTATAGCCTGCCCTCCCGCCAAGGTTAAGGCCTACACGACCCTCGCGAAAATACTGGTGAAAAAATCGCAACGTAAACGATCCGTTGACGGTCGCAGGCTTAGAAAGGCAGCAGAGGCAGAGTATGGGGCCGGGGCGTTCTGCGTCCGGGGCTGGAATGAAACCAGAATTGGAACCGGTAATCGCAAAGGCGCGCGCCGAACGCAGGCGTTTTCGCAGGGTGCGTGTCGATTTGCCGGGCCGGCTGTTTGTTCCCAGTCAGGCGCAGGAAGGCATTTGCAAGGTCATCGATCTGTCACCGGGCGGTGCCGCCATTCAGAGCGAGATGCAGCCGGAATCCGGCATTCAGGTTGTACTTTATGTCGATGGCTTCGGCCGTTTCGAAGGCGTGGTCGCCACGGGCAGCGGCAATGGCTTCGGCGTGCGTTTCAATTGCACGCCCATGAAGCGCGAACGCATTGCCGAGCAGCTGACCCTTTTCCTCAACCGCGACGTCGTGACCGAGGCCGATTTGCGCCGCCACGACCGTACGCCCGCCAAGGGCTTTACCCGCTTCACCCGCGCCGATGGTGAGATGGTGAAATGCGAGGTGCTGGATCTCTCGCTTTCCGGCGTTTCGGTGAAAACGGAATCCCGCCCGCCCGTGGGCGAGTTCGTGCTCATCGGCCAGATGGCGGGCCGCGTCGCGCGCCATCACGACGAGGGCGTGGGCATCGAGTTCGTCGGTTCGGCGCTGCCGGACAAGACCAAGCCCGAACAGCTCAAGGCCAAGCTCGTCGCGGTTCGCTAAATCATAAATCGTCATGGCCGCCTTGAGGCGGCCACCCATCGGGCGCGCGTCCGCGCGCCAGTTGAATCTTGAGATGGATGGCCGGATTAAATCCGGCCATGACGGCAAGAGGCTACACAGGCCTGCGGAAAATGCTCTAAGACTTCCCGGATAGCTATTTCCGAGGGAGTGAACATCATGGAATTGAATTCATCGATTGCCGCCGTCGTCACGGGCGGGGCGTCCGGTCTTGGCGAGGCGACGGTGCGCGCGCTTGCCGCCCATGGCGTGAAGGTCGCCATCTTCGATCTTCAGCGCACCAAGGGCGAAAAAGTCGCCGAGGATATCGGCGGCGTCTTCTGCGAAGTGGATGTGACGAAGGACGCAAGCGTCGAAGCCGGTTTCGCGCGCGCGCGTGCCGCCCACGGACAGGAACGCATCCTCGTGAATTGCGCCGGCACCGGCAACGCTATCAAGACCGCCAGCCGCGACCGCAAGACGGGCGAAATTCGCCGCTTTCCGATGGAGGCGTTCGAGTTCATCGTGCAGATCAATCTCTTCGGCACCTTCCGCTGCATTTCGCAATCGGCGGCGGGCATGCTGACTCTGGAGCCGCTCGCGGGCGGTGAACGCGGCGCGATCGTCAATACCGCGTCGGTGGCGGCGCAGGATGGACAAGTGGGACAGGCTGCTTATTCCGCATCGAAAGGCGGCGTGACCGGCATGACGCTTCCCATCGCGCGCGACCTCGCGCAGGAAGGCATTCGCGTCAACACGATCCTGCCCGGCATTTTCAACACGCCGTTGCTCGCCGCAGCACCCGATCAGGTGAAACAGGCGCTCGGCGCACAGGTGCCGTTCCCACCGCGTCTGGGCGATCCGCCGGAATATGCGTCGCTGGCGCTGGAAATGATCCGCAACGGTTATTTCAACGGGGAATGTGTGCGGCTCGACGGCTCCATCCGCATGGCGCCGAGGTAACGCGCCCACCGCATGACTACGGCCGACATTCTCGCCTGGCACGACTTCTTCGCGATCCTCGCGGAAGTGGGTTCGACACTGGCGGGATTGCTGTTTGTGGGATTGACCATCAGCCTCGGCCATGTGCTGCACACGCGCGGATATCTGGCGCGCGTGTTCGGCGCATTCTTCCTGCTGTTTGAAAGCGTGCTGATCGGCATGTTCGGACTTTTGCCGAACCAGTCGCCTTTTGCGCTGGGGTTGGAGTTCGTCATTATCAGCCTGGCGGTCCTTGCGGGCATAAAGGCTTTCGCGCGCGCGTTCCCCGAGGATCACAACACAGTGCTGGGTTCGATACGCATGCACCGTTTTCGCGCGGGGCTGATGCTGGGCGGCACGCTATTGCCTGTCGTGGCGGGCATATGTTTATGCCTCGACATTCCCGGCGCGCTTTACTGGCTGATGCCCGCGGAAATCTGTTGTCTCTACCTGTCGTTTTCGCAGGCGTGGATTTTCGCGGTGGAGATACCGCGCCGCGCCAACAACAAATCGGATATTTGATTTTATCGCGCAGCCTGACGCGAACCGTTGCACACTTCGCGGGGCTGCGCTTTTTAACGGTTGGCCAAAGTGTGCACCTGGCTGCTCGCAAGCGTGAGCCGCGCGATGGATAGTTCGCCGCCGCGTTCGAGTTCGGCGAGAAAGTTTTTTGTGCGGGACAGCGCATCGTCATGCGCCGTAGCCCATGCCTCAACCGCTTCCGCACCTTCGTCGCGATTGGTTTCGCCTGCACCTGATGCAGCAAGCGCATCGGCGGTGAGTGCGCGTTGCGCTGAATACAGATCATCGGTGATGCGCCGGATCGCGAGCCTGTCCCAATGCTCCGCCGATACGATGCGTAAGGCCAGACCGCGCAAACGGTCCAGCCCAACGGTTTTGCCGATTGCGAAATAGGCGCCCGCCACAAGATCGACCGGCAGGGATTTCGCATGTGCCAGCAATGCGATCTCGGGCGCCGCCCCCATCAGCGGCAACACGCCCACATCTTCGGCGATGTCGAGCGGGGCGCCCGCTTTCTGCAATTCGGCGATGCGCGCTTCCGTCACCTGCGCTTCGAAGGGCGAGACCAGCGAGGCGAAGGTGCCGCGCAATGCCTCCGCGCCCGCGCGGTAAAGCGCAATCGCGCCCGCAAGATCGGCCTGTGCCGGCACATTGGCGAGGAACCACAGGCCGAGCCGCCGAAGCAATTCCGCGATATCGGCATACATGCCGTTCTGCGTTTCGGTGCTGACACGATAATCGAGCGCGTCGATGCGCGATTTGAGCGCGGAGAGGCCGAACGCGCCTTCTGCCACCACGAAAGCGCGCGCGGCGAGAGTGGCAG
>DATCEI010000314.1:0-2291 GCA_036510185.1 Rhizomicrobium sp. | reverse complement strand
CGTAATCCATCAACGGCCCGACCGGCAGACGTTTTGGATAAGGCCATTGGATCGCATCCGCGCGCCAGCCCGCCGGCAGCGACCAGTTGATTTCCGTCGGCGCGCCCGCTTCGCCCGGATTGACCCAATAGGTGTGCCAGCCGGGGCGAATTTTTTCTTCGAGCGCGACCGTCACCGTGTCGCCGGGCGCAACCGTGTTGTGCTCGGCGATCAGGCGCGCATTCACCTTCGGCGCGGAATCGATTTGCGCGGCGGCGGGCGACAACGCCGCAAAGGCGGCAAGCGCAAAAAAAGCGAGGGAGACGCGCATCCTGACCAACGCTATACAGTCAGATTTCGCGCGCTGCCAATATACATCGCGCCAATGTGATAATTCGGAGGGTAAATGCGGATTACGGGAGGCAGATTTCGCGGGCGGGAGCTGGCATCGCCGCCGGATGCGCGCGTGCGGCCGACCGCCGACAAAACGCGGCAGGCGATTTTCAACATTCTGGCGCACAATGATTTCGGCGTGGCGCTGGAAAACGCCGCTATTATTGATCTTTTCGCGGGCACGGGCACGCTGGGGCTGGAGGCGGTTTCGCGGGGCGCGGCGTTCTGCCTGTTTGTCGATGATTCCGCGGAAAGCCGCGCGCTGATCCGGCGTAATGTCGAGGCGTTGGGATTGACCGGCGCTACCAAAATCTGGCGGCGTAATGCGACCGATCTGGGGCCGATTTCGCCGGGCGCGGGCGGACCGTTCGATCTGGCGTTTCTCGATCCGCCCTATCGCAAGGGTCTCGCCGGGCCGGCGCTCGCGTCGCTGCACCAGGGCTGGCTGAAACCGCAAGCGGTGGTGGTTCTGGAAATGTCGGCCCAAGAAAATTTTGCGGAAAATGAAAATTTTGCATGTCTCGATGAACGCATTTATGGCGAGACCAGAATCTGCATTCTTGGGCGCCAAACATAAGATAGGTTTGTCATCCCCGGCGAGCGTGAGCGTTTTGCGCGAACGCGAGGTTAAGGGGATCCAGGTGTCCGACACCGTCCGGTGTTTGATACCTGGGTCCCCTTCCCTCGCGCTGCTTCGCAGCGCTCGCCGGGGATGACAATCTTATTTACGACCGAAAAGGCGTTCGATATCGGAGAGCTTTAACTCCACATAGGTCGGCCGCCCATGATTGCACTGGCCGGAATGGGGTGTGGCTTCCATCTCGCGCAACAGCGCGTTCATTTCCTCGGCGTTGAGACGGCGGCCCGCGCGCACACTCATGTGACAGGCGAGTGTGCCGGAGACTTCTTCGAGACGTTCTTTCAGCGATAGCGCTGAGCCCGTCTCCGCGATGTCATCGGCGAGATCGCGTATGAGGGCTTTCGCATCCAGCTTGTCCAGCATCGCGGGCACTTCGCGCACCAGAATGGCGTCGGGACCGAAGGGTTCGATCACCAGCCCAAGTTCGGCGAGTTCAGCGGCGCGCGCGCTCACACGATCGACTTCAGCGGGATCGAGTTCGACGACTTCGGGAATGAGCAAAGGCTGGCGCGCCACGGCCCCTGTGGCGAGCGATTTCTTCATGCGCTCATAGACAAGCCGCTCATGCGCCGCATGCTGATCGACGATGACAATGCCGTCCGCCGTTTGCGCGATGATATACGTCTCGTGCAATTGCGCGCGCGCCAACCCCAGCGGCAATTCCTCGATCTGCGGATTAGCGGGCACGTTTTCCACGCGCGCGGACAGCGATTGCACCGTACCGTCCGCAAACAGCGGCGCATGAAAAGCCCGCGCCGCATCGGCCATCGCACCCGTTGGCCGCGGCTCCGGCTGATAATAATATGGCGTGGATTTCGGCTGCAGCGCGGAAAGCGTCGCGCCCGCAACGGTCGTGGAAGCGCGATGGCCCGCGCCTGCCAGCGTCGCCTTCAACGACGAGACGATCAGTCCACGGATCAATCCGGCGTCGCGGAACCGCACTTCGGTTTTGGCCGGATGCACATTCACATCGACAAACGCCGGATCGCATTCGATGAACAGCGCCAGCGCCGGATAGCGGTCGCCGGCGAGGAAATCCGCATAGGCTCCGCGCACAGCGCCGACCAGCAGCTTGTCGCGCACGGCGCGTCCGTTCACGAACAGAAACTGCATCAGCGAATTGGCGCGATTGTAGGTGGGCAGGCCCGCATAGCCGGTGATTTTTGCGCTTTCGCGCGACGCCTCCACGGGCGCGGCGTTGTCCGCGAAATCGCGGCCCATCAGGCGCGAAAGCCGTTTCAAGCGGCCCGCGAACAGATCGGCTTCCGCTTCGAGGTCG
>DATCEI010000313.1:0-11741 GCA_036510185.1 Rhizomicrobium sp. | reverse complement strand
CGAACGCTGGCATCAGGAAGGCATGCTGATCAACAAGCAGAACTCGTTCGACGATTTCGCCGCATCGGCGCAATATCTCATCGACCAGCATTACACTTCGCATAACAGATTGGCGCTGATAGGCGGCTCGAATGGCGGATTGTTGATGGGCGCCATGCTGACCCAGCATCCGCAACTCGCGCGCGCGGTTGTGTCCGAAGTCGGCCTCTATGACATGGTGCGCGCGGAGCTGAATCCGAACGGTTCGTTCAACGCGACCGAATACGGCACGATAAAGGACGCTGCCCAGTTCAAGGCGCTCTATGCCTATTCGCCCTATCATCACGTCACTGCGAACACACCCTATCCGGCGGTGCTGATGATGACGGGGGCCACCGACGGGCGCGTGGACCCGATGAATTCGCGCAAATTCACCGCAGCACTTCAGGCGGCGACGAATTCGGGCTATCCGATCCTGCTGCGCACCAGCGCGAATTCCGGCCACGGCATGGGCAGCTCGCTTTCCGAGCGTGTCATCGAGCAGATCGACCAGCTGACGTTCCTCTACCATCAACTCGGCATGTCCTGGCGCATCGCGAGCACATGGTGACCGGTTGACGGGCGGCGGCTGATAATGCCGCCCGCCCGTTTATATGATTCTTATATTGATGCGCCGCAACACGCGCTCTCGTTTTTATATGCGTGAAGGCTGATTTTCGTGCCCTATAGAGGTGCGCTCATGCTCGACACAATTCTCGTGATCGCCGGTTTCGGATTCTTCGCGGTGGCGATTGCCTACACGCTCGCCTGCGCGCGGCTTTAGGAGGGAGCGATGATTTTCGATTACGTGCTTGCCGGCATCGTTTCGTTGGCCGTGCTCGCCTATCTGACGTATGCGCTGATCCGCCCCGAGCGGTTCTAGGGAACACTCACCATGACATTCAACGGCTGGCTGCAAATTGCGCTTTACTGCGTGATCATCATCGCCATCACCAAACCGTTCGGCGGCTATTTAACGAACGTGTTCGAAGGCAAAGTCACGTTTCTGCGCCCGCTGGAGCGCGCGTTCTACACGATATGCCACATAGACGAAAACGAAGATCAGCATTGGGTGATCTACGGTGTAGCGATGCTCGTATTCAGCGTTGCCGGATTTGCGTCACTTTATGCGTTGCAGAGACTGCAGGCCGTGTTGCCGTTTAATCCTCAGAAATTCCCGGCCGTGACGCCGGACCTCGCGTTCAACACATCCGTCAGCTTTGTCTCCAACACCAATTGGCAATCCTACGTTCCCGAAACGACGATGAGTTATCTCGTTCAGATGTGGGGATTGACGGTTCACAATTTCCTGTCGGCAGCAACGGGCATTGCGCTGGCGGTTGCTCTCGTGCGCGGCTTTGCGCGCCGCTCGGCGTCCGCAATCGGAAATTTCTGGGTCGATATGACCCGCTGCACACTTTACATCCTGCTGCCGGTTTCGATTGTCGTGGGCCTGTTCTTCGTGTGGCAGGGCGTGCCACAAAATCTGGGTGCCTATACAAGCGCGACCACGCTGGAAGGCGCTAAACAGATCATCGCGCAAGGGCCTGTGGCTTCGCAGGAAGTCATAAAAATGTTCGGCACAAACGGCGGCGGATTCTTCAACGCCAATTCCTCCCATCCATTCGAAAACCCCAATGCGCTAACCAATCTCGTGCAGATGATTTTGATTTTCTCCATCGGCGCGGCGCTCACCAACATGTTCGGCCGCATGGTCGGCGACCAGCGCCAGGGCTGGGCGATTTTCGCGGCGATGGGCGTTCTGTTTTTGGCGGGCACCGCGACAATCTATTGGGCCGAAGCGCCCGGCAATCCGGCGTTTGCGTCACTGCATGTAGATCAAACGGCAAGCGATCTGCAAGCCGGCGGCAATATGGAAGGCAAAGAGGTGCGTTTCGGCATCGCCAATTCCGCGCTGTTCGCCAACATCACGACGGATGCGTCCTGCGGCGCGGTGAACACGATGCACGACAGTTTGATGCCGCTCGCGGGAATGATTCCCATCATCAACATCATGCTGGGCGAAATTATTTTCGGCGGCGTCGGTTCGGGCCTCTACGGGATGCTGCTGTTCGCGATCATTTCCGTATTCATCGCGGGCCTGATGGTCGGCCGCACGCCGGAATATCTCGGCAAGAAGATCGAGGCGCGCGAAGTGAAGATGTCGATGCTCGCCATTCTCATCCTGCCGCTTTCGATTCTGGGATTTGCCGCACTCGCCACGGTGACGAAAGCGGGGCTTGCGGGTCCACTCAATTCCGGCCCGCACGGATACAGCGAAATTCTTTATGCCTACACATCGGCCACCGGCAACAACGGCAGCGCATTCGCAGGCATCAGCGCCAACACGGTTTTCTACAACACGACTTTGGGGTTCGCGATGCTGATTGGGCGCTTCCTGATGATTGTGCCGATGCTGGCTGTTGCAGGTTCACTTGCCGCGAAGAAAATCGTGCCGCCATCTGAAGGTACGTTCCCCACGCATGGCGCGCTTTTCGTCGGCCTTGTGACAGGTGTGATTTTGATCGTCGGCGGGTTGACCTATTTCCCGGCGCTTTCGCTCGGCCCCATCGTGGAGCATTTCGCGATGAACGCCGGAAATCTTTATTAGAGGCTCGGCTATGAACACCGCAAAAAATCGCAACCGCATGGCCGCTTCCACGATGACGGATACGGCGATCCTGCTTCCGGCGATTCTGGATTCATTCAAGAAGCTCGATCCGCGCAAGATGGCGCGCAATCCCGTGATGTTCGTGGTCGAAACCGTGGCGACGCTGACGACTGTTCTGTTCCTGCGCGATCTCGCTTTGGGCAAAGGTCATTACGGGTTTTCGTTCCAGATCAATTTGTGGCTCTGGTTCACGGTGTTATTCGCGAATTTCGCGGAAGCCGTCGCCGAAGGTCGCGGCAAGGCGCAGGCCGCATCCTTGCGCAAAACCAAAACCGAAGCCTCCGCCAAGCTGCTTGAAAAAGGCAGCGCCAATTGGCGTTCCGTGCCTGCGCATCAATTGAAGCCAGGTGACATCGTACTCGTGGAAGCAGGCGATCTCGTGCCCAGCGACGGCGACGTGATCGAAGGCGTGGCTTCGGTCAACGAATCCGCGATCACGGGGGAATCCGCGCCGGTCATTCGCGAATCCGGCGGCGACCGTTCGGCGGTGACTGGCGGCACGCAGGTTATCTCCGACTGGGTGAAGATGAAGATCACGGCAGCGCAAGGCTCAACCTTCCTCGACCGCATGATTGCATTGGTCGAAGGCGCGGAACGGCAAAAAACACCCAACGAAATCGCGCTCAACATTCTGCTCGCGGGCATGACGATCATTTTCGTGTTCGCGGTGGTGACGATTCCGAGTTTTGTGGCTTACGCTGGCGGCACATTGAGCGTTCTCGTGCTCGTGGCGCTATTCGTGACGCTGATCCCCACCACAATCGGCGCGCTGCTTTCCGCCATCGGCATTGCGGGCATGGATCGTCTCGTGCGGTTCAACGTGCTTGCCATGTCGGGCCGCGCGGTGGAAGCGGCGGGCGATGTGGACACGCTGCTGCTGGACAAAACCGGCACGATCACGTTGGGCAATCGTCAGGCGACGGAATTTCTGCCCCTGCCCGGTATCGATGAACGCGATCTGGCGGATGCCGCGCAGTTCGCTTCGCTGTCCGACGAAACGCCCGAAGGTCGTTCCATCGTCGTGCTGGCGAAGGAGAAATATGGCATACGCGGGCGTGATATGGCACCGCTACACGCATCGTTCATTCCCTTCTCCGCGCAAACGCGCATCAGCGGCATCGATTTCGACGGGCAATCCATCCGCAAGGGTGCCGTCGATGCCGTGATCGCCTGGGTGGGCGCGCGGGGCGCCGAGTCCGTTTCGGCCGCAACCGCCATTTCCGACCGCATCGCGAAATCCGGTGGCACGC
The DNA here is from genome assembly GCA_036510185.1 of Rhizomicrobium sp. Classification (GTDB taxonomy): domain Bacteria; phylum Pseudomonadota; class Alphaproteobacteria; order Micropepsales; family Micropepsaceae; genus Rhizomicrobium. The sequence goes on along the minus strand of DATCEI010000313.1, from coordinate 7,802 downwards.
CGCTCGCCGTCGCGAAAGACGGCAAAATTCTCGGCGTTATTCACCTGAAGGATATTGTGAAAGGCGGCATACGCGAGCGTTTCGCCGCGCTGCGCAAAATGGGCATTCGCACCGTGATGATCACGGGCGACAATCCGCTGACCGCTGCGGCCATCGCCGCCGAATCCGGCGTGGACGATTTCCTCGCGCAGGCAACGCCGGAGACCAAGCTCAAACTCATCCGCGACGAACAGGCCAAGGGCAAGCTTGTCGCCATGTGCGGCGACGGAACCAACGATGCGCCCGCGCTGGCGCAAGCCGATGTCGGCGTTGCCATGAACACGGGTACCATGGCCGCGCGCGAGGCGGGCAACATGGTCGATCTGGACAGCGATCCAACCAAACTCATCGAGGTTGTGGAAATCGGCAAGCAATTGTTGATGACGCGGGGCGCGCTCACCACATTTTCCATCGCGAATGATGTGGCGAAATACTTCGCCATCATCCCTGCGATGTTCCTGGCCTTCTATCCCCAATTGCAGGCGCTCAACATCATGCGCCTGCACTCGCCACAGAGCGCCATTCTGTCGGCCATTATTTTCAACGCGCTGATTATTGTGGCGCTGATTCCGCTGGCATTGCGCGGCGTCGCCTACAAGCCCATCGGTGCGGCCAATATTCTACGTCGCAATCTGCTGATCTATGGTCTCGGCGGCATCATCGTGCCGTTCGTCGGGATCAAACTGCTCGATCTTCTTGTCACCGCTATCGGACTTGCGTGAGGACACCATGCTGAAACAAATCTGGCCCGCAATCGCGATGATCGTCCTGATGACGGTCTTGACCGGCATTCTCTATCCGCTCGGCATGACCGGCGTCGCACAGATGCTGTTTCCGCATCAGGCAAACGGCAGCCTGATCGTAGAGAACGGCGTGGTGATCGGCTCCGAATTATTGGGCCAGAATTTCGCCAGCGCCAAATATTTCCATGGCCGTCCCTCAGCGGCTGGAAACGGATATGACGCGGCGAATTCCTCCGGCTCCAATTTCGGGCCGACATCGAAAAAACTTGTGGATCTTGTGAAGGGTGATGTGGCCAGGCTGCGTGCCGAAAATCCCAATGCGCCCGTCCCCGTCGATCTGGTCACGAGTTCGGCCAGCGGCCTTGACCCGGACATCACCCCCGCCGCCGCCTTCTTTCAGGTGCCGCGCGTGGCGGCAGCGCGCAAGCTACCCGAGGCAACCTTGCGCAAACTGGTCGAAGATAATGTGCAGGGGCGGCTTCTGGGCGTAATCGGCGAGCCGCATGTCAATGTGCTCAAGCTCAACATGGCGCTGGACGCGATGCGCGGATAGTATGCGCGGCGTGACAACCGCGCGGCCAGCATGAGTGACGACCGGGGATTCCGAGACAAACGGCCGTCGCCGGAGGCGTTGCTGCATCAGGCGGCGCAGGAAGGCCGGGGGCGGCTGAAAGTGTTTCTGGGTGCTGCCCCCGGCGTCGGCAAGACCTACGAAATGCTCATGCAGGGTCGCCAGCGCAAGCTCGATGGTATGGATGTCGTGATTGGCGTCGTCGAAACACATGGCCGTGTGGAAACCGACCTGCTCACCAAAAGCTTCGAGAAAATTCCCAAGAAGCGTGTGCCCTACAAAGGCCGCGTGCTCGCCGAAATGGATATGGACGCGATCCTGCAACGCAAGCCCAAGCTTGCTCTGGTCGATGAGCTTGCGCATTCCAACGCACCGGGCAGCCGGCACCCCAAGCGTTATATGGATGTGGAGGAATTGCTCGTTGCGGGCATCGATGTTTACACGACATTGAACGTGCAGCATCTGGAAAGCCTCAACGACGTTGTGGCGCAAATCACGCGCGTGCGCGTACGCGAGACTGTGCCGGATTCGTTTCTCGATAACGCCGATGAAGTGGAACTGGTGGACCTCACGCCCGAAGATCTTCTGCAACGGCTGAAAGAAGGCAAAGTTTATATTTCCGAAACGGCGGAACGCGCGGCGCAGAATTATTTTATGCCCGGCAATCTGACCGCGCTGCGCGAACTGGCGTTGCGGCGCACGGCCCAGCGCGTCGATGAGCAGATGGTCGATTACATGCGCGCGCACGCCATTCAGGGACCATGGGCGGCCGGCGAGCGCGTGCTGGTGTGCGTGGACGAAGGCCCCGGCGCACAGGCGATGATCCGTTACGGGCGCCGCCTCGCGGACCGGTTGCGCGCGGCCTGGGCTGCGATCTATGTCGAAACATCGCATTCGCAACGGTTGAATGAGGTGGAGCGCGACCGTCTGGCGGAAACTTTGCGCGTTGCCGAACGCTTGGGCGGTCAGGCCATCACCGTGCCCGCGTCGAACGTCGCCGATGGTGTCGTCGATTACGCGCAGGCCAACAATTTCACGCATATTGTGACCGCTACGTCGCATCGCTCGCGCTGGGCGGAATTGTTCCGCTCATCAGCCACGCACGAAATCATCCGCCGCGCCGGCAATATCAGCGTGCATGTTGTGCCGGACGGCGAGAATCACGCACAGGCCAATTTGGAACCGCCTCGTGTTGTCACGAAGAAAGCGCTCGATCCCAGAGCCTATCTCGGCAGTTTTGGCATGGTTATCGCGGCGCTGGCGTTGAGTTACGTTCTGCGTCAATTCCTCGGCGTCACGAATGTGGCGCTTGTTTTCCTGATGGCGGTTCTGACAAGCGCCATCGCTTATGGTCTGTGGCCCGCACTGTTCGCATGCGTAGTGAGTGCGCTCGCATTCAATTTCTTTTTCCTGCCTCCACTTTACACATTCACGGTGGCGGGACCGGAAAATGTTGTGGCGCTGTTTGTTTTCGCCGTCGTCGCCGTTGTGGCGAGCAATCTGACGGCGCGCGTGCGGGCGCAAGGCCTTGCAGCCAGCGAGCGTGCGAAAACAACCGAAGGCCTTTATATGTTCAGCCGCAAGCTCGCGGGCGCGTTCTCGCTGGACGATCTGTTGTGGGCCGCTGCGTTCCAATTCGCGCAGATGTTGAAAACGCGCGTCGTGATCCTGCTTCCGGAAGGCGAAACCATCGAGGTGCGTGCGGGCTATCCACCGGAAGACACGCTGGACGATTCCGATCTCGCTGCCGCCAAATGGGTGTGGGAACATGCAACGCCCGCGGGCCGCAATGCAGACACACTGCCCGGTGCCAGACGGCTGTTCCTGCCGATGCGCACGGGTCGCGGCATGGTGGCGGTTGTCGGTCTTGACAGCGACAAGGATGGCCCGATCCTGTCGCCGGATCAGCGCCGGTTATTCGACGCACTCGCCGATCAGGCGGCGCTGGCGATTGAACGTGTTAAACTCGCCGAAGATATGGATCGAGCTCGGCTTGCCACAGAAACAGAAAGGCTGCGTTCCGCGTTGCTCACTTCCATATCTCACGATTTGCGCACGCCGCTGGCTTCAATTCTGGGCTCTGCGAGCAGCCTCAGATCCTATGGCAAAACGCTGGATGAAACCGCGCAAAACGAATTGCTGGGTACAATTCAGGAAGAGGCTGAACGGCTCAATCGTTTCATCGCCAATCTTCTCGATATGACGCGGTTGGAATCCGGCGCCGTTGAACCACGCGCCGACCTTGTCGATCTCGGCGACGTTGTCGGCAGCGCCGTGCGCCGCGCAGCGAAAGTGATGGCAAAACACAAAATCGAACTCGATTTGCCCGCTGATTTACCGATGGTGAAACTCGATCCTGTGCTGTTTGAGCAGGCGTTGTTCAACCTTCTGGATAACGCCGCGAAATATGCGCCGCCGGGGACGAAAATTCGCATCGATGCCGAGCGCGAAGGCGCGCTTGTGCGTTTGCGTGTGTCCGATGAAGGCGACGGCATCCCACAGGACGATCTGGAACGGATCTTCGACAAATTTTATCGCGTGCAGGCGTCCGACCGGAAACGTGCTGGCACGGGACTCGGCCTTGCTATATGCCGCGGATTCGTCGAAGCGATGGGCGGCACGATTGCCGCGGGCAATCGCACGGACCGCAGCGGAGCGATTTTCACCATCACGCTGCCGGTGCCCGCAGGATCGCAATCGCAGGAATGCGCCGCATGACAACCAATCCCGCTCCGCTCAGCATTCTTGTCGTCGATGACGAGCCGCCCATAAGACGTTTCTTGCGCACGAGCCTGACGGCGCAAGGGTATAACGCGCTGGAAGCCGATGACGGCAAATCCGCGCTGGATATGCTTCGCCGGAATCATGTGGATGTGCTGGTACTCGATCTCGGCCTGCCCGGCTTGGGTGGTTTCGAAGTGATCGAGCAATTGCGCGACGCAGGTTCGGCACTGCCGATCATCGTGCTTTCCAGCCGCACGGATGAAGCCGGCAAGGTAAAGGCGCTCGATCTCGGCGCAGATGATTATGTGATGAAGCCGTTCGGCATGGACGAATTGCTGGCACGTATCCGCGCCGCCGTGCGCCACCGCCTGCAACAGGAAGGCGAGCGGCCACTGTTTAAAGTGGGCGACCTCTCGGTCGATCTCGTGCGCCGCGTGGTGACGGTGCGCGACCGCGAAGTAAAACTCACGCCGCGCGAATACGATCTGCTGCGGTTGCTCATCGCGCACGCAGGCAAGGTTCTGACCCACAAATTCATCCTGCGTGAAGTGTGGGGCGGCGAGACGGACGTACAATATTTGAGGATTTACATACGAACATTGCGCCAGAAACTTGAAGGCGATCCACAGCAGCCCAAACTCATTCTCACCGAACAGGGTGTGGGTTATCGACTCAAAGGGCCGGATTGAATCATGGTCTTGCTCGCCTATTTCAGCGCCCTTGTCGTTTTGGTTGTCGTTGATGCGTTGTGGCTTGCCTTCTATGCGCGCGTCCTCTTCAAACCCGCACTGGGAGATATCGCGCGAGAAACGCCGCGCTGGATTCCGGCGATATTTTTCTATCTGCTTTATCCGGCGGGAATTGTGTTTTTCGCCGTCTTGCCCGCGCTCGATACCGCTTCTCTGTTAACCGTTCTTGGGCGCGGCGCGTTGTTCGGATTCTTCGTCTATATGACCTACGATCTGACCAACCTCGCCAGCATCAAGGCATGGACCGTGCCGCTGGCTTTGCTCGACATAATCTGGGGAACATTTCTGACCGCGCTGGTCGCAGCTGCAAGCATGGAGGCCGTGCTGCTGTTGCACTAGTTGGTAAGCGGCATGAAATTGGCTTCGGATTTGATCCGCTCCACGAGCCAGTGCGCGGCGGGATCGTGGCTACCGCGCCGCCACGCCGCGGAAATATGAAACGGCGGAATTGCCACCGGCGATTCGTGAATGTGCAGATGAAAATATTCAGCATAAAGCGCGATCAGATGCGCGGGCATCGTGACGATGGCCTCGCTTCCGGCCACCGCCGCCAGCGCGCTTAAGAATATCGGCACGGCAGCGACAACGCGGCGCTTCTTGCCCTGCTGCGCCAAGATTTCATCGACAATTTCGGTTGTGCCGCCGCCTGCTGATACAATGATGTGATCCTGCGCGAGATATGTCTCCAGATCGAGCGCGCCAGCGGCGATGCGCGCATGATTAAAGCGCGCGGCAACGCGATAGGTTTCCTCATAAAGCGGCGCGGTGACGACGCCCTTTGTGAAGCTCGGAAAATGGCCCAGCGCCAGATCGACATCGCCTTCCAGCAAATCCTTCAGCGCCTGTTTCGGCGTGACGGCGCGCATCACCAGCCGCATATCGGGCGCCTGATTGCTGCACAGTTTGGTGAGAAATGATCCGAACAGCGCGATCTCGTAATCCGGGCCGGCAATGCGCAAGGTGCGCGCGCAGGAAGCCGGATCGAACGGCACCGGCGCCGGCTCGGCCAGCATTTCGGTCGTGAAGCGTTTGCCCGTCACTTCTTCTTTTTCCGCTTTTTGTCTTCCTCGGAATTTTCGTCGCCCGCATACCCCAGCACATCAACCGTAATGACCGACGCGTCGTTCTGATTGGAGCGTGCAGCGCTCGCGACGGATTCCGCGGCCTGTGCTGCGGCAGCCGACGCGGAACCTGCGCTTGTCTGCGCGCCCACGGCGACAGTCGCCACCGACGAAATGCCGGACGTCGAACCACCAACGCTGAAGCCGCTCGCGTGGGAGACGGACAAAGCCGCGATGAATAGATTGCCCGCAACGCGCACGCCGGCCGAACCCGCATCCACCGTGCCGCGCGGCGCGATGAGGAACACGTCGGGCGGCGTGGCATTGGGATCGGGCTGGAACGCGGCGATGCCCGCGCCTGTCACGCCGCCAACGGAATCGACCTGCGAGAACAGGTCTTCGTCGATCTGCACAACGACCGGCGGAAAATCGGCTGATGTTTTCGGCCCCTGCCCCGCATTTAAGCTTCCGTTGGACGACCACATCGCAATATCGCCGCCGCTCTCGGTGAAAAGGCGGCTCTGATTGAGCAGGAAATCCTCATCCGTGAACGTGTCGATGGAACCGCCGCGCAATGTGAGAATGCCTTCGAAGCCCGCCGGAATACTGGTGATCGCGGATGGCAGCGGTTCGTTGTTCACATTGCCGGAAAACAATGCTCCGCCTTCATAGGCACGGCGCGCGGCCTGATCGGCGGTGGCAACAGTCGAACCCGCGAGCACACGCCCGCCAGGCCCTAGAATATAGATGTTACCGCCGCGCGTAGTTTCGATCGCGGCCAGGCGCAAATCGAGATCGCCGGTTTGCACCAATTGGTTGGCGCCGTTGCCGCCGCCGGACAGATCGTTCTGCGTGTAACCGAGCGACGCCGGGAAAAGCGTATTCACCGCGCGATAGCCGCGGCTGTATTGTTTGTAGGATGGCCCAGTCGGAATGGAGGTCTGTTCCAGCTCGTTGAAATATACGTCGTCAAGAATGAACACGCGCTGCTGCAATTCCGGCAGCGCCGCGAATGCACTATAGGCCTGTTCATATGTGACGCTGGTGGTGCCGTAAGCCGCCACAAGCTCCGCAGCCGCATGCTGCTGCATCCATTGCACGAGGACGGGGCCGTAAATCGGTTGCGAACGGTCGGCCACAAAATTGCCTGAGGCGTCTTTCACCTGCACGAACAATGAATCGTCGAGGTTCGCGAGATTGGCAGGATCGAGATAGTAATTGCGGAAGCTGTCGTAATCCGCGCCTTTGCCGACACCGAATTCCACGTAGAGGCTCGCGCCGCTCGCGGGCAACCATGGATTCCACTCATTGCCCACTGACAGAATGCCGCCGCCATAGGATTGCTCGCCATCCGCACTCGTCGTGGAAACGATATTCTGAAAACCGTCCGTGTTTGCGGAGTTGAGGAACGGCCCGGCATTGCGGCCCGCTTCCAGGAAGAACGATCCCGGTCCGCCGATAACAAACGCATTACCCTGCAATGCGGCCAACGGCGCGCCGAACACATTGGGAAGCGCGATCAGCGGCCGCACCAATGTCGTCGTACCGATAATGTCGCGTCCCGCAACGATGCGCGTGATGTCATTCGCCGAAACATTCTGGCCGAAGAACATCATGTTGATGATGTCGCGGCCCGCGCTGACGCGCGCCTGCTTGGGCACCGACAGGATCATGCCGACAATGTCGCCGCCTGCATCGACGCGCACGGGATTGGGATCGTTCAGATGCGTGATGTCGGAATTGTGCAGCGAGGCGCGCACCACTTGCGGCGTGTTCGGCAGCACGCCGGGGAACAGGAACGTACGGCCGCTGAGAATGCCTTCGCTGGCGTCGGCGCTGAATGTGGAGAAAACACCGGGCAACAGACCGGGATCGCCGTCTTCCATCGCAATCGTGACAGGCGAAATATCGCCCG
>DATCEI010000312.1:0-3346 GCA_036510185.1 Rhizomicrobium sp. | reverse complement strand
GAGACGATGCTTTCGGGAAAGCGTTCGCGACGTTGACTTCGCAGGAATTGAACGGATTGTCTTCCATCACCGGCACCTGCGAAACAAACGTCGCCAGTCTCGGTTTTTCCTGCGTCAGCGCGGATGCGAACAATGTCTGCGCGACGGCGCAATAAGTCGGATTGTCGTGGATCGAGCGAAGTTCGGAATCATTGGCCACGCGCGTTTTGAACGCATGATATTCCGCATCGCCGCGTCCACCGTAAAAACGCTGGAACATGCGCATCAGCGTCGCGTCGGACGTGCGCAATTCACCGGCGTAGCTCGTTTGAAACGCATTATAGTTGGTGACCTGCCCGCAGGTCAGCGCCGCTACCATCAATTGCTGCTGAATCGAAGCAACCTGAATCGCGGTCACTTCTTCGTTGCGCGCGCATGGTCCAGCCTGCACCGCTTCGACATTGCCGAGAAGAATTGCAAGCGCGCAAACGCTCGCCCCGATTTTTCCACCCATAGCCACAGCCCTTTTTCTTACGCTATTCACCATAACATCGGTGAAATGGATGCGCTATTCTTTCAACGCAAAAAACTTAGCAAAGGATTGAAAACGCAAGGAAATATGTCTTAAGAAGCAAATAAAGTTCCATGCTGCGCTGCACCGGGCCAGCGTTTCCGCGAAAAATATGCGATGAAGTTCCAAAGATTAATTGCGAAAGGGGCGTGAATTTGTCTCAGGCAGAACCCGAACGGTGAAAAATTAATGGGTGCACTTTCCCATATTCGCGTATTGGACCTTTCGCGCGTGCTGGCGGGGCCGTGGGCAACGCAAATTCTGGGCGATCTAGGTGCGGAGATCATCAAGATCGAAAAACCCGGCGAAGGCGATGAAACCCGCCATTTCGGTCCGCCTTTTATAAAGAGCGAAGACGGCGCGCAGGGCGACGCGGCTTATTTTCTGTCCGCCAACCGCAACAAACAATCCGTGGCGATCGATTTTGCGAAACAGGAAGGCGCAGCACTCGTCAAACGCCTCGCGCGCCGCGCCCATGTCGTGGTGGAAAATTACAAGACGGGCGGTCTTGCGAAATTCGGTCTCGATTACGAAAGCCTCGCCGCCGAAAACCCCGCGCTGATTTATTGCTCGCTGACGGGCTTCGGCCATGATGGTCCGTACAAGGACAAAGCGGGCTACGATTATCTCATTCAGGGCATGGCGGGGCTGATGAGCGTCACCGGCCAGCCCGATGGCGAACCCGGCGCCGCACCGATGAAAGTGGGCGTGGCGGTCAGCGATCTCATCAGCGGGCTTTACACCGCCATCGCGATCCTCGCCGCACTGCTGCATCAGGCCAGGACCGGCGAGGGCCAGGCCATCGACATGGCCCTGTTCGATTGCCAGACGGCGGGCCTTGCCAATCAGGCGATGAATTATCTGGCGGGCGGCATGGTGCCGAAACGGCTGGGTAATGCACACCCCAACATCGTGCCCTATCAGGTCTTCGCGACCGCCGACGGGCATCTGATCTTGGCGGTGGCCAATGACGGGCAGTTCAAACGCTTTGCAAAAGCGGCGGGCGCGCTACTGCTCGTCGATGATTTGCGCTTCGCCACCAATGCGGCGCGCGTGGACAATCGTAAAATTCTAATAAAATTGTTGGTGCCGGTCTTCGCCGCGCGCACGACCGAAGAATGGATCGCGCTGCTCGAAAACGCCAATGTGCCTTGCGGGCCGATCAATACGATCGATAAAGTTTTCAGCGATCCGCAGGCGATTGCGCGAAATCTCACAATTTCGATGAACCATTCCGCCGCGGGGGCGTTGAATCTTGTTGCAAGTCCACTACGTCTTGAGAAGACGCCGCCCGAATATCGTTTGCCGCCGCCGCTTTTAGGCGAGCACACGGAAAAAATATTGAAAGATATTTTGGGCCTCGACGGCGATGCGATTTCGGCCCTGCGTGCTAAGGGCGCGATCTGATTTTCTTTTCCATGGCGAGGACGCTCTTAAGGTTTTCGCTTCTTTAAGAAAGTCGCTATTCGTTTCCAAATTATTGCAACAAGGCCTTATATCCGCGCGTTGTTCCATTGTACCCGTGAATGGGGCAATGGAATGTTCGGTATACGGCAAATTCTGATGGTTGGATGCATCGCGCCACTGGGCGCCTGCATTGCCAGCGGAACGCACGCCGCCGAGCAACGCGAGTTGACCTCGCGCATCTTCATGCCGACCGCCGACCAGATGACCCTTAACGATGTCGTGGCCGATCACGCCCAGTCCGATGGGCCGCCCCGCACCGTGTTCACGCGGACCAGCTGGAAATCCAACATGATGATCCCGGCTGCCGTCGCCTCGCTGGTGGAAATCCGGCATGGCAAGGCCATGTTGCTCGACTACCGGCCCCAGAAACTGCCGGGCGCGGACGTCGCCCTGGGCGTGGACGGCAAGGGCATCCACCTGATTTTTTCATTCCCGCCCACTCGCTAACGCACTTCTCTCCAAGCCTTTGATGCTCTATTGCTTCGCGCCCGCAATATGGGCGTGAAAATAAGGGTATAAAGATGTCGTTCAAAGTCGCTGTCGTGGGCGCCACCGGCAACGTCGGGCGCGAGATGCTGAGCGTGCTGGCCGAGCGCCAGTTTCCGGTTTCCGAAGTGGTGGCGCTCGCCTCCACGAAATCGCAAGGCACGGAAGTCTCCTTCGGCGACAAGGTTCTGAAGGTGAAGGCGCTCGACTATTACGATTTCAAGGGCACGGATATCTGCCTGATGAGCGCCGGCGGCGCGGTGTCGAAAATCTGGTCGCCGAAGATCGCGGCCCAAGGCACGCTCGTTATCGACAATTCTTCGCAATGGCGCATGGACCGCGACGTGCCGCTGATCGTGCCGGAGGTGAATGCCGCCGCACTCGACCACGGCATCAAGAAAGGCATCGTCGCCAATCCGAACTGCTCGACCGCGCAATTGGTGGTGGCGCTGAAGCCGCTGCATGACGAAGCGCAGATCAAGCGCGTGGTCGTGGCGACGTATCAATCGGTGTCCGGCGCTGGCAAAGACGCGATGGACGAACTCTTCCGCCAGACGCGCGCGGTGTTCGTGGCTGACCCGATCGAGAAAGAAAGCTTCACCAAGCAGATCGCCTTCAATGTGATTCCGCATATCGACGATTTCCTCGATTCCGGCTTCACGAAAGAAGAATGGAAGATGATGGTGGAGACGCAGAAGATTCTCGATCCCGACATCCAGGTCACCGCGACTTGCGTGCGCGTGCCGGTCTTCATCGGCCATAGCGAAGCGGTCACACTGGAATTCGAGAAGCCCATCACGGCGGAAAAAGCGCGTGCGGTGCTGCGCGCGGCGCCGGGCGTGC
>DATCEI010000311.1:0-9807 GCA_036510185.1 Rhizomicrobium sp. | reverse complement strand
ACATCGTGTTCACGGTGGACGAGGGCGATCTCTACAAATTCGGCAAGGTCGAAATCGAATCCGGAATCAAGGAACTCGATCCGGCCATTTTGCGCGCCTCCGTCCCCATCAAAACGGGTGACATTTACGACGCCGAGCGCGTGCAGAAATCCATCGACGCGCTGACCAATGCGGCAGGCACGAAGGGCTATGCGTTCGCGGAAGTTCATCCGCGTATTCGCCGCGACCGCGATCATCGCGTGATCGACGTGGTTTTGAAGATCGACCAGGGCCCGCGTGTCTATGTCGAAAAGATCAATATTATCGGCAATACGCGCACACTGGATAAAGTGATCCGCCGCGAATTCCGTCTGGTGGAAGGCGATGCGTTCAATCGTGTTCTCGTGGACCGCAGCCGCACCCGTATCCGGGCGCTGGGCTTCTTCAAGGATGTGGACATCAAGGAAGCGCCCGGCTCCGCGCCCGACAAGACGGTGCTTAACGTCAAAGTGACGGAGCAATCGACCGGCGAGTTGTCGTTGGGCGCCGGTTATTCCTCGACCAGTTCTTTTGTCGGCGAACTCAGTTACACGGAACGCAATCTCTTCGGCCGCGGTCAATTCCTGCGCGGCAGCATCGCGCTGTCGCAGATCAGCAAGCAATTTCAGGTCAGCTTCACCGAACCTTACTTCCTTGACCGGCCGCTGGCGGCGGGTATCGATCTCTACAAGGTCATCACCGATTTCACGCAAGCCGATTATGAAGGCGACACAACCGCCGGCGGTTTCCGCCTCGGCTTTCCCACTTCGGAATACGGCAATGTGGGTCTGCGCTATACCTATCGTGTTGACGACGTGACGGCACTCGCGGGTGCGCCGGAAGAAATTCTTCTGTCGCAAGGCACCAGCCAGACATCGCTCATCGGGTATAGCTACGGCTACAACACGCTGGACGATCCTATAAAACCCAATCGCGGCCTCACGTTCAGCTTCAGTCAGGACATCGCGGGCTTCGGCGGCACGCTGAAATATCTGCGCACGGAAACTTCGGTCAGTGTCTATCACCCAATCATCTGGGACCAGGTCGTAGGCAGCTTCACGTTCAGCAGCGGCTTCATTACCGGGTATGGCGGCCAGGGCGTCCGCATCAACGAGCGCTTCTTCAAAGGCGCCGATTCCTTCCGCGGCTTCGCGCTGGCCGGTATCGGCCCCCGCGACGTGTCCGTGGCGGGTCAGGGCGGCGCGCTGGGCGGCGATGTCTATGCCATCGGATCGACCAATGTGCGTATTCCCAATTTCTTGCCGGAAGATTACGGGATCAGCACCTCGCTGTTCAGCGATTTCGGCACTTTGGGCCGCATGGACCGCGACGGTCAGCCGGCGCCCTCGTATTGCAGATTTGCGAAGCCGGGAACGGTGGTCGGCCCGACGGGCAGCAGTTGCATCGCGGACAATCTCGCGCTACGCTCTTCCGCTGGAATTGGCATCGGCTGGAAGTCTCCCTTCGGACCTATCGAGATCGATCTGGGAATACCCTTCTTGAAGACGCCTTATGACAGAACCGAAATCATTCACTTCAGCGCTGGGACAGGACTATAAATCCATGAAAACGAACAAGACTTTTTTCCGCGCGGCCGCGTCCGCCGGAGCCTTGATGGTTGTGTTGTCGATAGCAGGCGTGGCGAATGCCGCTCCGCCCGCGGCGCCTGCGACCGGAACGCCCGCACCGAAAATCCTCGTGATCAATCGCGAGGCGATTTTGCAGGTTTCCAAAGTCGGCCAGAGTATCGCGCAGCAGATCAAGAACTACACGCTGCAAGCCGAGAAGGATTTCAAATCGCAGGGCGATGCGCTGCGCAATGACGGTCAGGCTCTGCAGCAGCAGATCGCGATCCTCGCGCCCGATGTGAAGGCGAAAAAGATCGCCGATTTCCAGGCGAGAGAGCGTTCGCTGCAAATGAAAATCCAGCAGCGCCAGATGCTGATTCAGGGCGGCGTGCTTCAGGCGCGCAAGCAGATGGAGCAGGCGCTTGGCCCGATCGTGCAGGGCATCATGCAGGAACGCGGCGCCAATCTGTTGCTTGACCGCGGCGCGGTTGTGTTCGGCACGGCCGATATGGATGTGACGCGCGTGGCCATTCAGCGCCTCGACCAGAAACTGCCGACAGTGAAGGTGGAACTCGTCGCGCCCCCGCCGGGCACGATGCCGCCGCAGCAGCAGCAATAAACGCGGGCCAGTCCGCGTCGGAGCGTCATGGCCGATCCACGTTTTTACGACAACCACGGGCCGTTCAAGCTCGCGGAAGTTTGTACGCGCGTAGGTGCGGCCTTGCCTGAAGGCGCGGACGGCGGCGCATCGATCGCCGATGTCGCAAGCCTTTCCGGCGCGGGGCCTTCGCATCTCACCTTCTTCACCGGCGCGAGAGGCGAGATTGCGGGGCAATTTGAAAGCTCGCATGCGGGCTTCTGCTTCGTGCCGCAATCCGCGTACAAGCAAAAACCTCCCGGCGGGATGACGACGATCCCGGTTGCGTCGGTGCAGCACGCTTTTGCCGCAACGATAGACCTGTTTTATCCGAACAGCAGCCTTCCGCCATGGACGCAACAGGTCGCCATCGCTTCCAGCGCGCGCATCGGCGAAAACGTCATATTGGCGCCCGGCGTCGTCATTGGCCCCGATGTGGAAATCGGCAGCGGCTCACAGATCGGTCCGAACAGTGTGATCGGACGCGGCGTCGCCATCGGCCGCAATTGCGAAATCGCGAGTGGATGCACCATCACGCACGCGATGATCGGCGATGAGGTGACGATCTTTCCGGGCACGCAGATCGGCCAGCCCGGTTTTGGATTTGCTTCCAACGACAGCGGTCACAGCCGCATCCCACAGATCGGCCGCGTCATCATTCAGGACAAGGTCGAAATCGGCGCCGCCGCCACGATTGACCGCGGCGCGCTCGGCGACACGGTTATCGGCGAAGACACCAAGATCGACAATCTGGTTCACATTGGCCACAACACGCGCATCGGCAGGCATTGCATAATTCTGGCGCAAGTCGGCATTTCCGGCAGCTGCAACATCGGCGATTTTGTCGTGCTGGGCGGGCAGGTGGGCCTCACCGACCACGTCACCATCGGCAATGGCGCGCGCTTCATCGGCCGCTCCGGTTTGATGTCCGGCGAATATCCGGGCGGTCAAGATTACGGCGGCCAGCCCGCCGTGCCGGCGAAAGACTGGATGCGCCAGGTGGCGGCGGTGAAAGCTCTCGCCACACGCAAACGGAAAAGCCATGACTGATACGGCCGGAAATATTTCATTCGATGTGGAAGGCCTCAAGAAGCTGCTTCCGCACCGCGCGCCCTTTCTGTTCATTGAACGGCTAACCGACATCGTTCCGTATGAAAGCGCCGTCGGCTGGAAAGCCGTGTCGTTCAACGAGCCGCATTTCGCGGGTCATTTTCCCGCCTTTGCCGTTATGCCCGGAGTTCTGATCATCGAAGCCATGGCGCAGGCGGCGGGCGCCCTTGTGATTCATTCCCTCGGCCTCGGCGGCAAAAACATCAGCGTGTTTTTCATGACCGTCGACAAAGCCCGCTTTCGCAAGCCCGTGGTTCCGGGCGATCTGTTGCGCTTTCCCGTGAAAGCGATTCGGCATCGCGGGCCGGTGTGGCGCTTCAGCGGCGAGGCCTATGTCGGCGAAACGCTTTGCGCGGAAGCCGAATTCAGCGCAATGATCCGCGACTCCGCGGGCGCCCAACATGATTCATCCAACAGCGATCATTAAAGACGGCGCGCGCCTCGGCGCGGATGTCGAGATCGGCCCCTATTGCACCGTGAGCGAAACCGCCGTGCTCGGCGACGGCGTGCGGCTTCTTTCGCATGTCGCTGTTGCCGGTCACGTTGAAATCGGCGCGCGGTCGGTTGTGCATCCCATGGCGGTGCTTGGCGGCGAAAGCCAGATTCGCGGCAATGATGCGCAAGGCACGCGCCTTGTGATTGGCATGGACAATATTATCCGCGAAGGCGTGACGATGAGTTTGGGCAGCCGCAAAGGCGGCGGCGTCACCACAATTGGCGACCGTGGGTACTTCATGGCCGGAAGCCATGTCGGGCACGACAGTCACGTCGGCGATGGTGTCACGCTTTCGAACTGCGCGCTGCTGGCAGGCCATGTGGAGGTCGGCGACGGCGTCATCATGGGTGGCCTTTCCGCCGTTCAGCAATTCGGGCGCATAGGACGCGGTGCTTTTATCGGCGGCGTGACCGGCGCGAACACCGATGTTATTCCCTTCGCGATGGCGACCGGGCCTCACGCGCTGCTTGATGGTCTCAATCTTGTCGGATTGAAGCGCCGCGGCCTTCCGCGCACGACTATTCACAAAATGCGGGCCGCGTTTCGTGCGATCTTTTATGAGACAGAAGGCAAGCTGAAAGACCGCGCGCGCCGCGCCGGCGAGAAATGGCCGGATGTTTCCGAAATTCAGGAAATCGTCGCCTTCATCGTGGCAGAAGCCAAACGTCCGATCTGTCTGGCGCGCCGCGTGCAAAACGACGATGACGAATAGCCCGTTGGGAATCGTCGCGGGCGGCGGAGACTTGCCGCGCGCCGTGGCGCAAAGCGCCCGCGAATCCGGACGCGAGGTCTTTGTCCTCGCACTTGCAGGGCTGGCGGGCGATTGGGTTCGGGAATTTTCCCACGAAACAGTTTCTCTCGGTGAAGTGGGCAAAGCTCTCCGCGCGCTGAAGGATCATTCCTGTCACGAAATGCTTCTGGTCGGGCGCGTGGACCGCCCGCGTTTTGCCGACATCAAACTCGATGCGAAAGGCGTGCTCGTCGCCCCGCGCGTGATTGCGGCGGCCCGCAAGGGCGACGACGCGCTGCTGCGTTCGCTCGTCGATATTTTTGAAAACGCCGGTCATCGCGTGATCAGCGTGACGGAGGCTGCACCGGGTCTTGTCCTGCGTGCCGGCATCCTCGGGCGCATTCATCCGACGGCGGAACAGGAAGCCGATATCGCGCAAGCCTTCGCGATTGTTCGCGCGATGGGCGCGCTGGATATCGGACAGGCGGCTGTCGTTTGCGATGGATTGGTGCTCGCCGTGGAAGCCGCTGAAGGCACGGATGCCATGATTAAGCGCGTTGCGACATTGCGCGAGGCGGTTCGGGGTCAGAAAGGCAAACCGCGCGGTGTGCTGGTGAAGGCGCCAAAGCCGGTTCAGGACCGCAAGACCGATCTTCCCGTGATCGGCGTGGAAACATTGCGCAATGCTGCCGCATCGTATCTTGCCGGTATCGCGGTGGAGGCAGATGGCGCGCTGATCCTCGACCGCGCGCGTGTGATCGAAGCCGCGGATGCCGAAGGCCTGTTCATCGCCGGTGTCGCGCGCTGACATGAGCGTTCCTGAAAAACCACTATCATTCATGCTGATCTGCGGCGAGCCATCCGGCGATCAGCTTGGTGGACAATTGATGGCGGCGCTGAAGGCGCTCACCAATGACAATATACAAATCACCGGCGTCGGCGGTGCGGCGATGGCGGCGCAAGGCCTGACAAGCCTGTTTCCATTGAGCGACACCGCAGTGATGGGTTTGCGCGAAGTCGTGCCGAAAATTCCGAAAATTCTGGCGCGCGTGCGCGAGGCTGCGGATTTCGCGCTCGCCACGCGGCCCGATGCCGTCGTGCTGATCGACAGTCCGGATTTCACGCACCGCATCGCGCGCCGTCTCAAGCGCGCCGATCCCACGATACGCACGGTGAATTACGTCGCTCCGCAAGTCTGGGCATCGCGCGCCTATCGCGCCCGCAAAATGGCGCGCTATTTCGATCTCGTTCTCGCGCTGTTGCCGTTCGAGCCGGCGTTCTTCGAGCAATACGGGTTGCGCACGATCTTTGTCGGTCATCCTGTTCTTGAACGGAGCAGCCGAATGATGGGCGGCGGGGCGCTTCGTGCGCGTCTCGGCATCGCGAAGGATACTAAGCTTCTGGTGGTTCTGCCCGGCAGCCGCACGAGTGAAATCCGATTTATCCTGCCGGTATTTCGCGAAGCCGTGCGGTTGATTGCGCAGCGCGTTCCCGGTCTGGTGACGGTTCTACCCACCGTGCCGCATGTTTCGGCGCGCGTGCGCAATGGCGCTGCGGACTGGCCGACGCCGCTGCATATTCTGGAAAGCGAAGACGACAAATTTGCCGCCTTCGACACGGCCGATGTGGCGCTGGCTGCGTCTGGAACGGTAACGACAGAACTCGCACTATCGCGCACGCCGATGGTGAGTGCTTATCGCGTGGGAAACATCACATACACGCTTGCACGCCCACTGTTCCGCTTCAAATATTTCACGCTGGTCAATCTGCTTCTCGACCGGAAAGCCGTGGCGGAATTTCTCCAGTCGGACACAACGCCGAAGGCGCTCAGCGATGCTGTCGTCGAATTGTTCACAAATTCAACCGCCGCCGCGCTTCAGGTTAAATCGCTGGACGAAGCCATGGGCCTGTTGGGGCAGGGCCACGAACAGCCCAGCCTGCGCGCCGCCGCGGCACTGATTGAGTTCGCCCGCGAAAATCGCGCCTAGCGTTTTTCCAGCGATTTGTAATCGCGTTGAGTCGGGCCGGTATAAAGCTGACGGGGCCGCCCGATCTTCTGGTGCGGATCCTCGATCATCTCCGTCCATTGCGCGATCCAGCCGACCGTGCGCGCCAGCGCGAACAGAACCGTGAACATGCTGGTCGGGAAGCCAAGCGCCTTCAGCGTAATGCCGGAATAGAAATCAATGTTGGGATAGAGCTTTTTCTCGATAAAATATTCGTCCTGCAGCGCGATGCGTTCCAGCTCCAGCGCCACTTTCAATATCGGGTCGTCGTGCATCCCAAGCTCGTCCAGCACGGCGTGACACTGAACCTGCATCGCTTTGGCGCGCGGGTCATAGCTCTTGTAAACGCGATGGCCGAAACCGGAGAGGCGGAAATTGCTGTTCTTGTCCTTCGCGCGCTTCACGAATTCCGGAATGCGGTCCACCGTGCCGATTTCTTCGAGCATTTTCAGCGCGGCTTCATTGGCGCCGCCATGCGCCGGTCCCCACAGACACGCAATGCCCGCCGCGATGCAGGCAAACGGATTTGCGCCTGACGATCCCGCCAGCCGCACTGTCGAGGTGGACGCATTCTGTTCGTGATCGGCATGCAGAATGAAGATCGTGTCCAGCGCCTTCGCCAGCACCGGGTTGACCTTGTACTCGTCGGCCGGCACCGCAAACGTCATGCGCAGGAAATTCTCGGTATAGCCGAGAGTGTTCGACGGAAAAATGAACGGCTGTCCTATCGAATATTTATAGGCCATCGCCGCCAGCGTCGGAATTTTTGCGATCATGCGATGGCTGGCAACCTCGCGCTGCACCGGATCGTTGATATCGGTGGAGTCGTGATAGAACGCGGACAATGCGCCCACGACACCGCACATCACGGCCATCGGGTGCGCGTCGCGCCGGAAACCGCGGAAGAACGTCGCCAGCTGCTCATGCACCATCGTGTGATTGGTGATGGCGGCGTCGAATGTGGACATCTGTTCCTTGTTCGGCAATTCGCCGTGCAGGAGCAGGTAACAAACCTCCAGAAAATTGGAATGCTGCGCCAGCTGGTCGATGGGATAACCGCGATACAGCAGAATGCCTTTGTCGCCGTCGATAAAGGTGATGTCGCTTTCGCAGCTCGCGGTCGAGGTGAAACCCGGATCGTAGGTGAAAACATCCGCCTCGGCGTAAAGCTTGCGGATGTCGATGACGTTCGGGCCCGCGCTGCCCGAAAACGCGGGCAATTCGTAGGATTTATTGCCGTAAAGCAGGGTGGCCGTACCGGCGGGAACCGCCTTGCTGTCTCGTGTCATCGTCACACCCCTCCATTTATCTTGCAGCGCAGCAATTATATAGGCGTGTTCGTTAAGGACGTCACTTAAAATCGAACCTATTTCATATTACGGACATCTTTTGTTTATGTTGCATAAGCCTTTATTCTTGCAGCGCTTTCATCACGGCCTAGCGCTTCGAGCATGGCGAAAACGGGCGGCGAGGTGGCCCGCCCCGTGAGCGCCGCGCGCAGGGGCTGGGCGACTTGGCCCAGCTTCAGCCCGTTTGCAGTTGCAAAATCGCGGGCAGCCCCTTCCAAGGCGGCGGCCGTCCAGCCCGTGGCGGACAGCGCCGCAAGCAGAGCGGTGTTCGCGGCGCGGGCCTCCGGCGTCAGAACTTTCGCCGCGGCTTCGTCGAGCGCGCGCGGACCGTCCGTGTACAGAAATTCCGCAGACTGATCGAGTTCCAGCAATGTTTTCGCCCGGTCTTTCAATCCCGGCATTGCTTTGACCAAACGCTCCTTTGCGCGCGCGCTGAGCGGCGCATCGGGATGTAGGCGGTCATGAAAAGTCACGACTTCATTTGCGAGCGCTGAGTCATCCATCGCGCGCAAATAATGGCCGTTCAGATTGTCGAGTTTTTTGAAATCGAGCCGCGCGGGACTCCTGCCGATATTCGCCAGATCGAACCATGCAATCGCCTGTTCGGTGGAAATGATTTCGTCGTCGCCGTGGCTCCAGCCGAGGCGAAGAAGATAATTGCGCATGGTTTCCGGCAGATAACCCATGTCGCGATAGGCTTCGACGGCCAGCGCGCCATGCCGCTTGGAAAGTTTTGCGCCGTCAGGCCCGTGAATCAGCGGCACATGGCCATAGATAGGTACAGGCCAGCCCATCGCAGAAATAATCTGCAATTGACGCGCCGCATTGTTGAGATGATCGTCGCCGCGAATGACATGTGTAATTCCCATGTCGAAATCATCCACGACGACGGCCAGCATGTAGGTCGGCGTGCCGTCGCCGCGCAGCAGAACCATGTCGTCAAGTTGTTCGTTCGCATAACGCACATCGCCCTGCACGACATCGTGAACAATCGTCTCGCCGGTTTGCGGTGCTTTCAGGCGAATGACAAAGGGCACATCAGCAGGCGCATCTTTCGGATCGCGCTCACGCCAGCGCCCGTCGTAACGGATGGGCTTTCCCGCCGCGCGTTGCGCCGCGCGCATTTCGTCCAGTTCCTGCGGCGTTGCATAACAGCGATAGGCTTTGCCCTCGGTCAGCAATTGCTCGGCGACTTCGCGATGCCGCTGGGCGCGCGAAAACTGATAAAGCGGCTCGTCATCCCAGTTCAGCCCAAGCCAGGTGAGGCCGTTCAGAATAGCCTCGACGGCTTCGGGCGTGGAGCGTTCGCGGTCTGTATCTTCGATGCGCAGCAGGAACCGGCCGCCCGTGTGGCGGGCATAAAGCCAGTTGAACAGGGCGGTGCGCGCGCCGCCGATATGCAGATAGCCGGTGGGCGAGGGCGCAAAACGCAGGACGGGTTTTGAATTTTCTGTCATGATGAGTCTGGGGCTGGCCTGTTTTTTCGGGCGATAGCTGCGTGGCTTCTAGCAAACCGGGTTCAGCAGGGGTAGGTCCACTTCCATCCCTTCGTTTCGCTGTGGTTATGCCACGGATCGAACGATGGCGCGCCGCCCTTTCCAATCCGTTCGCCACATTGCGTGAATGCGCGCTGGCAGAACGGGACCGTTGGGCGCTCTGGTTGCCGGTCGCGCTGGCGACGGGAATTGGGATTTATTTCGCGTTGCCGGTTGAGCCAACGATACGGCACACGGTGATGCTCGCGATTTTGGGCGTTGGCGCGGGCGTCATTGGGACGAGGCTGCGAAATCCCGCCGCATTCCTTCTCACGCTGCTGATGGCGATATCGCTGGGCTTTGCAATCGCGAAATTGCGCACGGATTTTGTTGCAGCCCCTGTCCTGTCGCACAAGAT
>DATCEI010000310.1:0-8737 GCA_036510185.1 Rhizomicrobium sp. | reverse complement strand
AAAGGCCTGGATGTCGGCCTCGGTGACGGTTTTGGTGAAGCTCTCGGACATGCCGGGCTTCAGGTCTTCGACGGAATAGCTCATGGGCGAATCCTCTGGGCGCGCAGCCGTCTTATCGGCTGGTCCGTTACCAGACAAGCGCGCGCATGGCGGCGATGGCATGGGCCTGCGGAACGGCGAACAATTGCGCCACGCCCTCCGCCGTCAGCGTGCCCATCTGCGCGGCGTGAACACCGTCGGCGATGAACAGCGCGTCGATGCCCATCAGGTTCGCGCCCTTGATGTCGGTATCCATGCCGTCGCCGATGGCCAGAGGCCGAGCGATCTCGCGCCCCGCGATGCGCCGCGCGGTGGCAAGCGTCGTGTCATAGATCGGGCGATAGGGCTTGCCGTAATAGACGACCTCGCCGCCCATCGCCTCATAGGCCCGCGCCAGTGCACCCGCGCAATAGACGAGCACGCCGCCCCGCTGCACCACGATGTCGGGATTGGCGCAGAGCATGGTGAGATCGCGCGTCTTCAGTGTTTTGAGAAGCTCCGCGTAATCATCCGGCGTTTCGGTGTCGTCGTCCCACAGGCCGGTGCAGAGCGCGAGTTCGGAATGGGCGACCTCCACACATTCTATATTGAGGCCCGTGAACACGCCGCGATCACGCTCCGGCCCGATATGCAGCATGGCGAGTTTGCGCCCGCTGGCGCGGCGGGCCAATTCCTCGCGCGTGGCGACGCCGGAAGTGACAATCGCGTCATAGCAATCCAGCGGCACGCCGATGCGGGTGAACTGCGCCTCGATGTCTTCGACGGGACGCGGCGCGTTGGAGAGCAACACGACAGGCCCATGCGCACGGCGGAAATGCGAGAGCGCGTCGGCCGCATCGAGACGCGGCCGCTGCCCATCATGCAACACGCCCCAGACGTCGCAGATGAGTGCATCGTAAGCGGGCGCGATTTCGCGGAGGCTGGTGAGGATTTTGGGGAGGTGAATCATGAGCGACATATTCCATAGCTTGTCATTCCCGGCCGAGCGTTGCGTAAGCAATGCGAGGGGAAGGGAACCCAGGAATCAAACACCGGACGGTATTTAACACCTGGGTCCCCTTCCCTCGCGCGAATAAATTCGCGCTCGCCGGGGATGACAAATGTGTGTTTGCTTTTTCCTAGGGAGTTTACGCAATCCGCCTGAGCGGAATAACCGACGACTCCGTCTTCTCCGCCGGCTTGGGTTGTTCGTCGCGCACCGCACGCGGTTCGCCGAACAAAAACCCTTGCGCGAAATCCACCGTGAAATCGAGCAATTGCACCACCGTCTTCTCGTCTTCCACGCGCTCGGCGATGAGGTTCATGCCGTAGCGGCCGAGCAGGCCTTTGAAATCCTCCGCCGCCACCACCGCTTGCGCCGTGCCCATGCCGCCCACCAGTGTGGAGGCGCGCACCTTGATGTGGCGGAAGCCGATCGTTTTCAGCTTCGCAAAATCCATCGCCAGCGTATCGACATGATCCATCGACAGCGCAAAGCCCAGGCTTGCGAGATAACCCAGATTCGCCTCGCCCTCGCGGCCCGCCTGCGCCACGGCCTCTTGTGAAAATTCGAAAACGATCTGCCCGGCCAGATCGCGATTGTGGTGCATGTATTCGAGAAATTGCGGAAAGAATTCCGCATCGCGCAACGTGTCGCCGGAGATGTTGCAGAAGATGGCGATGTCACGGCTTTTCTGCACCATGCGGCGCACGATCTGCACGCAGCGGAACAGCAGCAGATTGTCCACCACGCTCATCAGGCCCGCGGGTGCTGCCACCTTCATATATTGCGCGGGCATGATGACGGCGCCGTCTTCCGCGCGCAGCCGTGACAGCGCCTCGTAGAAACGCAGTTTGCGTTGCGGCAGGCTGACAATCGGCTGCAGATAAAGATCGACGCGGTTTTCTTCCAGGGAGGCGCGGATGGTTTCCAGCAGATCGCCCTCGCCCAGCGCGCTGAGATAGGCGCGCGCGCCTTTGCGGGCGGTGCGCTCGGCGGCCACCTCGGCGGGGGCGGCCTCTTTCGCCTTGGCGGTGATCTTGCCCGCGAAATCGCGCATCAGCGTTTCCAGCACCTGAAGCTCGGAGACGATTTTCTTGCTCTGGGCGCTGGTGCGCGCCTCGATGGTGTTGCTGATCTCGTCCATCTTGGCGCCCTGCTCCAGCAGCGCGCCCTCGAACGCCTTGGTGGAGCGGCGCAGGCCCTTGATCTCGCGGCTGGTCAGCCGCTTGTCCCGGACGCGGATGGCGTTGGCGTGGACCTGCGCGCAAGCCAGCGTCAGGACCAGCGCCAGCGTCAGCCCGCCCGAAACGGGCAGCTCCAGGATGATGCCGGTAAGCCCCGCCACAATGGCCGAGGCCAGGACATAGGTGATGCCAATCAGGATATTGACCATAGGCAGATAGTGCCCACCCGCCGTTTCCAATTCGTTAACCATGGGAAATGGGGGGCAAGCTGGCGCGGAGATGCACGTCACGAAAATGACCTGTCCGGTGAACGGCGGCATACAACCGAGAGATGTGGGCAAAGTGCTACGGTAGTAAATTCGTCTTCTGATTCGCTTGGGGGATCACTATGGCCGTGTCATTGCCCTACTTGGTTAGCTACAAAAACGTACCTACGTTGTTTGAAAAAATTGCGTCGGCAAAAATCCCCGAGACTTTCAATCGTAGTTTTTTGCAAACTACGATTGGATTGAAAGCAAGCAACGACAGAGCATTGATCCCGTTACTTCGTACTCTGGGGTTTATTGACCAGTCAGGCACACCAACGCAATCGTACCGGCTCCTGAAAGGCGAAAAGAGAAGAAGCGCATTGGCGGACGGCGTGCGGAGAGCCTACGGGCTGTTGTTCGACGCAGATCAGGATGCTCACAAACTTTCAGGCGAAAAGTTAAAGAGCTTGGTGTCTCAGATAGCTGGGACTGACGAGGATATGACTGGGCGAATAGCCGGAACCTTTTCAGCTTTAGTCAAGCTTGGAGATTTTGAGGCACAAACATTAGCCGAAGCTGATGACGACGATAAAGTTGACCCAAAAGAAAACGATACCGATCCAAAAACGAATATCCATGACAGAGGAAGTCACAAGGGCCTTCGCACGGAGTTTCATTACAATATTCAGGTTCATCTACCATCAAACGGGACTGAAGAAATCTATCTCAACATCTTCAACGCACTTCGCAAAACATTTCAATGACCGTCGACTCACAAGCTGCGTTATTCCTTATGCTCGGTCAGATCGCCGAGAAGACTATCGAAAAGATCGAAGATATAGTCCCTAAAGACAGCCTTTTACTTTCTCCCTCATACGACCTAGCCACGCTGGTGCCTGATAAGGTGCGGCGCGCGACTGAAGCCGCAGAGGCTTACAAACTGTTTTTCGTTTTCGAAAGCTATCTTCGAGAATTTGTTGTCGAGGTCTTATCGAAAGAAACCGAAGGAACTTGGTGGGATAAAGTCCCAACGGATGTTCAGGACGAAGTTTCCAAACTGGAGCAGACTGAGGAAGTTAAAAGCTGGATGGCTTTGGGTTCTAGAGACAAATCAGCTTTGATGACATTACCGCAGTTGCTGCGCGTCGTAGATCATGCGTGGAAATCAGGCTTTGACGAGATAGTTCGCGACAAAGGACTTATACAAGAAGCCCGGTTACTCGGACACCTTCGCAATACCATTTGCCACATGAGTACCATCTCGATTGAGGAAACGGACCGAATAAGACAAACCATGAGGGATTGGTTCCGCATCGTGGCTCCGTAACATGTATTGATTGTCTTTTGGCTTGGCTCAACATTTTTCGATGGCCTCTCTCGTCAGCGTCACCCAATCATAAAACTCACCCTGCAGTGCAAGCCGTCGCGTGATCGAAGCCTCGCCGCTGGCGATGGCCGAGTACGGCAATCGGGATATTGACCATAGGCAGAGTGCGCCCACCCGCCGTTTACAATTCGTTGACCAAAGAACACCAGAGTTGTGGGGCCTTCCGCCACCAGCAAAGAACGGCGACGCCGCGAAAGTAAAAGCGCGCGAACCGATCAGGAACGCTTATTCGACGCCTGCGTTGTCAATATCGGCGTGACACCCGACTTGCCGGGAGAGCGCCGGTTTGGGACCGCTCGCCGTTTCGTGCCGTCCCAACTTCTCCGGCCTGATAGGCGGCCGACTTTCCGACATTGCTGAACTTGCGGTCATGGTCCTCGCGCCGTGAGGACCGGCGCCGCCAAAACCGTTAGGAGAAATTTCCAATGAAAACGAATGGCTGGATCGAACACGGAACGGCGCTGCTGCGTTGTCTGCCGATATTGCCGATCATGTTGCTCATTGGACCCGCCGCATACGCTGCCGGCGAAAATGAAATCGCCTCGGTGTCCGCCATCCCCATGACTCTGGCGCCGGTAAGGCTGGGCACGGCGGGTGATTTTGTGATTCTGTCGAAATCGGGGATTACGAATGTTCCTCGTTCGAATGTTAAGGGAAACATCGGGACAAGCCCGATCACCGGTGCATCCGACCATCTGTCCTGCTTCGAAGTGGTTGGAAAGGTTTTCTCGGTTGACGCCGCCGGCCCCCCTCCGTGCAGCATAAAAGCCCCCTCCAAACTGACGACTGCCATAGGCGACATGCAAACCGCTTACAAAAATGCCGCCGGACGACGGGCCAGAGTTACCGAACTGGGCGCAGGAAATATCGGCGGGCGCACGCTTCGCCCCGGCGTTTACAGTTGGAGTACGGGTGTAACCATACCGGCGGACGTCGTGCTCGAGGGCGGGCGGAACGATGTCTGGATTTTCCAGATTTCGGGGAATCTCACTGTCGGCAACGGTAAGGCTGTCCTCCTGCACGGACAGGCGCGGGCCCACAACATATTCTGGCAGGTCGCCGGCAAAACGGTTCTTGGAACAACTTCGCGTTTCGAGGGCACCATCCTGTGCAAGACGCTGATCGCAGTGAAAACCGACGCAACGGTCAACGGCCGGTTGCTCGCGCAGACCGCGGTGACATTGCAGATGGATACCATCAACGTCCGTTAGCAGCGGCGCTCCCACGAACATGGTTACCGGCCGGGAGCTTTTCGCGCCTCCCCGCGTTAGCGTGGGCTGGGGACAGAGATGCTTTTTGCCAACACCGCATTCGAGACCGGACTTTGACGGATTCCACCAGAAACGTGGGTTTCCTGGCGGGCGACGGCGAAATGGCCGCGCGCATCATCGCGCATGACTGGTCGGAATCGCTGGGTCCGCTGGAAGACTGGCCGCAAAGCCTGAAAACCACCGTCGGCCTGCTGGTCCGCTCGCCGGTGCCCATCGTGCTCCTGTGGGGGCCGGACGGCATCATGATCTACAACGACGCCTATTCGATTTTTGCGGGCGGGCGTCATCCGCAATTGCTGGGCAGCAAGGTGCGCGAAGGCTGGCCCGAGGTCGCCGATTTCAACGACAACGTGATGAAGGTTGGTCTGGCGGGCGGCACGCTGTCCTACAAGGATCAGGAATTGACCCTGCATCGCACGGGCAAGGCCGAACGGGTCTGGATGAATCTGGACTACTCGCCCGTCATCGATGAAAGCGGAAAGCCGGGCGGCGTCATCGCCATCGTTGTCGAAACCAGCGAGCGCGTGCTGGCGGAGCGCCGCAGAATTGCCGAGCAGGGACGCCAGCAACCCGCGCAACGCGAAAGCGAAGCGCAATTGCGCGAACTCAATGCGGACCTTGAACGCAAAGTCATCGAACGCGCACAGGCGCGCGGCCTGACATGGCAGGTGACGCCCGACCTTATGGGCGCGCTGAATTCGCAAGGCTATTTCGAAACCTCCAATCCCGCGTGGCAATCCATATTGGGTTGGTCGGAAGCGGAAGTCGCCGCTATGTCAATCTTCGAAATGCTGCATCCGGACGATGTGGAGCGTACGCGCGCAGGCTTTGAGATGACGCAACGCGGCCAACCCGCCATCCGCTTTCCAAATCGCTATCGTTGCAAAGACGGAAGTTACCGCTGGATTTCCTGGGTCGGCGTGCCGGAAGACGGCATGGTCTATTGCACCGGCCGCGACATCACCGAAGAAAAAGCCGCTGAGGCGCAACTGGTTCTGGCGCAGGATGCGCTGCGTCAATCGCAGAAGATGGAAGCGGTCGGCCAATTAACGGGCGGCATCGCGCATGATTTCAACAATCTGCTTCAGGGCATCACCGGATCGCTCGATCGTGTAATGCGCCGCCTCGCCGAAGGCCGCATTAACGACCTCGACCGTTTCCTGAAAGCGGCCATTGAGTCCGCTAATCGCGCGGCGGCCCTCACCCATCGCCTGCTGGCGTTCTCGCGCCGCCAGACGCTCGATGCGAAACCCACGGACGTCAACCGCCTGATCGGCGGCATGGAAGATCTGATCCGCCGTACCATGGGGCCGGAAGTGAATGTCGAAGTGATCGGCGCGGTCAGCCTGTGGCCCATTCATGTCGATGGATCGCAACTGGAAAACTCGCTGCTCAATCTTTGCATCAACGCGCGCGACGCGATGCCCGGTGGCGGCAATCTCACCATCGAAACCGCGAACAAATGGATAGACGACCACGCGGCAAAAACGCACGAAGTCCCGGCCGGCCAATATGTTTCGCTATGCGTGACCGACACCGGCAGCGGCATGACGCAGGAGGTGATCGACCGCGCCTTCGATCCGTTCTTCACCACCAAGCCGCTGGGACAGGGCACGGGGCTTGGCCTGTCGATGATCTACGGATTTGTGCGCCAGTCCGGCGGACAGGTGCGCATCTATTCCGAGATCGGCGAAGGCACGACGATGTGCCTTTATTTCCCGCGCTATTTCGGCGAAGCGCAAAAAGCGAGCGCCACGCCGTCGATTGACGCGGTGGAACCGGGCGCCGGCGAAGTCGTGCTGATTGTCGATGATGAAGGCACCGTCCGCATGCTGGTTGCGGAGGTTCTTGCCGAAGCCGATTACAAAACGCTTGAAGCGCATGACGGCCCCGCCGCGCTGAAAATTCTGCAGTCCGACGCGCGCATCGATCTGTTGATCACCGATGTCGGCCTGCCCGGCGGCATGAACGGACGGCAAGTCGCCGATGCGGCGCGCGTCACGCGGCCGGACCTGAAAGTGATCTTCATCACCGGCTTTGCGGAAAACGCGGTGATTGGAAGCGGGCGTCTGGATCGCGGCATGGAAATACTGGCCAAGCCCTTCACCATGGCGACGCTGGGAAACAAAGTCCGCGAAATGCTGGAGACGTAACGCCGCCGCCGGCGAAGCTAAACCGCGCGAACAGCCGCTGCAGAATCGGGCGTTCGCACGGTGGCGATTTGCGTATGCACGATGGACACCGCCGTTCCGGGATGGGCATCGGCGATTCTGATAGACGCGCGCAACTGCGCGGTCAGCGCGTGAACGATGTTCGTGCCCAGACCGGGCTTGGCGTTTGCGGCATCTGCTGGCATGCCAACGCCATTGTCGGTGACGGACAACGTCCAGTTCGGCCCATGGGAATGATAATCGACTTTGATCTTGCCGT
This sequence comes from Rhizomicrobium sp., assembly GCA_036510185.1. Taxonomy (GTDB): domain Bacteria; phylum Pseudomonadota; class Alphaproteobacteria; order Micropepsales; family Micropepsaceae; genus Rhizomicrobium. The sequence continues at coordinate 1,196 of DATCEI010000310.1, read as the reverse complement.
TGCGGTCGCCGGGAAAAGCGTGTTTGAGCGCGTTGATGACGAGTTCGGTGACGATCAGGCCAAGGCTCACCGAGACATCCGCGGCCGTGACGCTATCATCCACGCTCACGTCGAGCGACAATTGATTGTGATCGCGGATCATCGACGCACCGATGCTTTCGCATAGCGCGGTGAAGTAGGGCCGCAATTCGACATCGGCCACGCTGGACGCCGCGAGCTGCTGCTGCAATGCGGCGACGGACATGACGCGGTGGTGTGCATCGTGCAGGTGGGTTCTCGTCTCTTCGGACTGCACTTTGCGCGCGCTTTGCATGAGCACGCTGGCGATGATCTGAAGGCTGTTGGCGACACGGTGCTGAAGTTCCTGCAGAAGAACCGCCTTCTCCGCCAGCAGATCGTCTTTCAGTTTCTCGGCAATGCGCGCGTCGGTGACATCGGACACCGATATGAGCAGGCGCACGCTGTCAGGATCGCCGTAATCGAGCTTTTGCGCGTTCAGAACCAGTCGGCGGTTCTGCCTGCCTTCCCGATTGAGATCGATCTCATAGCCATCGACTTTCGCGTAGCCCGCTGCCGTCGCTTTCAGCAGGGAAACGAGTTGCGGCACGTTCCATTCGCCCGCCCCAAGCTCGCCGAATGCGAGGCCCGGCACACTCGCCGGTTCGATCTGAAAGGCGTGGCAGAACGATTTGCTCGCCGCAATCAGCGTAAGGTCTCCGTTGAGGAGTAACACAGGCGCCGTCGAAGTGGCGATGACCGCCAATGCGAGATTGAGCGACACATCTGGATGCACAGGCGGACGGGGAGCCATGGCTACCCCTTTCTGGACGGCCGGAGGCTCGCGAAGCGCAAGCCATATCCCGGGTAAATTTGTGTAAATCGACTAAGCTTTGGCTTGGCGCCAATGGCCTATCGTCAGGCTATTCTACCACAGTTTCGACTAATGCCCCCCATGAATCGGTCGAGGCCCAAACAATTCCCGCAGCACGGCCGTAACTTGTTCAGCGGCATATGGTTTACGAATAAACCGGCCATTTGCAGGCATTTCCTCATTGGAAGCATCCCGTCCCGAAGCCACGATAAGGTGAATCGCCGGCCACCGGGCGCGAACCTCATGCGCCAATCCCAATCCATTCATCGAGCCCGACATGTGGATGTCGGTAAAAACCGCCCGAATATCGCTCCTTCTCTCCAAT
>DATCEI010000309.1:0-2606 GCA_036510185.1 Rhizomicrobium sp. | reverse complement strand
AACAGCGCGTCATGCGCCTCATACATATTAGACTCGCCGAAATGCACGTCGTTGGTGGCGACGAGCGGAATCGCGTGCGTGTAGGCAAGCTCCACCAGCGTGTCTTCCGCCGCGCGTTCTTCAGGCAGACCGTGCCGTTGCAATTCAATATAAAGGCGGCCATCGAAAATCTTCGCGAGTTTCAGAAGCAGCGCTTCGGCGGCATCGGGCTGCGCATCGACAACCAGATTGTTCAACGGACCGCCCGGCCCGCCGGTCAGCGCGATCAAACCTTCGGAATGCGCGGCCAGTTTCTCCATCGTCACATGCGGCCAGTCGCCCGGCTGCGCATCGAGATAGGCGGCACTCAACAGTTTCACGAGATTGCGATAGCCAAGCTCGTTCTGCACCAGCAAAGGCAGACGCGGCGGTTTGGGCCGCACGCCCGGATGCTGGCCCACCGGCGTTTCGCTGAATTCCACGGAGAGCAGGCAACCCACAATCGGCTGCACACCCGCCTTCACCAGCGTTTCGCCGATCTCGTAAACGCCGAACAGATTGTCCGCATCGGTGACGGCGACGGCGGGCATGCCGCCCGCGCGCGCCAGCCGCGCCAGATCCTCGGGCCGAACCGCGCCCTCCAGCAGCGAATAGGCGCTCTTCACCCGCAAATGGACGAACGACGCCTTTTTGCGTTCCTCTTTAGCCACGACACGATTCCCGAAAGACAGGGCCATTATCGCCTAGACGCCACCTATGCGGGTGCGCCTAAAACGCTTTGTCCACAGGCTCAGCCACGCGCAATCACGGCCTGCGCCATATCGGCGAGCCCGAACGAAGACCCCACGAACACCAGCAAAATCACGCCGCCCACCATATCCTTCAGCCAATCGCGCATATCGCTCTCCTTGTTTGCGCCCAATATGTTCCGTATGTGTTCTTTTGTCAAGAACAAATCAGGATCAAATTCGCGCTTGACTTAACAGTCACGTTAATTAACATACTCGTTAAATGATGCTCGACACGACATTCTCGGCGCTGGCCGACCCCACCCGCCGCGCGATCCTGGCCCGTCTGGCGCTTGGCGAGGCCACGGTCGGCGAGTTGGCCGCGCCCTTCGACATCTCCCTGCCCGCGATCTCGCGGCATTTGCGCGTGCTGGAGGACGCCGATCTCATCGGGCGCGAGCGCGAGGGCCAGCATCGGCTCTGCCGCCTGAAGCCCGAGGCGCTGCGGCGCGCGAACGAATGGCTGGAATATTACGCCCGCTTCTGGAGCGAGGCGCTGGACCGGCTTGATGCACACCTCAAACAACCGAAAGGAAAATCCGATGAGCCACGCTGACACCATTCCCGCCCTGATGATAAAACGCACATTCGATGCGCCACCCGAGGCCGTGTTCGATGCCTGGCTGAGCAAATCCTGGGGCGAATGGGCGGGGCCGCCCGGCGTGCGCGGCGAAGTGACAATGATGGAGCCGCGCGTGGGCGGGCGTTATCGCGTCGTCATGCATGTGCCCAGCGGCAACGACATTGCGGTGGGCGGCGTCTATCGCGAGATCGCGCGGCCCGGTAGACTGGTTTTCACATGGAAGTGGGAACATGAGGAACAGGATACGCTCATCACGCTTTCGTTCCGCGCCGCGGGCGAAGGCACCGAAATGACGCTGCGCCATGAAGGCTTCGGCAGCGTCGAACGCCGCGACAGCCACAACAATGGCTGGAACGGCACGCTCGACAAACTCACCACATTTCTCGCGAAAGGTTGAACATGACGGAACTGGAAATCATCGGCGCGCCGCAATCCAATTATGTGCGCAGCGTGCGCATCGCATGCGAAGAAAAAGGCGTTGCGTATAAATTGTCCGCGATACGCCCGCACACGCCGGACGTGGACGCCATTCATCCCTTCGGCAAAATTCCCGTGATGCGGCATGGGAATGTCACATTGTTCGAATCCAAGGCGATTGCAACCTATATCGACAAGGCGTTTGCGGGGCCGAAACTGTTTCCGGACGATGCGGCGCTGTGCGGCCAGATTGAACAATGGGTTTCCTCCACCAACACGACGATCATTCCCGCCACGAACGGCTATCTGCGCTGGTATTTCTTTCCGGGCACGGCGGACGGCAAGCCGGATCGTGACGCCATCGAAAAAGCCATCCCGGAAATGACCCAGAAGGTTGAAGCGCTGGACAAGGCCGTTGCGAATGGATTTCTCGCAGGGAGCGTGTTCACCTATGCGGATATGAACATTCTGCCGGTGCTGGCCTATCTGAAAGACACGCCAGAAAGCGGCGCGCTGATGCGCGAGTCGAAACATCTGATGAAATATTTCGACACGCATTCGCAACGCGCGAGCTTCAAGGCGACAGTGCCGCCGCCGTTTGCGGAATTGCGGCGGTAGCTTTTTATAAAACCTGTCATTGCCCGGCCCTGAGCATTTTTTGCGAAGGGTCCGGGCAACCCAATTTGTTTCTGGAAAATTGGATCGCCCGGACAAGCCGGGCGATGACAGAAATTATTTAGTTTTTGCGGCAAGTTTTCCCGCATCGCTCAGCCGCCCCGCATCGAGCACAAGCGTGCGGTCCATCATCTGCGCGAGATCGTAATTGTGCGTGGCGATGA
>DATCEI010000308.1:0-2473 GCA_036510185.1 Rhizomicrobium sp. | reverse complement strand
TTTCCGTCATCGTGCTTGATTGCCGTGCCTTCGGCGGACAGGCGGGAGCATCCGCGCGCATTGAAAATTATCTGGGTTTCCCCACCGGCATTTCCGGCATCGCGCTGATGGCGCGCGCTTACAATCAGGCCCAGAAATTCGGCGCCGAAATGGCCATCCCCGAAGAGGTGACGGGCATGGCCGAAAGCATGGATGGCGGCGTTCGGCATTATGTTCTGTGCCTGCAGGGGGATCAGAAGATTCTGTCGCGCTCAATCGTGATTGCGAGCGGCGCGGAATATCGCCGCCTCGAAGTGTCCAATCTCGTGGAATATGAAGGTTCGCATGTGCATTACTGGGCTTCGCCGCTGGAAGGGCGATTGTGCGCTGGACAGGAAGTGGCGCTGGTCGGCGCGGGCAATTCGGCGGGGCAGGCGGCGGTTTATCTTGCCGGTCAGGCCCAAAAAGTCTGGATGATTGTGCGCGGCAAAAGCCTCGACGCCACAATGTCGCGTTACCTGTGCGACCGCATCGCGGCGCAGCCCAATATAGAAGTGTTGACGGAAACCGAAGTGATCGCGCTGGAAGGCGAGAACGGCGCGCTCCAGGCCGTGCGCTGGTGCAATCGCAACACGCGGGAGGAAACATCGCGCGCGATCCGGCACCTTTTTCTTCTGATTGGGGCCGCGCCGAACACGACATGGTTGGCGAAATCTGGTATCGCGCTCGATGCAAAGGGTTTTGTGCAGGCCGATGCCCTTGCGGGCGATGGGCGCTTTCCATTGCAAACGAACAAACCGGGTATTTTCGCAATCGGCGATGTGCGTTCCGGTTCGGTGAAGCGTGTGGCCGCATCGGTGGGCGAGGGCGCGCAGGTCGTCGCCACGATACATGCTTATCTCGCCGCCGACGGCAATCGCGCAAAGGATTCCGCTCATGTCTGACACTTGCAGCCATCTCGACACGATCCGCGATGTTACGCCCAGCGCGCTCGGCTGCGAGGAATGTCTGAAGATCGGTTCGAAATGGGTGCATTTGCGCATTTGCCGGACCTGCGGCCATGTCGGCTGTTGCGATTCCTCTCCGCACAAACATGCGACCAAGCATTTTCACAAGACGAAACATCCGATCATCGAGGGCTACGATCCGCCGGAAGGCTGGGGCTGGTGCTATATTGACGAAGTGATGTTCGATCTGTCGGATCGCATGACGCCGCATAACGGTCCAATCCCGCGTTATGTATAATGGCATGCGGTTGACGCTTTTATTCCGTGGAGCCAAGCGATGAGATATGCAACTCTGTTTCTGGCCGGCTTGATTGTGTGGTCGAGCATTCCGGCAAACGCGGCATCGCACCGGAAGAATCCGCCTGCGGATTTCAAACACATTGTCATTATCTATGAGGAAAACCACAGCTTCGACAATTTGTACGGATTGTGGGGCGCGGTGGATGGCGAGAAGGTCAATGGTTTGGCGAATGCGTCTGCCGCGACGGCCACGCAAGTACGGCAGGACGGCATGCCTTATAAATGCCTTTTGCAGCTTGATGTGAATCTCACATCGCCTCCGCTGCCCGCAAGCTGCACAGATAATGGAACGCCTGCAATCGCGAGCGCCTTTCCCAACGCGCCTTTCAAGATTGACGACTATATCAATTCCACCGACACGACCTGTCCGTCGCCGGAAGATGATGCGCCGAACGGCGTGCTGAAAGGACAGGGTCTGCCGGGCGGTTGCACACGCGACATCATTCATCGCTATTACACGGAGCAATATCAGATCGATAACGGCAAACAGGACCGTTACGTCACGGGCAGTGACGCGGCTGGCCTCACAATGGGGCACTACGACACGGCGAAATTGCCCATCTATGCGTTTTTGCATTCGGCTAAACCGCCGCATTATGTGATCGCGGACAATTTTTATCAGGGTGCGTTCGGCGGTTCGTTTTTCAATCATCAATGGCTTGTTGCGGCGGCGGCGCCGGTTTTCGCAAACGCTATCAATGACGGTAGCAAACAAGATCTGCATGCCATCGTGGATGCAAACGGCATGGCGAACAATGCGCCGCTTTATGCGTCGCCATTGGGCAAAGGTGTGAAACTCGGGCCGCTGACCGCTTCCTGCAATCCACCCGCTGGCACACCACCGAATGGCATCACCTGCGGCGACTATGCGGTGAATACCATACAGCCATTCGCTCAACCTTACATGCCGGGAACGCCGGACTACAAACGCCTGCCGCCCGTTAGCAACCCCACAATCGGCGACCGGCTCTCCCAAAGAGGCGTTCGCTGGGCGTGGTATTCGGGCGGCTGGTCGAATGCCGATGGCGATGTCGACCGTCCCGGCTGGACCAATGGCGCAACCGCCGCGCAAGGCTGCACGGACAAACAGGCGATGCCCAAAGCGGTGTGGCCCAACTGCCCGGATGCGTTATTCCAGTTTCATCATCAGCCGTTCAATTATTTCGCGGCTTACGGCCCCGGCACGG
>DATCEI010000307.1:0-2893 GCA_036510185.1 Rhizomicrobium sp. | reverse complement strand
AACAAAGCCACGCATTCCAGCGTGATGTTCTGAATATGCTCAATGCGATTGAGTTGGCCGCTCATGCGGTCCAGACGTTCGCGAAACGCGATTTCCAATTCACTGGCGCCCTGGCGTGCGAGGTAAGCGCTCACCGCATCGCGCACGATGGCGGATCGGCTGGCCCCCGGTTTGCTGGCAAGCTCGTCGAGCCGCTTGTTCAGCGCGTCGTCGAGATAGAGACTGTGGCGTGACTTCATCGCGAGCCTCAAAACGCTGGCACAATATCGTCGCAATGACGGTGTGGTTCACCGGCATTGATGCCGAAGGCTCGGCGGATTGCGCCGGTCTGGATTTGATCGGCGGCGCTTGCATCGTCGTCGTCCGCCACCAGGTCCGGCGACTGTGGACTGGCAGGCTCCACCCTCTCCTGCTCGGATAAATCGGGGTGACGATGCAGTTGCGGTCCGCCCGTATCGCCTGCGCTTTCAGAAGACGTGTTTTCCGTGTCGGCCAATACCGTGGTGGCGCAAGTCCTCCCGCTCCAATCGTCCGGCCGCGCCTGTGGGCAATCGCGATAGCCCTCATCGGAGAGTACGGGCGCCGGTTTCACGCGCGACGAGAAATTGCGGTCTTCGAAATAACGCAGCTTTTTCGCGCGAATGGGAGCAAGGCCCGACACGAGCACGAGCTCGTCGGCTGGCGGCAGCTGCATCACCTCGCCCGGCGTCAGGAGCGGACGTGCGGTTTCCTGCCGCGAAACCATGACATGCGATAGCCAGGGCGAAAGACGATGCCCCGCATAGTTGCGTTGCGCGCGTTGTTCGGTCGCCGTTCCGAGCGCGTCCGAAATGCGTTTGGCCGTGCGCTCGTCGTTCGAGGAGAACGCGATGCGCACATGGCAATTGTCGAGGATAGAATTATTTTCGCCGTAAGCTTTGGAAACTTGATTCAATGACTGGGCAATTAGGTACGCACGAATTCCGTAACCCGCCATGAAGGCAAGCGCCGTCTCAAAGAAATCGAGCCGTCCCAGCGCCGGAAACTCGTCGAGCATCATCAGCAATTTGTGCCGCCGGGATTTTTCCGGATCGCCTTCCAGACGCTCGGTCAACCGGCGTCCGATCTGGTTGAGGATCAGGCGCACGAGCGGCTTGGTCCGCGAGATGTCCGACGGCGGAATGACCAGATAGAGCGACACGGGCCAGGACGCATCGACCAGGTCGGCAATGCGCCAGTCGCAGCACGACGTTGTCAGCGCAACAGTAGGATCACGATACAATCCCAGGAACGACATGGCCGTCGACAACACGCCGGAGCGTTCGTTCTCCGATTTGTTGAGCACTTCGCGTGCGGCCGAAGCGACCACCGGGTGAACGGCAGGTTGCTTCGGCGTGCCCAAATGATTGGTGGTCATCATCGCGCGCAAGGTGTGTTCGAACGAGCGGCGCGGATCGGACAGAAAACTCGCAACGCGCGCCAGCGTCTTTTCTTCCTCCGCATAAAGGCAATGGAGAATCGCCCCCACCAAAAGTGCGTGGCTGGTCTTTTCCCAATGATTCCGACGTTCCAGAGCGCCTTCCGGATCGACGAGAATGTCGGCGATGTTCTGCACATCGCGCACTTCATCGGCACCTTTGCGCACTTCGAGCAACGGATTGTAGCGCGCGCTTTTGAGGTCGGTGGGATTGAAGAGAAGGCAATGCGAAAACGCGCTACGCCAACCGGCGGTCAATTGCCAGTTCTCGCCCTTGATGTCGTGAACGATGACACTTTGCGTCCAGGACAACAGAGTTGGGACTACTAGACCTACGCCTTTACCGGAGCGCGTCGGCGCGAACGCCATCACATGCTCCGGTCCGTCATGGCGCAAATATGTGTCGCGCCAGCGGCCGAGAAACACGCCGGAGGCGCGCGTCAGGCCCGCGCGGACGATCTCGCGAGAACTCGCCCACCGCGATGAGCCGTAGGTCGTCGCCAAATGACGCTGACGCGCGCGCCACAACGCGCAAACAATCGCGGCGGCACATCCCAAAAAACCGCTCGACGCAGCGATGCCGCCCGCCGTCTCGAACAGTTTTGGCGCGTAAGCATCATAGACGTACCACCATTCGAACAGACGCCAGGGATGATAGACAGGGATTGATCGAACCGAGAACCAGGCAGCGCCCAATTGCGGCTGGAACGCGAGATGCCACGCCGCCCATTCGGTCGCAAACCAGATGCCGCACAGGGTGACGGCGAATATGATCGCGATCTGTCCGATAAGGAATTTCGTCGGCGTCATGCGCTGGCTCCCAGTGCGACTCAGGAGTCGTTCAAGTTTCGAAATTTCTCAATCCTGTTTCTTTACGCATTGGGCGCCACGCGCCTCACCTGCGACCTGCGTGTGCCAGTGGCGGCCAGTGCGCAAAACTCGCAGGGCCGTCAGGAAATCGACGGCCCACTTCTCTGGCGGCCAATGGTCCAGGAGATAACATCGCCGCGCATGACGCCCGACACGGATTGACCGATATGGCGTTCCAGCACATCGCGCCAAGGCACCAGCGTGAACTCGCGACTCTTCTCGATCAGCGCAAACTTGCCGCTCGCCAGATCGACCGACCGTTTGTAGATGCCTTCGAGGCGCTGTCCTTGCCGCGCCTCGCTATAGGACAAGCCCAGTTCTTTGGAGAGCTGGCCTGCGACGCGCGCAAGTTCGCGCCGACGCAGCGTTTCAAGCATATCCGGTCGTGCTACAAACACGCCGTCTCGAAGCGAGGCCAGTCCTTCTGCGATCAGCCATTGCTGCCGCTGCGCCAGGGCCGCGCGGACATCCCGCCCAAACTGTGAGCCTGCGGAATATTCATTTGCGCTTGATACGAGGGAGCGGTCGAGCCATGTCGCACCGTCCGCGTGTGTCTGACCCTCAATC
>DATCEI010000306.1:0-3446 GCA_036510185.1 Rhizomicrobium sp. | reverse complement strand
ATCGTATTCGCAGCGAAGGCGCCATCGTTTCCGAAATGAAGCTGGGCCAGCCGCCGCAAGCGCGGCACTTCCCGCGCCGCAATCGCATCATCTCCGGCATGGCGCGCGGCGTGGTGATTGTGGAAGCGGCGGAAGGCTCCGGCTCGCTCATCACGGCGAATTACGCGCTGGAACAGAACCGCGAAGTCTTCGCCGTGCCCGGCTCGCCGCTCGATCCGCGCGCGAAGGGCACGAACCGGCTGATCCGCGAAGGCGCGATCCTCACCGAAAATGCGGAGGATGTGCTGCATCACTTACGCCCGATTCTGGGCCGTGAATTCTGCGAACCCGCCCACGAACCCGACGCCCCGCCGCCCGATGCGCAGGCCCTCGACGCCGAGGCAGACCGCGTACGCCGCCAGATCGAGGAAGCAATCGGCCCTGCCCCGGTCGAGATCGACGAGCTGATTCGTCAGACCCGCGCGCCCGCGCAGGCCGTGCTGACCGTTCTGCTGGAACTGGAACTCGCGGGCCGCCTCACTCGCCAGCCGGGAAATAAAGTGTGCTGGGCTTAGGCCCGCGCCAGCCTGCGGCTGAGGCTTTCGGCTTCTTTTTGCGCCAGTTCGATCAATTCGGCCAGGCGGCGCTGTTGCTGGCATTCCGCCATGTCCAGCAGCGAACCCAATAAGTCCTTGATATAGGACAGTGTTTCCGCCGGCGTTATAGGCGCCATCCGCGCTTCCGGAGATGTCTGGTGGCGGCGAAGCGGCTGTGTCATGGGGTGACCAATCATTGCGTCTGACAATTTGATTATAGCGGTATCGGCAAGAAAACAACTATGGAGTGTGCATATTTATTACTGCGACTTTAAGTATTGGTGACGCCCCGGCGTTGACAGGGCTTGGCCGCTGCGGCCAGTGTCCGCGCCGCCGAACCCAGCCCCCGCCCAGCACCTTATGAATGTTCTGATCGTAGAATCGCCCGCCAAAGCCAAAACCATCAATAAGTATCTGGGGTCCGGCTACAAGGTGCTGGCCAGTTTCGGCCATATCCGCGACCTTCCGTCCAAGGATGGCTCGGTTCAGCCCGACCACGACTTCGCCATGACCTGGGAGGTCGATGACCGCGCCCAGAAGCGCATCAAGGAAATCGCCGACGCCATGAAGGGCGCCGACAAGCTGATCCTCGCCACCGACCCTGATCGCGAAGGCGAAGCCATTTCCTGGCATGTGCTGGAAGTGCTGAAGCAGAAGAAGGCGCTGGGCGACATTCCCGTCGAGCGCGTGGTGTTCAACGCGGTCACGAAATCCGCCGTGCTGGATGCCATCGCGCATCCGCGCCAGATCAATGTGGAATTGGTGGACGCATATCTTGCGCGGCGTGCGCTGGATTATCTCGTGGGATTCACATTGTCGCCCGTACTGTGGCGCAAATTGCCCGGCGCGAAATCGGCGGGGCGCGTGCAATCGGTGGCGTTGCGGTTGGTGTGCGAACGCGAAACCGAAATCGAGGCGTTCCGCGCACAGGAATATTGGAGCATCGACGCCGATCTACAATCGCAGGAAGGCGCGTTCACGGCGCATCTGACACATCTCGACGGCAAGAAACTTGAAAAACTTTCGCTGAAGAATGAAGCGGATGCCGCGCGTGCCGTTGGCGCGATCAACGCGCAGAAATTCACGGTCGGCAGTGTCGAAAGCAAACCGGTCAAACGCCACCCTGCCCCGCCGTTTATTACGTCAACACTGCAACAGGAAGCCTCGCGCAAACTCGGCTTCGCGGCCAAGCGCACGATGCAGGTGGCGCAGCAGCTTTATGAGGGCGTTGACATAGGCGGCGAGACGGTCGGCCTCATCACCTATATGCGTACCGACGGCGTGCAGATGGCGGGCGAAGGCGTTGCCGATGCGCGCCATGTGATTGGCGACCGCTACGGTGCCAAATATGTGCCGGGCGTGCCGCGCGCCTATTCCAGCAAGGCGAAGAACGCACAGGAAGCGCATGAAGCCATTCGCCCCACGAGTTTCGCGCGCCTGCCGGAGAAAATCGCACGCGCGCTCGATAATGATCAGGCGCGGCTTTATGAACTGATCTGGAAACGCGCTGTTGCCAGCCAGATGGAAAGTGCGGAGCTTGAACGCACAACGGTGGATTGCATCTCCGCCGATAAGCAGATCACTTTGCGCGCCACGGGCAGCGTCACGTTGTTCGATGGGTTCCTTGTGCTCTATCAGGAAGGCAAGGACGACGAATCCGATGAGGATGGCGCGCGGCTGCCGCGCGTGAAGGAAGGCGGCGCGCTCGGCATCGAGAAAGTCACGCCGGAACAGCATTTCACCGAACCGCCGCCGCGTTATTCCGAAGCGAGCCTCGTGCGCAAGCTGGAAGAACTGGGCATCGGGCGGCCCTCGACCTACGCTTCCATTCTTTCGGTGCTGCGCGACCGCGCCTATGTTCGGCTGGAGCGCAACCGGTTCATTCCGGAGGACAAAGGCCGCCTCGTCACCGCGTTCCTGTCGAATTTCTTCAAGCGCTATGTGGAATATGATTTCACCGCCGACCTCGAAGAAAAACTCGATGAGGTTGCCGCTGGCGAACTCAACTACAAACAATTGCTGCGCGATTTCTGGAAAGATTTCTCGGCGGCCATCGGCGGCACGAAAGACCTGAAGATTTCGCAGGTCATCGACACGCTCGATGCGATGCTCGAACCGCTGATTTTTCCGAAAGGTGCGGATGGCGCCGATCCGCGCGTGTGTCCGTCCTGCGCCAATGGGCGGTTGAGTTTGAAACTTGGGCGTTTCGGCGCGTTTGTCGGCTGTTCGAATTATCCGGAATGCCGTTTCACGCGGAAGCTTGGGCAGACGCCGGGTGAAGGCGGCGATGCGTCGCCGCGTGTGCTGGGCGAAGACCCGGAAACCGGCGAGCCGATTTCGTTGCGCGTGGGCCGCTTCGGTCCTTACGTGCAACGCGGCGAAGGCGAGAAGCCCGCGCGCTCCAGCCTGCCCAAAGGCACGAATGCGGAAAGCGTCGATCTCGAACTCGCGCTGAGATTGCTGTCGCTGCCGCGCACGGTGGGAATGCATCCGGAAACGAACACGCCGATCACCGCGAATTTCGGCCGCTTCGGGCCTTACGTCGCGCATGACGGCAAATATGCTTCGCTGGATTCGCCCGATGAAGTGTTCACTGTCGGCATCAACCGCGCGGTCACGCTGCTCGCCGAACGCAAGGCCAAAGGCGGCGGCAGGCGGCAGGCGCAGGCGTTGAAGGAACTGGGCGCACATCCGCAAAGCGGTGCGCCGATCAAAGTTCTGAAAGGCCGCTACGGGCCTTACGTTTCGGATGGCACGACCAACGCAACGATCCCCGATGGTATCGAGCCGGAATCGGTGACAGCCGAACAGGCGGTCGAATGGCTCGCCGCACGCGCGGGCAAAGGCAAGAGCAAACCCAAACGCAAAGCC
>DATCEI010000305.1:0-6122 GCA_036510185.1 Rhizomicrobium sp. | reverse complement strand
CGCCGTGATGACGAAGGGATTGCCCTTCGTGTCCGCGCCCGTCAGCCGCGGCTTGATCATCGCCAGATCATTGTCGATTTCGTTCACGCTTTCGAACGTCATTTCCACGCGGTTCTGCTGGCGCGGCTGCAGAGAATAGGCGACGACCGCCGCGATCAGCGCCAGCGCCGCGATCGGCAACGCACGTTTCATAATGGTCACGAAACGCGAATAACGCTGCGCATCCATGAAGGAACTGCGCGTGCGCGCGGTCCAGTCGCGCATCGGCGTGCGGCGAGGCGCCGAAGTATCCGCCATCATTGAATCCCCGCGCGCAGACAATCATGGATGTGCAGGATGCCGACGGGCTTCTTCGATTTGTCCTTCGGATCGAGCACGAACAGCCGCGTGATCTTGTGCGCGTTCATGAAGGCGAGCGCTTCGGCGGCGAGTTGTTCCGGCCGCGCTATTTTCGGATTCTTCGTCATCACGCTTGTGGCTTTGCGTTCCAGCAGATCGGGCGCCATGTGCCGCGAAAGGTCGCCATCGGTGATGATGCCGACAAGGCCGCCGCGTTTGTCGCAAATGCCCACGCATCCGAAACGCTGCCGCGCCATCTCGATCAGCACCGCCTGCATCGTGGCATCTTCGCCGATCAGCGGAATTTCGTCCCCCGTGTGCATAAGGTCACTGACGCGGATCAATGCCGTGCCCAGCGAACCGCCCGGATGCAGCGCGCGGTAATCGTCCGGCGTGAAGCCGCGCCGCTCCATCAGCGCCACGGCCAGCGCATCGCCCAGCACAAGCATCAGCGTCGTGGAGGTGGTGGGGGCGAGGCCCATGGGGCACGCCTCCTTCGATTTGGGCAGGACCAGCGCCACATCGGCCGCCTGCAGCAGGCTCGACTCGGCGCGGCTGGCGATGCCGATCAGCGGGAGGGAAAAGCGCTTGGCATAGGTGATGAGGTCGGAAAGCTCCCGTGTCTCGCCGGAATTGGACAACATCAGCAGCGCGTCGGCGCTGGTCAGCGCACCCAGATCGCCGTGGCTGGCCTCGGCGGGATGGATGAAATAGGCGGGCGTGCCGGTGGAGGCCAGCGTGGCTGCGATCTTGCGGCCGACCAGCCCGCTCTTGCCCATGCCGCTGACGATGACGCGGCCTTTGATGCCGAGGATCGTATCCACCGCGCGGCTGAAATCGCCGTTCAGCGCCGCGCCCAATTCCGAAATGGCTTCGCTGGCATAGTCCAGCACCCGGCGCGCGGCCTTAAGGTCGGCGTTGGCGGCCTTCCTGCGGGGCGCGGCAACGGAAACGGCGGAACGCATGGAACACCCTTCTGCCGCGCGGGCGCGGCGGGAACGCGAAAATCGTGCCAAGGCTGATTATGGGCGGGCCGCCCGGGCCGTTCAAGGCGGCGCTAGACCGCGCTTAATGGGCGAAAATGTCCACCGCTTCCCAGCCCGACAGGTCCAGCGCCACGCGGGCGGGCAGGAAATCGAAGCACGCCCGGGCCAGCGCCGTGCGGCCTTCCCGTGCCAGCATGCCGTCCAGCACGTCCTTGAGGCGGTGGAGATAGGCCACGTCGTTGGCGGCATAGGCCAGCTGCTTTTCGGACAGCTCCGGCGCGCCCCAATCCGAGCTTTGCTGCTCCTTGGACAGATCGACGCTCAGAAGCTCCTTCACGAGGTCTTTCAGCCCGTGCTTGTCGGTATAGGTGCGCACGAGCCTGGAGGCGATTTTGGTGCAGTAAACCGGCCCGGTGACGACACCCAGATGCCGCTGAAACATGGCCATGTCGAAGCGGGCGTAGTGGAACAGCTTCATCACTTTCGGATCGGCCAAAAGCCGCGACAGGTTCGGCGCGTTATAACCGCGCGGCGCGAATTGCACGGCGTGGCAGATGCCGTCACCCGCCGACAATTGCGCCAGGCACAGCCGGTCGCGGAAGTAATTGAGGCCCAGCGTTTCGGTGTCGATGGCGACGGTGGCGCCGAGGTCTAGCCCGTCCGGCAGATCGCCTTTGTGGAGTTTGATTTTCAAAATCTGCGTCCTGTGTCAGCAGGGCCAAAGAGGCCCCAGCCGATGGCCCTCGTCAACTGCTTTCAGGATAACCGATTCATTGCTTGCGCGCCTGCGGCCACGAGGACGCAGAAACGGCTTTTCGGGCTGCGCGTTTCTCGCTAGACCCGCCTGACCAGCCACATCGCCGACGCGAGTTCCGAGAGGGGAACATGCCGAAATCGATTTCCTGTTTTGTTGCTCTATTGGCGTTGGGTGCGGCCACACACGCCGACGCACGGCCGGCGACGGTGGATGAGCGAGCGCAATTCGTATCCGTCGAAACCGAATGGCTGAACGATATTGTGCGTCACGACGGCTACGCGCTGTTCCGGCTGCTGGCGCAGGACTTCACGCAGGTCTCGTGGGATGGAACCGTTACGAACAAAAAAGGCGCCATCGATGCCGCGCTCAAGAGCACGTCGCGTGAGCAACGCCTGGACGGGATGGACGTGAATATTTTCAACGACACCACGGTGGTTGTGACCGGCACAACACACGTGAGCGATGGCGACGGCGATGTGGCCATGCGTTTCACAGATGTGTTCGTCAGGCGCGACGGTTTCTGGCAGGCCGTGAGCGCGCAGGAAACACTGATACAGAAGCCTTAGAGCCAGTCCAAGCGCGCACGCGCGGATGCGTTCCGACCAAGTTGGGCGACGAGCAGATTCAGCACAGCATCCATTTCTGTGTCGAACTGATAAGGCGGATTGATGACGAGCAATCCGGTTGCGTGCAACGCATCCGGGCGCTCACCGGACGTACCGATATCAAGCTCGATGCGCAGGGCTTTGGTGATACCAGCCGCTTTCACTTCGCCGCACAGCGCATCGGCGTCGGCAGCGGATTTCACAGGATACCAGAGCAGATAGATTCCTGTTGCAAACCTGCGGTATGCGGAAGCGAGCGCCTGAGCCGTACGCGCAAATTCATCCGCCGCTTCGTAAGGCGGGTCGATCAGCACCGCGCCGCGCCGTTCGGGCGGCGGAAGCAGCGCGTTCAATCTTTCATAGCCATCGGCGCAAATTGCGCGTGCCTTTGCGAAAGGTTTGAGCGCGCTTTGCAGCGCCGCGCATTCTTCTTCGTGCTTTTCTATCGCAACCAGACGATCCTGCGGTCGCAGCAATTGCGCCGCGATCAAAGGCGAACCGGGATAAAGATTGCTACCCGCCTTTCGCGCCAGATCGAGGTAGGCAGAATAGGCAGCGGAGGCCTGCTCATCTGCATCTAGTTTCGCAATGCCATCGGCAGCCTCGCCGGTTTTACCGGCTTCGTTGCCCGCGAGATCATAAACGCCGCGCCCGGCATGCGTGTCGATAACCGCAAATGGCGCATCCTTCTTGCGCAAGTGCAACAGCAGCGCCACAAGCGCGATATGCTTCAGCACATCGGCGAAATTGCCCGCGTGATAGGCATGGCGGTAATTCACGAACGGCTCGCACGCGTCACTGGTTTTTCCAGATCGTCTCGAAATCGCCGTCGCGCGAGGCAATTTCCATCGCACTCGTCTTGTCGATATGGCCGATCAGCGGCCCATAGACGCCGTAGCCGATCAATTCCTGCAATCGTTTGGGAAAGGTTTTCACAAGCTTCGGCGAAAGACCGAGCTGCTGATTTTCCTGCTGGCGAATATATCCCGCGCAATAATTCATCGCGATGCCGGTACGGCGCTGGTCCGTCGCGTTCGCGCCACCGCCGTGCCACAGCGCGCCGTCCCAGATGAGCACGCTACCCTTTTTCATCTCCGCCGGAATCGTTTCATACGTGCCGCCATATTCCGGATTGGGTTTCTTATGGCTGCCCGGCACGAGCCGCGTGGCGCCGTTTGCATCCGTGAAGTCGGTCAGCGCCCACATGGAATTGCACACAATAGAACGATGCGGTTTCTCCAGCGGGATCACCATATCGTCGGCATGAATAGGTTGTGCGCGCTCGCCCGGATCGATGGCAATCGAAGACAAAGATGAAATGAGACAACCCGGATCGAGAATGCCTTCCACAATCGGAAGCACGGAAGAATGAATCGGCACGCGGTCGAACGGCGCGCCGTAAGCCAGCAAATTGTATATGCGAACAGTCCTATGTCCCTCGAAGGTGTTTTTCGCGGGCCGCACATTCATCTCGCGCTCCAGCCGGGACAGCGCCGCATCCAGCGCCTCGATCAATTCCGGCTCGATGGCGTTTTCCACGACGGTGAATCCGGCCTGCCTGATTTTTGCGATATGCGCGTCGCGCAATTGAGAATCCATGGTTAGCCGTTTGTGTTGGAAGTGTAAGTCAAGCGATTTCCCATCCAAAACGCAACATTCTGTTTATCGCGCCGCGCCCGCGATCACTTTCTGAGCGGCCGCAATAATTCACGAATTTGGACGAAAGGGCTTAGGAGACGGCGCTGATTCGCATAGGATGGAATCAATCCCGCCAGTCTGCGGCCAGGAGCGACATGGCGGGATGTTGGGGCGTTTCGCATGAACAGGTTCAGGGCGCAGATTCTCGCATTGGGGTTCAGCCTCTTTGCGGCCGCCGCCATGGCGAGCGCGATTGCGCCACCGCCGCCCACCGAAGTGGGCACGACCTCCGAAACGGTTCAGGGCGTAAGCATCGCCGATCCCTATCGTTGGCTCGAGAATCCCGGCGATCCGAAGGTGCAGGCCTGGAGCGACGCGCAGAACGCCCGCACCCGCGCCTATCTCGATGCCTTGCCCAATCGCCCGATGGTTCAAAAGAAACTTATCAAGTTCATCATCACGACGTCGCCCGCCTATGCCGAACTCACCGCGAAAGGCCCGTACGTCTTCGCGATCTATGTCGATTCGACGAAGCATCCGCCTATGCTCGTAACGCTGAACGCCGACGCGGATCCCGCGAGCCAGAAAACCCTGCTCGCGCCCAATGAGGATGACGACGCGGGCCTTATCGCGATCGACTGGTTCGTGCCTTCGCCCGATGGAAGCAAGGTTGCGGTTTCGCTCTCGCGCAATGGTACAGAGGACGGCACGCTGCACGTCTATGATGTAGCGACGGCGAAAGAAATCGGCACGCCGATCCCGCGCGTGCAATATCCAACGGCCGGCGGCAGCCTTGCCTGGGCCGCGAACGGCAATGGTTTCTGGTACACGCGCTTTCCCGGCAGCGAGATTGCCGAAGCCGACCGGCATTTCAACGAACAGGTCTATTTCCATAAACTCGGCAGCGACTGGAAATCCGACGCGCTTGCGCTGGGCACGAAAGACGGGCTGGAGCGCATTTCAGAAGTCTTCCTCAACAATCGCAACGGGCTTGCGCCGGTTCTGGCTTCGGTACAGCGCGGCGATGGTGGGGAATGGGCGCATTATCTGCTGCGCGAAGGTGAGCCGCCGGTTCAGGTTGCAACGTATAAAGACAAAATTGTTTTTGCGACACTCGGTCCCGATGGCGCGCTTTACGGAATTTCGCGGGCCGACACGCTGAATGGCAAGATCGTCAAGCAGAAGCCGCCTTTCGCGGCCGGTGCGCTCGCACATGGCAAGACTATCGTGCCGGCAAGCGACGTCGCCATTTTTTCGGGCGGCGCGGAACAGCACCAGATCGATCTCACCGTGAGTCCGACGCGGCTTTTTGTGCGGGATATCGCGGACGGCTCCAATCAGGTGCGCATGTTCGATCTCGACGGACATCCGCAAGGAAACCTGCCTTTGCCGGACGTGGCAGCGAATGCCGAGATCGAACCGCTCGCCAATGGCGACGTGCTGTTCGATGTCTCGACCTATTTTCACTCGCGCTATTATATGCGTCTGGTTGCGGCGACGGGAAAGACCGAGAAAACGCTGCTTAAAGTCGTCTCGCCCGTTTCCTTCGAAGATACCGAACTGGTGCACAGCTTTGCGACGTCGAAAGACGGCACCAAGATTCCGATCAATATCTTCATGCGCAGAGGCACCGAACTCGACGGCAACAATCCCACATTGCTCTACGGTTATGGCGGTTATGGCATCAGCATGACGCCGGGCTTCCTCGGCCCCATGTACAGGCTGTGGCTCGATGCAGGCGGGATATATGCAATTGCGAATATTCGTGGCGGCGCGGAATATGGCGAACGCTGGCAT
>DATCEI010000304.1:0-2979 GCA_036510185.1 Rhizomicrobium sp. | reverse complement strand
GTTCACGTTTTTCTCGGTAATCGCGGTGCTATTAGGCATTGCGTCGCTCGCGCTCGGCGCGCCGGTGGTGCTCGAATATTTCCGCACCGGCCTCGTGCCGCGCCTGCCCACCGCCGTGCTCGCCGCAAGCCTGATGATGTTGGCGTCACTCGCGATGATGAGCGGGCTCATTCTCGACACGGTGACGCGGGGACGCTGGGAGCAGAAACGCATCGCCTATCTTTCCATTCCCGGCCCCGGCAGATTGACACTGCCGTGAAAGCGTTGATGCGTTCGCGCTTCCTGCGCTTTGCCGTCATTGGTGGCCTCGGATTCTTCGTCAATGCGGCGGCGCTTTACATTGCGTTGAAATTCCTCGGCGTTGGGCGCCATGCTGCGTGGTTTATTGCATTCGTTCCCGCCGTCACGTTCACCTGGTGGGGCAATCGCAACCTGACATTTCGTGAACACGCAAGCCATACCGCTGCGTTTCGCGAATGGCTACGGTTTGTCGCGACGAACGGAATCGGCGCGCTTTTGAATCTTGTCACTTATGAAGTGTTGTTGAGTTGGTCGCCGTTTCCGCCCAACAATCCCTACGTTCCCTATGCCGCACTCGCTGCGGGCGTGCTTGTCGGCATGATGTTCAATTTCACGCTGTCGAAAAGGTTTGTGTTCAAGACCTCGCAAACGCCGGAATAGCAACACCCGGCGGCGCATCGATGTCCACGCGCGTCGTTTCCGTCAGCCGCGCAATCGTCATGTAGAAGCCAACGGTGAGAATAATTTCCGTGATTTCCTGCGCGGAGAAATAGTTTTTCGCTTCGTTCATTGCCCATTCGCTGGCGCGCACATCGCGCACGATCTCGCGCGTAAGGCGCAGCAGAATACGTTCCTGTTCGTTGAAAGCACCATCATCGAAACAGTCGGCCTCAATCGCGGCGATCTGGTCTTCGCGAACGCCGACGCCCTTGGCAATCGGAACATGCTGCACCCATTCATAGGTCGCGGCTTCGATACGGCCCACCGCCAGCACAATCAGTTCGCGCAAAGCGGGCGCGAGTTTCTGCTTGGTCAGGATCGCGCCGCCATAGCGGATGCCGGGCACGAAACACGTCGCCGCATTCGCCCACATGCGGAAAATGTTGAGCGGCGGCAGCCGCGCGAGCGACGCTTGCATCTCTTCCGGCAACGCGTTTGGATCGGCATAAGGGATCAGGGGCATGGCAACATCCTAAATCTGCGGGTCGATAGTAACCGATTTGACGATCGCGAACACCTTCTGCCCCGGCGCGAGGCCAAGCCGCGCGAGCGACGCGCGCGTGATGCGGGCCGTGAAATGGGCGGCACCGCAACGCAGAATAATGTCGGCTTGCGCGGCCGATGTTTCGCGCACGTCCAGTATTTCAGCGGGCAGAACATTGTTGGCGCTGATGGCGCGCGGTTCTTCGCGGGCAAGCATCACATCTTCGGCGCGGATACGAACGCGCAACGCCGATCCGATGGTGCGGTTCACACGCGACACGATCAGCATGCCGCCGTCGAAAGAAAGTTCGCTGAGACCGTCATCGCGATGGGCCGTGACGCGCGCATCGATCACGCCGCCTGTGGCCGCGTCGCCGATTTCGCCCGAAGCAAACTGAAACACAGAGCCTGTGCCTGTGACATGCCCGTCACGCAGCAACACGACGTCATTGGAAAGTCGCAACACTTCGTCCACCGAATGACTGACATAGAGCATCGGCACTTCATCGCGCAGGCGTTCGAGGTAAGGCAGGATTTCGCTTTTGCGCGCGTCGTCCAGTGCGGCCAATGGCTCATCGAGCAGCAACAATGTCGGCGATGACAGCAACGCACGGCCCAGCCCCACGCGGCTTTTCTCACCGCCAGAAAGCCTTGCGGGCTTGCGCGCCAGCAGATGTTCGAGACCCAGCATGGTGATGATGCGCGTGATCTCACCTTCGCTTGCGCGCGTTTGCGCCCGCCGCCAGCCAAAGAGAAGATTCGCTTTCACATTCATATGCGGAAACAGGCGCGCATCCTGAAACACGCAGGCGATGCGGCGTTGATGCGCGGGAATGTCGATGCCGTTTTCGGTATCGAGCAGGACGCAGCCATCGACAACAATGCGGCCTTCGCACGGATGAACAAGGCCCGCAATCGCATTGACGATGCTGGTTTTGCCAGCACCGGATGGGCCGAATAGCGCCGTGATTCCGGGGCCAGCACGAAATTCCGCGTCGAGCGTGAACGCGCCTAAACGATGACGAAGCGAAATTTCGATCATGGCTTTGTACGCGCGCGCCGCGCGGCATATTCGGCAATTGTCATAAACACCAATGCCAGCGCGATGGAAAGTGCTGCCAGACGTGCTGCTTCCGCTTCGCCGCCGGGCGTTTGCAGCGCGGTGTAGATCGCAAGCGGCAGCGTGCGCGTCTCCCCCGGAATGTTGGAAACAAAAGTGATGATCGCGCCGAATTCGCCGAGGCTTGCGGCGAAGGCCGTGATCGCGACGGCGACGATGCCGGGCAAGGCCAGCGGCAATGTGATGTTGATGAAACGGTCGAGCGCACCGGCACCCAATGTCCGCGCCGCGTCGTGCAAACCTTTGTCGATGGACTCCAGCGACAGCCTGATGCCGCGCACCTGAAACGGAAAGGTGATGATGGCGGCGGCAAGCGCTGCACCCGTCCAAGAAAACACGAAGCGCAATCCGAAATGCGCCAGCAGCCATGCGCCCAGAGGCGCGCGCGTGCCAAGCGCGATCAGCAGCAGATAGCCCATCGCCACGGGCGGCAATACCAGCGGCACATGCACGATGCCGTCGATCAGCAATTTGCCGGGGAAATTGCGACGCGACAGCAGCAAGGCGGTCGCAAGCGCAAACGGCAACGCCACCGCCACCGCGACGAACGAGACGCGCAGACTCAACAACAGCGCCTGTGTTTCCTCAGCCGTGAGATACCCGCTCATCGCGCCAATATCCGGCGAGGCGGCGCA
>DATCEI010000303.1:0-23814 GCA_036510185.1 Rhizomicrobium sp. | reverse complement strand
TTACGGGGGAGGGGGACCGCGCAGCGGTGGAGGGGGCACGTCTCCCCTCCATCCGTCATCGCCCGGCTCGTCCGGGCGATCCAATTTTGTTCGGGCAATGGCGGCGTGTGATAATATTAAGGCCCTCCGCAGGAGCGCCATAAATGCTTACTCGTTCGGCTCAAATGATCTGTCTGTCGATCTGCGTAACGGCACTGCCTTCCTACGCATCGGCAAATGATATTCCAGCGGAATTGGAACAAACTGCGGAATGCATGCTCAACGTCCTCCAAACGACGCCGGGCGTGCAAGATGCGAAACTGTTGATCACAGACAAGAACCTCTTTGTTCAAGGCAGCAGCTGGACTCATCCGAACTTGGAGTTCAGTTCCTTGGACAAGCAGGGTTTGAGGCACACGATCTTGTTTGAAGCTTCAAAGTCACATCCGGCAGATCGCGATATTTATTTATTCACCACGGTCTTACCCATCGGAATGCAGACGCCCGGCGTCGCCGGTCAACTGGATGATTGGGGGGCCGGTGAGATCGAAAAAGAATGGAAGTCGAAATGCGGCGTAGATGCACTCACGATCACGGCGTGAAATCAGAATTGATCATTCGGGATGTGTACGATCTTAAGCGATCGTCATGCGAACATTGGCGACGGTAGCGTTATTTCACATATACATATTTTGGAACATCTTTGCAGTCACTGAATGGTCCGGCTCCACTTTGGTTTTTTGGGTCATATACCGAGCAGAATCCGATGCGTCTTTTACCTAAAAGCGCGAATTCGTCAGTATATTCAATGTAGCCAAAAACATAGAAAGTGGCTTGTCCGCTGTTCACCATGTCGAAGTTACTTTGATCGATGAGATAGCCGGGATTTTGTGGGTTATCATATTCATAAAAGGTGAGAGCGCGACCGCCATTTGCGGCCATAGCGCCGCCTGATTGAGTTCCCGTCGGATTATAGCTAGGCAACTGGGACAGATTATCGGTTATAAGCGGCGTGACGTTAGCGGTGGTTATGAATGCCGGCGAACGACCAGCATTCTGTACGTTGACAATAACTTGCAGACGTTTGTTAGCGGCGAAACCATTATCGCCGAATTTTATTTCGATGGGCACCAAAAAAGCGCGTTCACTTTCGATAAACGACCACGCTTGTACGCCTCCAACGAATACCAAGGCGAAGGTAAAAATTACCAAGGCCGCGGTGAGGCGAATCATCCATCGATCACTCTTATTTATGCGATCAACAAAGTCTTGTTCTGCTATGGTTCCGCTCTGGTCCGTATTGTTGCTACTTGTTATTGCGGAATCGCTTTCCGGCTTGTCTGAAATTGGTGGCGCGGAAGTAAGATTGGCATGAGATGGTTCGATAGGCTGCGCTTCTACTGACTGGGAAGCAGGAGTCGAAGTGCGGCTTGCATCGCCTGTTTCGGTGTTGGCTTTGCTCTGGTCGGACAATCGCTAGTCATCCTTTTATTGAGGTAACGGCTACCAATGCACGCCTTTAGGCATCTTCTTATCGTATATTCCCAAGCTCTGGTGCCGCCAAAAAGAATGTTGCCGCAAATATCCCCAACCTCAACTTTGTAGCTATAGGTACTCTGACTCTTGACTGTATCTCATTTGAGATACAGTATCGCCGCGTCCGCTGTTGAGGATGGTTATGACTACTCACACTTCCATGCTCCATGTGCGCGTTGACGACCGGCTCAAGGCTCAGGCGACGGAGAAACTCGCCCGCGTTGGCCTCACCGTTTCGGATGCGGTTCGCATCCTGCTCACGCGCGTCGCCAAGGAAGGCGGATTGCCCGCCGGCCTCGCCACCGATGCCGAAACCCATGACGCATGGTTTCGGGCCAAGGTGAAGGAAGCCCTTGCCGACACACGTCCCGCCGTTCCGCATCGGCAGGTGAACGAAGTTCAGGCGCGGATCGACAGGAAGCGTCGTGGCCGTACCAGCGCTTGAATGGCGCGAAGATGCGCGGGCCCACCCAAAAACACACCCAATTACACCCAATTAGCCCCTTAAAAGCCGTGCCGCTGCGTCAACGAAGCCCCACCGTGAATACGATGCGCCTTGCGCTGTCGTCGTCGGACCACGCCGCTTCGACGTCCGACAGGGGAACGGGTTTGGCCGCAATCGTGAATCCGGCGGGCAGCGTTGCCTGAAACAATTCGCCGATGCAGGAAATCAGACGGCTGAGCGAAACGCTGCCGATGCCGCTGCCCATCAGTTCAATCGCCGATGAGCGCAGCACTGCGGCCGGCAGCGTGATGTCCGAGCCGCTCATGGAGCCAACCTGAACGAACCGAATGGGCACGGTATCCGCGCCCGCCTTTGCGCCCGCGATCAGAAGGCTCTGCGCGCTCTTTCCCCACAGATAATCGATGACGACATCCACGCCTTGCGCGAGTTGTTCCTTGAAACTGTTCTCAAGAGCCTGTTCGTCTTCGACCAGCGGAATCGTCGCGTCGGCGCCGAGCGCATTGAGAACATCCACATTGCGGCCCGTCGCGATGATTTTCTTTGCGCCGAAATGTCTGGCGATCTGCACGGCGAGGCGGCCTGAAATTCCCGTGGCCCCATTGACCAGCACGGTCTCACCCGCCTTGAGGCGCGCGCGTTCGGCAAAGGCCGCCCAAGACGACATGCCCGGATTGGCGATGGCCGCGGCCGTCACATCATCCAGCCCGTCCGGCAAGGACAGGCATTGCGCAGCAGGCACTACGGTCTCTTCCGCCATGCTGCCGTTGGGCGCTTTCGGCATAACGAAATAGACCCGGCGTCCGTCATCGAGCCGTCCTACGCCATCGATGCCGGCGACGAACGGAAACCGGCCTTGCGAACTGTAGTGCGTGCCGGCGGCGCGGCCCTTCACGAGATGGCTAAGCGCCGCCGCCGCGACGCGGATGCGGTTCTCCTCCGCCGACGGCACAGGCGCTGCAAAATCTCCATAGACCGGCGTTTGCCCCGCGCCCCGGACGATTGCGGCTTTCATGGCGTTTTTCCTTTTTTTGGTCCTGGACGGAAATGTGTACTCCGCCGACCGCCACGCGCGGAAGGCCGCCATTCGAGTGGCCTAATTCGGCCAGTCCCCCCCCTTGAAACCGCAACGCTGCATCACCACCTAAGGCCTATCTCCGAAATTGCGCCTGAAACGAACCCCTCCGGGGGAACGCGGGCGCTTGGCCAGAAAGGTTCGTGCCATGGAAGCGAGGGCAGCCTCGCGTGACCGGTGCTTTGCCCATTCCGCTCCTGACGGGGGCGGCCAAACCGCGATTCCGGGGAGCGCGCGGACTCCGTCCAAAACACCGTGCAAAATGAAAATCGATTTTTTATAGTTATAGTGTCGCCATGACATCGAACCGCAAAACCATCGCCGCCGAAATCCGGGCCGAGGGCGTTGCCCTCCACGCCGGCGGCACCGTCCACATGGCGCTGTTGCCGGCGGCGGCGGGCAGCGGTGTGGTGTTCCGGCGGACCGATCTCGG
Source organism: Rhizomicrobium sp. (assembly GCA_036510185.1). Classification (GTDB taxonomy): domain Bacteria; phylum Pseudomonadota; class Alphaproteobacteria; order Micropepsales; family Micropepsaceae; genus Rhizomicrobium. Next base: position 20,328 of record DATCEI010000303.1, on the reverse strand, counting down.
CAATCGCGAAATCCGCGCGGCCTATGATTCCGTGACCGAAACCCGCCTTGGCACCGTGATCGCGGGCGAGGGCGTCAGCGTGGGCGTGATCGAACATCTGATGGCCGCCGTTGCGGGTGCGGAAATCGACGATCTGGTCGTCGAACTGGACGGCCCCGAACCGCCGATTCTGGATGGCGATGCGCTTTCCTATCTGACGCTGATCGAACAGGCGGGTTTGCGCGAATTGCCCGCACCCCGCCACGTTCTGAAAGTGCTGAAAAACGTCAGCGTGGAATCCGGCAATGCCCGCGCTTCGCTTTCGCCATGCGATCATTTCGAATTCGATTTCGAGATACTGTTCGAATCCGCCGCCATCGGCCGCCAGCATTTTCACTGGCGTTTCAGCCCGGAGAGCTTCGCCACCGAAATTGCGCCCGCCCGCACCTTCGGCTTCCTTCAAGAGTTGGACCTGTTGCTGAAAGCGGGGCTGGGGCGCGGCGCCTCGCTGACCAACACGCTGGCCATCGACAATGGCGTTGTGGTCAATGCCGATTTGATGCGTTTTCCCGACGAATTCGTCCGCCACAAGATCCTCGATGCGCTGGGTGATCTGGCGCTGGCGGGCGGCCCCATCCTCGCCCGGTTCGAGGGTGTGCGCTCTGGTCACGCCCTCAACAATGCCTTGTTACGGGCGCTTTTCGCCGACCCCGCCAATTTCGCGTGGGTTCAGCCGGGCTAGTCAGGGTTAAGGCGGAATGGCATAAGGCGCACCCGGCGGGGCGGCTGGAATCATAAACGGAAGACATGATGTGGAATAAAGGCTTACGCCGCGCGTCCATTCTTGCCCTGTTGCTGTCGGCGGGGTTGGGACTTGCCGGATGCGACACGATCAAGGGCTGGTTCAGCAGCAGTGGCACCGAGGACGATAATGGCGTCAAATATGTCGAGCGCCCGGTCGAAGACATTTATGCCGATGCCTGGCACGAAATCGACGAAGGCAATTGGGACGATGCCGCCAAGCAATTCGGCGAAGTGGAACGTCAGCATCCTTATTCCGTGTGGGCGCGCCGCGCGATGCTGATGGCCGCCTATTGCTATTATCAGGCGAACAAATACCCGGAAGCCATTGGCGCCGCGGACGAATATATTTCGCTGCATCCCGGCAGCCGCGAAGTGGCCTATGCATTCTATCTGAAAGCGATTTCGCTCTACGAACAGATCGTCGATGTGGGCCGCGACCAGTCCAACACCGAGGCAGCACTGGTGGCCTTGCAGGACGTGGCGCAGCGGTTCCCGGACACCGATTACGCCCGCGACGCCACGCTGAAGATCGATCTCACGCTCGACCATCTGGCGGGCAAGGAAATGGAGATCGGCCGCTATTATCTCACGCGCGGCGACTACATCGGCGCGATCAACCGCTTCAAGACGGTGGTGGAGCAGTACCAGAAAACGCCCCAGATCGCCGAGGCGCTGGAGCGGCTGACCGAGGCCTATTACGCGCTGGGCGTCTATAACGAGGCGCAAACCGCCGCCGCCGTGCTGGGCGCGAATTATCCGGGTAGCCCTTGGTATCAGGATTCCTACGACCTGCTCCTTTCCCACCACATGAAGCCGCAAGTCGATAAAGGCTCGTGGATCAGCAGGGCCTTTGGCATATTGTAAGGCATGCTTACGGCACTGACCGTCCGCGACATTGTACTGATCGAGAATGCGACGCTGGAATTCGCGCCGGGCCTCAACGTGCTCACGGGCGAAACCGGCGCCGGCAAATCCATTTTGCTCGATGCGTTGGGGTTGGCTGCGGGTGGGCGAGGGGGTGGACGCGCGGGTGTGAGGCCGGGCGCGGAGCAGGGGTCCGCAGTGGCCGTGTTCGATCCGCCGGCCGATCACGCGGCGCGCGCGATCCTGCGCGATAGTGCAATGGAAGCCGACAGCGAAATCATTCTGCGGCGCGTGGTTTCCGGTGATGGCCGCACCCGCGCTTTTGTGAACGATGCGCCTGTCGGCGTGACATTGCTACGCGATCTGGGCACTGCGCTGGTGGAAGTGCATGGACAATCCGATGACCGTGGCTTGTTCGACAACGCCACGCATCGCCGCTTGCTGGATGAGTTCGGCGGGAATGGACCGCTCGCCGCCGATGTCGCGGCGCGTTTTGCGGCACTCGAAGAGGCGCGCGTCGAAGCCGATGCCCTGCGCCGCAACGCGGCCACTGCCGCTGCGGAAGCTGAATACATAAGCCATTCCGTCGAAGAATTGTCCGCGCTTGGTCCGGAAGAAGGCGAAGAGGTGGTGCTCGCGTCAGCGCGCGCGTTGCTGATGAATGCAAGCCGCATCGTCGAAGACATTTCGGCAGCGCTCGAGTTTCTTTCGGGAGATCGCGGTGCGGAAGCATCACTGGCCTCTGCGCTCAAGCGTCTCTCGCGCATGAACGAAGAAGCGCGCAACGCCACCGCCGTAGCCGCAACCGCACTGGAACAGGCCTTCGCATCGGCCCAGGACGGACGCGCGGAACTGGATTCGTTTTTGTCGCGTCTCGAACTCGATCCGCACGAACTGGACAAAAAGGAAGAACGTCTTTTTGCGCTACGCGCAGCCGCACGGAAATACGATGTCCAGCCGGACGCATTGCCGAATTTACTCGCCGATTTCCGCGCCAAACTCGACGCGCTGCAAACGGGTGACGAAAAAATCAAAGCGGCGGACGAAGCCGTCACCACCGCGCGCAATGCCCATCTCGCCACCGCCAAGAAATTATCGGCAGCACGAAAATCTGCTTCCCGCGAACTCGAAAAAGCAGTTGCGCTCGAACTCGCGCCCTTGAAACTCGGTCACGCACAATTCCGCGTGGCGCTTGAACCACTGGAAGACGGCGCCGCAACGGGACTGGAACGTGTGGCATTCGAGATCGCGACGGTGGAAGGCGCGGCATTTGGTGCGCTCACGAAAATCGCATCCGGCGGCGAACTCGCGCGCATTTCGCTAGCATTGAAAGTGGCTCTCTCAGGCGCAAGTCCTCCCGCCGCGCTTGTTTTCGATGAAGTGGATCGCGGCGTCGGCGGCGCCGTCGCCGATGCGGTAGGCGAGCGGCTGCAACGCCTTGCAGAGACAACACAGGTTCTGCTGGTCACACATTCACCGCAAGTGGCCGCACGCGCGAACCGCCATTTCCGCATCGCGCGCGTGGGCGATAAGACGCGCGTAGCATTACTGACCGACGATGAACGCGAAGAAGAAATCGCACGCATGTTGTCCGGTGCTTCCGTCACGGGCGAAGCACGCGCCGCTGCCAAACGGCTGCTCGCGGAAGCCAGAGCGCCAAAAAAGACCCGCAAACGCGCATGAAAAAGCCGGTCGAAAAATTGACGGCGGCGGAAGCGGCAAAGGAACTTGAACACCTCGCTGCCGAAATCGCCGAACATGATCGGCGTTATCATGGCGAAGACAAACCTACGATTACAGATGCGGAATATGACGCGCTACGCAATCGCAACCTCGCCATCGAACAACGCTTCCCGAAACTGGTTCGCACGGACAGCCCTTCGCTACGCGTGGGCGCGAAACCCAGCGCGAAATTCGCCAAGGTTATTCATGCGAAACCGATGCTCTCGCTGGACAACGCGTTCGATGACGAAGATGTGCACGATTTCGCCGTTCGCGTGCGCCGCTTTCTCGGATTGAAAGAAGACGACGATCTCACAATAACTGCCGAACCGAAGATTGACGGATTGTCCGCCAGTCTGCGTTATGAAGACGGCGTATTCGTACAGGGTGCTACGCGCGGCGACGGCGCGGAAGGCGAGGACATCACCGCCAATCTGCGCACCATTCGCGATATTCCGCTGCGCCTGAAGGGCAAAGTACCGGAAATTTTCGAAGTGCGCGGCGAAGTCTATATGACTCACGCCGATTTTGCGGCACTCAATAAACGGCAGGAGAAAGAAGGCAAGCCGCTTTTCGTCAATCCCCGCAACACGGCGGCGGGCGCGGTGCGCCAGCTTGATCCCGCGATTACGGCAGCGCGTCCTTTGCACTTCTTTGCTTACGCGTGGGGCGAGGCGAGCGAGATTCCGGCGAAGACGCAATGGGATATGTTGCAGGCATTCAAAGCATGGGGCTTACCAGTCAATCCGCTAATCAAACGCTGCAGAACCGTCGAAGACGTGCTCGAATCTTATAAAGGCATGGAAGAGAAGCGCGCTTCGCTTGGCTACGACATCGACGGCGTGGTCTATAAAGTGGATCGTCTCGATCTGCAGGATCGCCTCGGTTTTGTCTCGCGCAGCCCGCGTTGGGCCATCGCGCACAAATTTCCCGCCGAGCAGGCGCAAACGATTTTGCACGACATCGAAATTCAGGTGGGCCGCACGGGCAAGCTCGCGCCTGTTGCCAAATTGAAACCTGTCACCGTCGGCGGCGTTGTTGTGCAAAACGCAACGCTTCACAACGAGGACGAAATCGCGCGCAAGGATGTGCGCATCGGTGACACGGTGGTCCTCCAGCGCGCGGGCGATGTGATTCCGCAAATCGTGCGCGTGATCACGGAGAAACGTCCGCGCGGCGCAAAGCCATACGAATTTCCGCACAAATGCCCCGCCTGCGGCAGTCACGCGGTGCGCGAAGTTGACGAGAAAACCGGCAAGGAAGATGTGGATCGCCGTTGTACCGGCGGGCTTATTTGTCCAGCGCAAGCCGTGGAACGTCTTCGCCATTTCGTTTCGCGCGACGCATTCGATATCGAAGGCTTGGGTGGAACCTATATCGAACTATTCCACGAAAAAGGCCTGCTGAAAGAACCCGCCGATATTTTTACGCTGAAACCTGCGCGCGTGAGCGACATCCTGAGCGCGCATCGCGCCGCTTTAAGCGCTGAACGCCGCGAGAAGGAAGGCAAAGGCGAACTCGCAAAAAAAACGAAAGCCAGAGAAGAAGATAAAGTCGTCGAGAATTTGATGGCGGCCATCGACCGCCGCCGCGAGATTTCGCTGGATCGTTTCATCAACGCGCTTGGTATTCGCCATGTGGGCGAAACGACGGCGCGGCTCATCGCCCGCACCTATCATTCGTGGGATGCCTTCGCAGCGGTGATGGCGGAGAAGAACGCCGCGACCGAACTTGAATCGATAGAGGGCATTGGCGAAACGGTCGCCGAAGCCATCAGGGATTTCTTCGATGAGCTGCATAATCGCAAAGCGGTCGCGCATCTGCTGAAAGAAGTGACGGTGCTGGATGTCGCCGCACCTAAGAACACAGGCTCGCCGGTTGCGGGCAAGACCGTCGTGTTCACCGGAACGCTGGAAAAGATGACGCGTCAGGAAGCCAAGGCCCGCGCGGAATCTTTGGGCGCGAAAGTGTCGGGTTCGGTGTCGCAGAAAACCGATCTTGTGGTAGCTGGCCCGGGCGCTGGTTCCAAGCTCACCGATGCGCAGAAATTCGGCGTGGAAGTGATCGACGAGGATGGCTGGCTCAAGCTTGTCGCGGGCGCGTAATCAACCCGGTTTTGTGTTTATCTCGCTGCATTTCCAGATCGTCGTGTCGCCTTCGGACAGGCAATTCACAAGCTGAAGCTGCGGCCACGAACCGCGATATTGATAGGATAATGAACCGTCACGCGCGTCATATTGCAATCGCGGATTTTCCGGCAGCGATGCAAGATAAACAGGCACCAGAATGTTCAGATCGCGTGGAAATGCGCCTGTTGCGTGATCGTAGGATTGCACGGCTTCCATCACCGCATTTGCTTCGCGCCGTTGCTCCATGCCGTATGGATCCTGACCCGTAGGCCAAACCGAACAACCGGCCAGCGCGCCGAAGCAAACAATCGCAGCCAGTCGCCGCATCAAATCGCCCGCGTCGCGCGCACCAGCCAATGGCGCGTTTCGTCATCCACCAGTGGCGAAAGCGTTTCGCCCACGCGCGCGTGATAGGCGTTGAGCCAGGCGCATTCTTCTTCCGTCAGCAGCGAACGCTCAACCAGATCAAGATCGATGGGTGCCAGCGTGATGGTTTCGAATTCCATCATTTTGCGTTCGCCGCCCGCGATATCCTTGGCTTCCGTCACCACGACAAGGTTCTCGATGCGGATGCCGTATTCGCCGGTTTTATAAAAACCGGGTTCGTTGGAAACGATCATGCCGGGTTTCAGCGCCTGATTGGACGGCCGCTTGGAAATGTTCTGCGGGCCTTCATGCACGGAGAGATACGAACCCACGCCATGTCCCGTGCCGTGATCGTAATCGAGGCCCGCCTCCCACAATGGCCGCCGCGCAAATGCGTCAAGCTGCGAACCGCTTGTGCCTTCGGGAAAGCGCGCGGTGGCAAGCTGGATATGGCCTTTCAGCACGCGCGTGAAACGGTCGCGCATTTCCGCCGTGGCTTCGCCCGCGATGATCGTGCGCGTCACGTCCGTCGTGCCGTCCGGATATTGCCCACCGGAATCGATGAGGTAAATCTCATTGCGATTGATCTTGCGATTGCTGGAACGCGTCACGCGATAATGCGGCAGGGCCGCGTGGGGGGCAGCACCCGAAATAGAATCGAACGATAAATCGGTCAGCTTGCCTGTCGCACGGCGATACCCTTCCAGCGTTTCTGCCGCTTCGATTTCTGTCAGATGTCCGTTCGGAGCCTCCCGCGCAATCCATGCGAGAAAACTCGTCAGCGCCGCGCCGTCGCGGATATGGGCTTTTCGCATACCCTCGATCTCGACCGCATTCTTGCACGCTTTGGGCAATTGCACGGGATCGGCCATGCGTTTGATCTTGGCGCCGGCTTTGTCGAGCCGGTCGAACACGGCGGCCGGCGCCCAGCTCGCATCGGCCATCACCGTCTTGCCCTTCAGCGCATCGAGCGCGGGCGTGAATTCGCTGGGCGGGCGCACGCGCACGGCATTGCCCAGATGCTTGAGCAATTCCGGCGAGCTTTTCGCGTCGTCCATGAAAAGGTCGGTCGAACCATCCGCATTCAAAATCGCGTAGGACAACACGAAGGGCGTGTGCGGCGTGTCGCCGCCACGAATGTTGAGCAGCCAGCAGATCGAATCCGCCTGTGTGATCACCGCCGCGTCTGCGCCATGATTTTTCACATCCTCGGCGATGCGCATGCGTTTGGCTTCGGCGGCTTCACCGGCAAGCGCCATGTCATGCGGCAACGCCTTTGCCATCGGCGGCGGCGGCTGATCGCTCCACACCGCATCGATGGGATTGCCATCGCACGCGACAAGCGTCGCACCGGCCTTCTCGGCGGATATGCGTAAACTCTCAATGCCCGCCGCTGTGTGCACCCACGGGTCGTAACCGATCTTCGTACTCTTGGGCGCGTTCGCCTCGATCCATTTGCCTGGGCCTTCCTCGATCAGATCGCGCGGATCGAATTGCGCCGTGTCGGTTTGCGCCTGCGCCTGCAACGTGTAGCGCCCGTCCACGAACAGCGCCGCGCGCTCACGCAGCACAACGGCCGCACCCGCCGAACCGGTGAACGAGGTCAGCCACGCCAAGCGCTCCCCGCGTTCCGGCAGATATTCGCTTTGATATTCGTCCGAATGCGGCACGACGAAACCGTCGAGGCCGCGTCGCGCAAGCTCCGCCCGCAAGGCCGCCAAGCGCGGCGCGCAGGTGGCGGCATCGGAACGGTCGTCGTAACTTTGGAAGGCGGGGTTTTTATCCATCCAACAACTTACCTCCCCGCGCCCGGCCTCTCAAGCACAAGCGCCGACCATGGTCCATCGCGCCAGCGTTTGCGCAAGATAAGGCCATGCGGGCGATAGAAATCGAGCACAAGATTTTCCTGATGCCGCAGCAGGCCGGACAGGACCAGCATGGACCGGGGCGCTAGCGCCGCCGCGATCTGTGGGGCCAGCCGCGTCAGTGGACCGGCCAGAATGTTGGCCACGATCAGATCGTAAGGCGCGCGGGTGGCGAGCGCCGGGCTGACAAGGCCATCGGCCACGACCGCGCGCACCAGCGGCCCTTCGCGATTGGCGCGCGCATTCTCACGCGCCACCTCGACCGCGATGTGATCGATGTCGGAGGCGAGAACATTGCGCCGCCACAACCGCGCGGCCCCGATGGCGAGCAGGCCGGTGCCGCAGCCGAGATCGAGCACATTGGAAAAGCGCCGCCGCTTGGCGAGATCGCTGAGCACGCGCAAGCACAGCGCCGTCGTTTCGTGATGGCCCGTGCCGAATGCCATGCCTGCTTCGATGCGAATGGGAATGACGCCGCCCGGCACCGCGCCCGCATCATGCGCGCCATAGACAAAGAAGCGCCCCGCGCGCACCGGCGGCAGGCCTTCGAGCGAAAGCTTGATCCAGTCCTGATCGGGCAGGGGTGCCACCGTGACGGTATGCCCCGTGAGCTGCGAAAGCAGGTCGCCGTCGGGTTCCTCCGTGTACAGAGCTTCGACGGTGGCCTTGTCCTCGAACGGTTCCTCCGCGATCAGCACGGCTTGCGGCAGCGGCGGCGTGAGCTGAAACAGCGCGATGACATCGGCGGCTTCGGCTTTGCGAAGCGTGGCGGATGCTTTCCAGAGGGGTGGTTGCGTCATTTATTGTCCAAGTTCAGCGGAGGCATAGGAATTAAGTCTCTCGCGTTAATTTGTGAAACTCAATTTTAAGGAGAAGTGGACAAAACTATATTCAAATCGGTTCGCTCTCACTTGTTGTCATGTGATTACTCTACGTTCGAGGCTGACTATGCGTGTTCGGGTTGCCGTACCAGTTGCCGAGCCGAGCGCTTCCGATAGCTCAGAAGGGACAAAGTCGTTCAAAAGCATTTGGGGCGATATTCTAAAACCTCGTGATCCAAAAATTGAGAAAATCGTTGCAAAGCATTTGTTTGTGCTGGCACGTAAACGCACACAGCTGCTCACTAAAGACGACTACGGCAAGTATCGCAAGAAAGGTTGGGAAAAGGAACTCAGCAATTTCTTGTCCGACGTTCTTATCCCGGAGATGCCTTGGTGGCATCCCCTGAGGCAGAAAGCACCTTCGAATCGGCACCTTATGAAGGCAGCAAAAATCGTAGATGGGTTAGTCGCAGAACAATGCGAGCGCCTGAAAGCCGAGTTGGTAAGTGAAGACGTTCCTATCGACGGGGTGGCATACGAACTCTTCTGTCAACGTGCGCTGGAAGCCAATGGCTGGAAGGTGCAGGGAACGAAAAAGTCCGGCGATCAAGGTGTGGATCTTATGGGTCAATATGGAAATTGTGTCGTCGCATTTCAATGCAAGCGTTATAGTCAGCCGGTGGGCAATAAGGCTGTTCAAGAGGTCACTGCCGGTCGCAAATTTTACCAAGCCCACATGGCCGCCATCGTCACCAACGCTAGTTACACCGAAGCTGCACAGAGCTTGGCAATAGCCAATGATGTACTCCTTCTTCATCACTCAGATTTGCCACGGTTAGGTGAAAGAGTCGCAACGAAGAATTTTGATAGAAAATAATCACGCGGACCATCAAATACAAACCCACTCACTGAATTTTATACGGATGATAGCTATGCCCGTGCCACAAACGTATCGATCACGCGTTTCGAACCCGCCTTGTCGAAATCCACCAGCAGTTTGTTGCCTTCCACGGCGACGATGCGGCCATAGCCGAATTTCTGGTGGAAGACACGCACGCCCAATTCGTAATGCGACGACTCCGGATCGCTGGTTTGCACGGAATAAGCCTGCGCCTCGATGAGCGGCGCGCGCGTACGCGGCATGCCGCCTGCGCGATTGGCCTGGGCGCGTTTCCAGCCGGGGCTTTCATAGGTGCTGGCAAAACCGCCCGTATTGGCGTTGTCGCGGAAACTCGCATAGCCGCCATAGAAGCCTTCGTCCACGCGCGCATCGACATGATCTTCGGGAATTTCGGAAATAAACCGCGAGGGCAGCGCGCTTTGCCAATTGCCATGAATGCGCCGGTTGGCGGCGAATGAAATACGGATGCGTTTCTTCGCGCGCGTGAGGCCGACATAGGCGAGGCGGCGTTCCTCCTCCAGCCCCGCAAGACCGCTTTCGTCCATCGTGCGTTGCGAGGGGAACAGGCCTTCCTCCCAGCCGGGCAGGAACACGGTATCGAATTCCAGCCCCTTGGCCGCATGCAGCGTCATCAGATTGATGCGGTCTTCGGTTTCGTTCTGCTCCAGCTCCATGACAAGCGACACATGTTCCAGGAAACCGCCCAGCGATTCAAATTGCTCCATCGAGCGGACGAGTTCTTTGAGATTGTCCAGCCGCCCCGGCGCCTCCGCCGATTTGTCGTTTTTCAGCATGTCGGTATAGCCGCATTCGTCGAGCACGATTTCGGCCAGCTGCACATGCGGCAATTGACGCGACATGTCCGTCCAGCGCGCGAAGGACGCGGCGAGTTCGCCAAGCGCCTTGCGGGCTTTCGGCGGCACTTCGTCGGTTTGCGCGATTTCGTGCGCGGCCGCGAGCAGCGGAAGCCCGCGCGCGCGTGCGAATTGATGCAGGGTCTGCACGCTCGCATCGCCGATGCCGCGCTTGGGCCGGTTGACGATGCGCTCAAACGCAAGATCGTCGTCGCCTTGCGCAATCAGCCGCAAATACGCCATCGCATCGCGAATTTCGGCGCGCTCATAGAAACGTGGGCCACCGATCACGCGATAGGGCAAGCCCAGCGAAAGAAAACGGTCTTCGAATTCGCGCATCTGGAATGAGGCGCGCACCAGCACCGCCATCTCGGTGAGCTTGTGGCCTTCGCGATGCAGCGACTCCGCATCGCTCGCCACATTGCGCGCTTCTTCTTCTGCGTCCCACACGCCTTGCACACGGATTTTCTCGCCCGCATCGCCTTCGGTCCACAGCGTTTTGCCGAGGCGGCCTTTATTCGCGGCGATGAGGCCCGACGCAGCACCCAATATCGCGGGCGTCGAACGGTAATTGCGTTCCAGCCTTATCACTTTTGCGCCGGGAAAGTCGCGTTCGAAACGCAGAATGTTTTCCACCTCCGCGCCGCGCCAGCCATAGATCGACTGATCGTCATCGCCCACGACGCAAACATTGCCCGTGGTTTTGCCCAGCAGCTTCAGCCACAGATATTGCACGACATTGGTGTCCTGATATTCGTCCACCAGCATGAAGCGGAAACGCTCGCGATATTCGTTGAGGATTTCGGGGCGCGTGCGAAGAATGTTCAGCGTGTCCAGCAGCAGATCGCCGAAATCCGCCGCGTTGAGCGATTTCAAACGCTCCTGATATTGACGATAAAGTTCGCGTCCTTTGCCGAACGCAAAGGCATGCGCCTCGCCCTCCGGCACATCGGCGGGCGCGAAGCCGCGGTTCTTCCAGCCGTCGATAAATGTGGCCAACGTGCGCGGCGGCCAGCGTTTCTCGTCGATGTTCGCGGCTTCCACCACCTGTTTGATGAGGCGCAACTGATCGTCTGCATCCAGAATCGTGAAATTGGATTTAAGGCCCGCAAGCTCCGCGTTCCGCCGCAGCATCTTGGCGCCGATGGAATGGAACGTGCCCAGCCATTGCATCCCCTCGACCACGCCGCCGATGAGCGCGCCGATGCGCTCCTTCATCTCGCGCGCGGCCTTGTTGGTGAAGGTCACGGCGAGGATTTGCCCCGGCCAGGCGCGGCGCGTGGCGAGAATGTGGGCGAGCCGCGTGGTCAGCACGCGCGTCTTGCCCGTGCCCGCACCCGCAAGCACCAGCACCGGGCCGTCCAGCGCCAGCACAGCCTCGCGCTGCTCCGGGTTCAGGCCCGCGAGATAGGCGGGCTCGCGCGCGGGCGCACGTTCCTCGCTGAACGCATCGTCGAGCGGATCGGAAAAGCGGTTGCCGTAACCGCTCATGATGCGGGCGTCGATTCTTGGATCATGGGACAAATGTAGAACCTGCGAGCGCAAAAGTCATCGCCCGCATGGCTGCTATGCGAGGCCGAGTTCCTTCAATATCGCCGCACGGTCGGCATTGAGATCGGGCGCGGGGTCGCGTGTCGCGGGGTCTTCATAGGCCGAAAGCTTGATCGGATTGCCCTGCATTTTCATCGGGCCGATATCGGGATCGTCCGCCGTGACGATCATGTTACGCGCGGCAATCTGCGGATCTTCCATGACATCGGCGACATTGTTCAGCGGCGCACAAGGCACACCCGCGGCTTCGAGGCGCGCAAGCCATTCGTGCGAAGTATGCGCGGCGAGGGCGACTTCCATATCCGCGTGCAATTCTTCCCAATGCTGCATCCGCAGCGGATTGCTGGCGTAACGCGGATCGGCGGCGAGGGTGGGATGCTCCAGCACTTCGGCCAGGCGCGCGAACAATTTGTCGGTGCCCACGGCGATCACAATGTGTCCGTCTTTCACCGCATAAGCCGCAAACGGCGCTATGGATGGATGTCGGCTGCCGAGTTTGCCCGGCACTTCGCCCGTCGCCACATAACGCGCAATCGCGTTTTCCAGAATCGCCACCTGACAATCCAGCATCGACACATCGACCTTCATGCCGCGGCCAGTGGTTTTGCGGTCATAAAGCGCGGTCGCGATGCCGATGGTCGTGAACAATCCCGCCGTCAGATCGCCCATGGACGAACCCACGCGCGTCGGCGGCGAATCCGGATGACCGGTCAGGCTCATGATCCCGCCCATCGCCTGCACCACCATGTCATAGGCGGGGCGATGCGCATAAGGCCCCGTATGGCCGAAACCCGAAACGCCCGCATAAATCAATCTGGGATATTTGTCTTTCAACATATCCCAGCCATAGCCGAGCTTTTCCATCGTGCCGCCGCGATAATTTTCGATCAGCACATCGGCGCGTTCCAGCAGGGCTTCGAAAATCTTGCGGTCTTCGGGGTCTTTCAGGTTCAGCGCGATGGATTGCTTGCCGCGATTGACCGACATGAAATAACCGGACTTCGTGCCGCCGCTTTTCGCCTTCACGAATGGGCCGATGGAACGGGAATCATCGCCCGTGCCTGGCGGCTCGACCTTGATGACGCGAGCCCCCATCTCCGCCATCAGCAGCGCGCAATAAGGCCCCGCCAGCACGCGCGTGAGATCGACGACCAGAAGGCCGCTGAACGGTCCTTTTGTCTTTTCACTCATAATATAGGTTGTCATTCCCGGCCGAACGATGCGCAAGCATCGTGAGGGGAAGGGAACCCAGGTATCGACACCGGACGGTATTAAACACCTGGGTTCCCTTGACCTCGCGCGAATGAATTCGCGCTCGCCGGGGATGACAGGTTATTTTTATTTGTCGCATTTGTTCAATCTGTGTGCGTCGATCAGCTGTTTGCTTTTCTCGGCTTTTGCTTTTTGCAGCGCACGCACTTTCTTCGCTACGCCATGCTGTGCGCGATTGTTCGCGGCGTCGGTCTCCTTTGCCACACGCGATTTCGCTTTCCGCGCGCGGCGAAGGTTTACGATCTCAGCCATTGTCTCTTTCCTGCGCGCGCTGGAACGCGGGCCGTTCCATGAGGCGCGCGAGATATTCGTCATACACGGGGTTCGCTTGCATCAGGCTGCCCTTCAGGAACATGACCATCGACCCGAACAGAATATCCGCGCCGGTGAAACGGTCGCCCATGATATAGGGCGTTTTCGTCAGCGTGTCGGCGATGCGCTTTTCCACATCGGCCCATGGCACGAACGCGTTCGCCGCGCCCTCGATCTTGGCGAATTGCGCGGTGATGGCGGGTTCGACCGTGCTCGCATAATAGAAAAGCCAGCTCACATAAGGCGCGCGATCCCACTCGCCGACCGACGGCCCCATCTTGATGCGCTGGAACGTGTCGGTGAGGTACAGCACGATGGCCGCGGATTCAAAAACGATCCAGCCTTCGTGTTCGATCGCGGGCACTTTCTTGTGCGGATGAATCGCGAGATAGGAATCCGGCGCGGGTTCGCCCGTGCCGTCGCCGCGCTTGATCGGCACAAGCTCGACTTCGTAACGCACACCCAATTCTTCCGCCAACCAGAGGATGCGCGAGGAGCGCGAACGCGGTGCGTGATAAATTTTGATCATTTCAGTCTCCGTGATTGGCAGACGCCAACGCTAAAGCGCCGATGCGGCGGCTGCAAGCGCAAGCACGCGCAAGGCGCTGGCGAGCGGGCGGGTGCCGCGTTCGCGGTCGATTTTCGCGACGAATCCCGCGAGGCTCGTGTCGTGCTTGCGCGCCTGCGCCTCCAGCACGGTCCAGAATTCCGGCTCCAGCGCAATGCTGGTGCGGTGGCCCGCGATGGAGAATGACCGTTTCTTCAGCACTCTATTTCGGATGGATCATGTCTTCGGGCCGCACGATGGCGTCGAATTCGGCTCCGGTGACAAGCCCCGTCTTCAACGCTTCCTCGCGCAGTGTCGTGCCGTTCTTGTGCGCGGTCTTGGCGATTTTCGCCGCGTTGTCGTAACCGATCTTGGGTGCCAACGCGGTGACGAGCATCAGCGAACGCTCCAGCGCCGCTTTGATATTGTCGCGGCGCGGTTCGATGCCAACGACGCAATGTTCGGTGAACGAACGCGCGGCATCCGCCATCAAGCGTACGCTTTGCAGGAAACTGTACGCCATCACGGGATTATAGACGTTCAGTTCGAAATGGCCCTGGCTTCCCGCAAATGTCACGGTCGCGTTGTTACCGAAAATGCGCGTGCAAACTTGCGTCAGCGCCTCGCACTGTGTCGGGTTCACCTTGCCGGGCATGATGGAAGAGCCGGGCTCATTTTCCGGCAAGGACAATTCGCCAAGACCGGAACGCGGCCCCGATCCCAGCAAACGAATATCATTGGCGATCTTGAACAGCGACGCGGCCACTGTGTTGATCGCGCCATGGCTGAACACCATCGCGTCATGTGCGGCCAGCGCCTCGAATTTGTTGGGCGCGGTCTTGAACGGCATATGCGTGATCGCCGCGATGCGCTCGGCCACCATTTCCGCGAAACCGACCGGCGCGTTCAATCCCGTGCCCACCGCCGTTCCGCCCTGCGCCAATTGCATTAGCATCGGCAAGGTTTGTTCGATACGCGCGATGCCGTTTTCCACCTGCTGCGTGTAACCGGAAAATTCCTGGCCCAGCGTGAGCGGCGTCGCATCCTGCGTGTGCGTGCGGCCGATCTTGATGATGTCCTTCCACGCCTCTGACTTGTCATTCAGCGCATTGCGCAGCATCTGCAATGCGGGCATCAGCGCATGAACAATCTCCTCCGCGCACGCGATATGCATCGCGGTCGGATAGGTGTCGTTGGACGACTGGCTCATATTGACGTGATCGTTGGGATGCACGGGCTTCTTGGAGCCGCGCTCCCCGCCCAGCATTTCGATGGCGCGGTTGGAGATCACCTCATTGGCATTCATGTTCGATTGCGTGCCGGAACCCGTCTGCCACACGGCCAGCGGAAAATGATCGTCGAGCTTGCCCTCGATCACTTCTTGCGCCGCTTTCACAATCGTTTCGCCGATCTGCTTGTCCAGAATGCCCAGCGCCATATTGGTTTCGGCGGCGGCGCGTTTCACAATGCCCAGTGCCCGCACGATGGAAACCGGCTGCTTCTCCCAGCCGATTTTGAAATTCAACAGCGAGCGTTGCGTCTGCGCGCCCCAATAGCGGGTGGCATCCACTTCGATGGGACCGAACGTGTCGGTTTCGGTGCGGGTCTTCGTCATCTTGTCCATTATATATGTAGATACGGTGCGGCGCTATTTCTTGCGGAAAGAATCGAGGCTGACAACCTCACCGGCTGCCGCGGTGGGCGGCGCTTCACCCTCCGGCAGCGGTTCGACGGATTTATCGCCCGCTTCCTTGGTCTCGCCCAGCGAATTCATCTGGCGGGGCAGGGCGCCTTCGCCATCCTCGCTGCCGCGGAATTGCAAACCGAATTGCACGCCGGGATCGAAAAACGCCGTCATCGCCGCGAAGGGAATCGAAAGCGTCGCCGGCACCTTGCGGAACGACAGCGTCACTTCGAAATGTTCCTCCGTCACCTTCAAGCCCCAGAACTGGTGCTGAAGGATCACGGTCATTTCATCGGGATATTGCTCGCGCAGAAAATCGGGAATGTCCACGCCGGGAAAATGTGTCTTGAACGTGAGATAAAAATGGTGCGAACCGATCAGGCCCTGCGCCTCGGCACGGCGAATGGCTTCGCGCACGACGGAGCGCAACGCCGCGTCGGTCAATGCCTGATAGCCGATATAATCCTTGGTCATGCAAGCCTTGGTTCGGAGAGGCGCAAACCTCGCGCGGGTGGCCGTCCAAGTCAATCGCTTGCACCCCAAGCCTGCGTGTGTCAATCGTTGGAAAGACCATGGAGAATGCGTTGACAGCGGCTGATATATTGGAACCGTATGATGGCGTGATGCGCCCCGCCGCACCCGTGCCGGAAAGCAAACCGCTGTCGGCATTGCGTTTTCTTTACAACCTGTCCCGCAATCCGATCACGGCCTTCAGCGACGTGATGTATGATGAGCCATACATCTATCACCCCTCGCGCATTCGCCACTTCTTAATGGTGAACGATCCGGATGGCGTGAAGCGCGTCATGCTGGACAATGCTTCAAATTACTTAAAAAGCGATCAGGCGCAGAAGCGGCTGCGGCCCGCCATCGGTAACGGGCTTGTGACGGCGGAGGGCGCAAGCTGGCGATTCCAGCGCCGCACCGCAGCGCCCATGTTCCAGATGCGCCGCGTGACGGGCTTCGCGCCCGTGATGGCGGCGGCGACGGAAGAATTGCTTTCGCGCTGGAGCGCATTGCCGGATGGAAGCGAGATTGATGTCGCTTCCGAAATGATGAGACTCACCTATGACATCATTTCGCGCACGGTGTTCTCCAACGAAGTGAAAACCGACTACACGAAAATGTCGGAGGCGCTGGCCACCTATCTCGATACGCTGGGGCGCGTGGATATTTTAAGTGTGTTCGGCATGCCCGATTGGGTTCCGACCCCCAATCGCCTGCGTGCGCGCGCGCCGATGCGGTTTTTCCGGCAGGAACTGGAGGCGTTGATCGCGCAGCGCCGTGCGCGGCTGGAGCGCGATCCGGCATCGATGCCGGACGATCTGTTGACGCTGCTGCTCACCACGCACGATCCCGAAGGCGGCGCGCTGTTCAGCGATGCCGAAGTCTATGACAACGTGGCCACGTTCTTTTTCGCGGGTCACGAGACGACAGCCAACGCGCTGGCGTGGACATTCTATCTCCTGTCGCAATTTCAGGACGAGGATGCGCGCGTGGCGAAAGAGGCAAGCCGCGTGCTCGGTGGCCGCGCCACGGATGCGGAAGATGTGTCGAAACTGCTATTCACGCGCATGACCATCGAGGAATCGATGCGGCTTTATCCGCCTGCGCCGCTCATCGGCCGCGATGCGATCAACGCCGACATTGTTTGCGGCACGGCGATCCAGCCGAAAACCGCTGTCCTCATTTCACCCTGGGTGCTGCATCGTCATCGGCGTCTGTGGGATGTGCCGGATTATTTCGTGCCGGAGCGTTTTGCGCCTGGCGCGCGCGAGAAAATCCATCGCTTCGCCTATCTGCCGTTCGGCGCCGGCCCGCGCATCTGCATCGGCATGGCGTTCGCGATGCAGGAAGCGATCATCATTCTTTCCATGATCGCGCAGCGTTTCCGGCTGGAGCTTGTGCCGGGCCATCCGGTTGAGCCGCTATCACGTATTACGCTGCGCCCGAAATACGGGCTGAAGATGAAATTGCACCGGCGTTAGAACAAACTGCTCAGCGCCGCCGGATCGTAAGGTTTCAATTCCTCAAACCGCCCTTCGCGGATTTTCTTCGGCCAGTCGGGATTGACAATCAACGCGCGCCCAATCGCGACCAGATCGAAATCGCCGCGCGCCATCATTTCCAGCAAGCGGTCGATGCTCGCCGTTGCCGAACCCTGCTGAAAGAACGCATTGATGAAATCGACATTCAGGCTCACCGACCCCACGCTGATCGTGGGCAAGCCCGTGATCTTTTTCGTCCAGCCCGCGAGGTTCAAATCCGAATCCGTTTCGGGAAATTCCGGCTCCCAGAAACGCCGCGTCGAACAATGAAACATATCCACGCCCGCATCGGCCAGCGGTTTCAGAAACCTTTCCAACTCCGCCGGATTGTGCGCAAGCCGCGCCGGATAATCCTGCTGCTTCCATTGCGAGAAGCGCAGGAGGATGGGGAAATCTGCGCCCACGCGCGCGCGAACCGCTTTCACCAGATCGGCGGCGAATTGCGCGCGATTTTCCAGCGCGCCGCCATATTCATCGTCGCGCGCATTGGTGCCGTCCCAGAAGAACTGGTCGATGAGATAACCATGCGCGCCGTGAAGCTCCACGCCGTCGAAGCCGAGGTCTTTCGCGTAGCCCGCGCTGTTCACAAACCCCGCGATCACCGCATCAATGTCGGCGCGCGTCATGGGCTCGGCGACCTTCTTGTCGCGGCGCGACAACCCAGATGGACTCATGCTGGGCTCGGCGGGATACGGCCCTTTGCCTTTGTGCCGCACAATTCCCTGATGCCAGAGTTGTGGCATGATATGGCCGCCCGCCGCGCGCACTTCCGCCAGCACATTCTTCCAGCCCGCAAGCGAGCGAGCGCCAAAAAACGCGGGTACATTCGAATCATTCGACGCCGACAAATGCTCCGGCGAGGTTCCTTCGGTGAGAATCAGTCCCACTTCGCCTTCCGCGCGGCGGCGGTAATAGGCGGCGACATCCGCGCCCGGCACCTGCTCCGGGGAATGCGAGCGCGTCATGGGCGCCATGACAATTCGGTTAGGAAGCGTCAGGCCCTTGAGCCGGAACGGTTCGAAGAGTACGTCCGTTGAAACCATGACAATGTCCTTCAATAGCGATTGGCCCGACGCAAGCATGTTTGCCCGCGCGGCCACAAGAGGCGCGCCATGAGCGGCGCGGAAGCAACCCCGCTGGAAACGCCGCCGCCGGAAGGCGCCATCGGGCGGGGCGGCGCGCTGGCGCTGCTCAGCGCATTTCGCCATCGCAATTACCGGCTGTTTTTCTTCGGCCAGCTGGTGTCGCTGATGGGCACATGGATGCAATCGGTCGCGCAGGGCTGGCTCGTTTATTCAATGACGCATTCGCCTTTGCTGCTGGGCCTCACATCGTTTGCGGGACAGGTGCCGGTGTTCTTCATCACGGCCTTCGGCGGCACGATTGCCGACCGCGTGAACAAACGACAAATGCTGATTGTCACGCAAAGCCTTTCCATGTTGCAGGCGGCGGTTCTCGCGGGGCTGACGCTTGCCGGTGTCATACATGTTTGGGAGATCGTGGCGCTCGCGGCCTCCATGGGCCTCATCAACGCCTTCGATGTGCCGACGCGGCAGGCGCTTACCTTCGAAATGGTGGGCCGCGAGGATTTGCGCAATGCCATCGCGCTCAATTCGGTGATGTTCAATCTCGCGCGCATCGCGGGGCCGACAATGGCGGGCTTGCTGATTGCGCTGGCAGGCGAGGGTATATGCTTCGCGCTCAATGCCTTGTCTTACGCGGCGGTACTTGCGAGTCTTATCATGATGCGGCTAACCCCGCGCGAGAAACATCCCGCCAAGCATCCGTTGCGCGAGCTTGCCACTGGCGCTGCATACGCATGGCACACGCGGCAGATTCGCGTCGCGCTGATGCTGGTGGCGGTTTCATCGTGCTTCGGTGCGGCCTATATTCCGCTAATGCCCGCCGTCGCGCGTGACGTGCTGCATCAGGGTTCACGCGGCCTCGGCCTGCTGATGGGTTCGGTCGGCGTCGGCGCGTTGATCGGGGCCTATGCGCTCGCACGGATTCACGAACGGCACCTGACACTCACGCCAATTCTGGCGGCGGCATCCTTCGGCGTTTCACTGATCCTGTTCTCGCATTCGCATTGGCTGCCGCTCTCGATGCTGCTGACATTGCCTTGCGCGTTTAGCCTGATGCTGATGGGCGGTTCGACCAACACGATCCTGCAAACCGTTTCCGCCGATCATATGCGCGGGCGCGTGCTGGCGTTCTACACGATGGCGTTCATCGGCATGATGCCGTGGGGATCGTTGCTGCTCGGCTGGATCGCGAGCAGGCTCGGCGTCAGCGTGGCAATTTCATTCGGCGGTGCGATGTGCATTCTGGGCGCGGTGGTCGCGTATCTCGGCAGATCGCGGCGGCACGCAATTGTGGAAGGATAAGTGAGGGAGCTTCTGTTGCCCGGTGCTCCCCCGAACCGCGCTTGTCTAACCTTGGTTAGGCAGCGAGGGCCATTTCGTTGTCGTTGGCACCTGTACGATTAGCCCGATAACGGCGGATACCATACCGAGAGAAAGGAATGCCTTTACACGTCCGTCGATCCTGTTTCGCCCCCACAGATGACCGCCGTCGCCGGCGGGCATTTGGTGGAGGCGCCGGGTACC
>DATCEI010000302.1:0-3232 GCA_036510185.1 Rhizomicrobium sp. | reverse complement strand
GACGCCACGCGCGACTATTTCGCCGATCTGCGCGGGCTTTCCGCACTCGCCAATCTGCAAGGCGACGATCTCCTCCGCGCCCGGGCGCGCTATTGGGCGCATGTGCGGGAATTCGGCGCGGACGTACAAGGCAAAATCTTTGTCGACAAACATCCGCTGATGTCCACGAAGCTTGCGCTGGTTTCGAAGCTCTTCCCCAATGCGAAAATTATTTTCGCGATCCGCGATCCGCGCGATGTGGTGTTGAGCTGCTATCGCCGCCTCTTCACGATCAATCCGTCGATGTACGAATTCCTCGATCTGCAACGCACGGCGCGTTATTATTATGCCGTCATGCGGCTGTCGGCGATCTATCGCATGAGGCTGGGACTGGACTGGCACGAATTGCGCAACGAAAAACTCGTCGAGGATTTCGAGGGCGAGGCGCGCAAGGTCTGTGAATTCATCGGCGTCGAGTGGAACGACAAAATGCACGATTTCGCGCAGCACGCCACGATCCGGCCTATCGCCACGCCAAGCGCGCTTCAGGTGATGAAGGGTCTCAATCGCGACGGCATCGGGCAATGGCGCAATTATCGCGAACAGCTCGCGCCCGTTCTGCCGATCCTTCAGCCTTGGGTCGAGAAGTTTGGATATCCGCCGGATTAAACGTCTTCTTCGTCGTAATAATCGCGCACGCCGTTTAGCAGCGCACATACAAGTTCGCGCTCGGCTTGCGTGAGATACGGATTCCAGATGTCGAAGATCAGTATCACGCGAAGCGCATCGCTTTCGTTCCACGCTTCGTGTTCCATCGTATCGTCGAAAATAAACGCCTGACCGGGACGCCACTCGCGCGTTTCATTGCCGACGCGGAAACCGCATTTTTCCGGCACGATCAGGGGCACATGCACGATTAGTCGCGTGTTGGTAACGCCCGTATGCGGCGGAATGCGTGTATGCGGTTCGAGCGTGGAGAAAAACACGGCAGGCGCGAAGCCCGGCACGTTCGCCAACGGCACCGCTTCAACAACAGCCGCCGTTTGCGGACAACGCGCGCAATGATCGTCAAGCTGCTTGCCGTCCTGCCATAGGAAATAGGCGTTCCAGCGCGGCGAATGATTCAATTCCGCCCATTGATTGATCGGCACGCCGTCGGGGTGGGCCACATAGGGCGCGAACTGCGCGCCGTCTTCGCGCATCAATGCGACAAGTTCTTCGCGGATTTTATCGGTCGCAGCTTCCACCTCGGCGAGCCATGGAAATTCCGTGTTGTCGTAGAACTGAATCGCAGGAAGGCGCGGGAAATGCAGCATGGTGGGTTGCGGCGTATAAATCTTCTTGCCTTCCACCATCGCGTCTTTGCACTCGTCGAAACGCGTGAAGGCCTCGCCTTTGTGATGCGCGCGGATTTCGCCTAGCTGTGCCGCGATCTGCGCGTTCAACTCCGCCGCATTCGCACGAACGAGTTCGCGAGCATGCGCGATCTGCGCCGCCATTTCGCGCGGTGTTTCGTTGGGCAGGATGGAAAGCGCGTCGCGATAGGTGCGCGCCGCCAGCCGCTTGCGGCCCATGCGTTCGAGCCACGCGCCTTTCGCGAGCAGCGCCGGATAGAAATACGGATCGGCGGCAAGCGACCGTTCCAGCGCCGCCACCTCGCCTTGTGCATCGCCCGCCGTGCGGCAAAGGAATGACTGGTTCAGCGCGATGACGGGATTGTGCGGGTCCGCCTTGGCGGCGCGGTCTAGCAGCAGCCGCGCTTGACCCAAATCTTTGCGCATGAGGGCGTATTGGCCGGAATGGAGCAGCGCCTGCGGATGGCCGGGGGCTAGTGCCAGCACGCGATCCCAGATGCGCGCGGCCTCATCCAGACGCCCTGCCCGCATGGAGCCTTGCGCCGCCTGCACCAGTTCCTGGACGCGCGTGTCAGTCCCGGTTTGCACGAGACTCCGGTGGAACGATCACGATTCCGTGAATATCACGAAACCGTGAGCGTTGTCGCGTGTCCGGCCTATTCCTGCGGTAGGTTCGGCGCCCGCAATTCCACGCTGCCCTGCGGAGCGGTCTGCATCGCCGTCACCACGGCCCGGATGGGCGGCAGATTGGCGATTTCGATCAGGCCCTCCATAGCCTTGAAGCCCACGGCCGAACTGCCGAACATCTCGTTCATGGTCTCGAAAATACCCTTGCGGCCGGGGAAGCGCCGGAAAACGACTTGTTGGTCCTTGGGCAGATGCGCCAACGCCTTCGCGTCGTCCGTCGCCTGCCACAGCCCGCCAAGCTCATCCACGAGGCCGCGATCCTTCGCGTCCGCGCCGCTCCACACCCGGCCCTTGGCGATCTCCTGCACCTTCTCGAACGGCATTTTGCGGCCGACGGAAACCTTGCGCATGAAGTCGTTGTAGGTCGCGTCCACCTGCGCGTTCAGATTGTCGAGCTGTTTTTGTGTGAAGGGCTGCATGCTGGAATCGAACAGCGCGTTGTCGCCCTGCGCCACTTCACCGACGCTAACGCCCGCAAGTCCCAGCGTTTTGCCGATGGCGACCTTGCCGGTCAGCACGCCGATGGAGCCTGTGATAGTGCCTGGCTCGGCCACGATGCGGTCGGCCTTGCACGAGATGTAATAGCCGCCCGAGGCTGCAAGCCCGGCCATGCTGACCACGACAGGTTTGCCGCGCGCCTGCGCCCGGCGCAGCGATTCCAGAATCTGGTCGGACGCCGAAACCGATCCCCCCGGCGAATCCACGCGCAACACGATGGCTTTCACATCCGGATCGCGCACGGCGGCGCGCACGGCTTCCGAAAGATCATCACTGGCGATGACGTTGTCGCCACCGAAAATGCCGGGGCCATGCGATTTGCCGTCCACGATTTCGCCAGCCGCCTCAATCAGCACGATGCGCGGACCCGATGCAGGCCGGGCCGTGCGTTCCTTGGCGCGCAGATAATTCAGCAATTGCGTGAATTTAGCGTCCTTGCCCGCACGCGCCAGCGCCGCGCTGCCCGCATCGTCATCATAGCCAAGCGTATCGACGAGGCCTTTCTTCTTCGCATCGTCGGAGAATTGCGGACTCGCATTCAGCGTATCGACGATTGTCTGCTTCGGCATCTTGCGCGCAACGGCCATCGCCGCGGTCGCGGAATCGTAAGCCGATTGCACCAGCGCGGTGAGCTGTTCGCGGTCCGGCGCGGTCATGTCTTTTTCCATGAACGTGTCGGCGGCGCTCTTGTAATCGGCACGTTTGACGATCTG
>DATCEI010000301.1:0-4179 GCA_036510185.1 Rhizomicrobium sp. | reverse complement strand
CGCAAATTCAATTTCCGCTCCACGCCCATGCCGCAATGGAACGGCGTGACGGATTGCGAAGTGCTGGCGGTCGAACCCAACAAAAAACTTTCCTACCGCTGGAATTCAAGCGGCGACAAAGCGAAGGATGGCTTGCGCACCATCGTCACCTGGACGCTGACGCCCACAGCAACCGGCACGCATCTGCGCATGGAGCAATCGGGCTTCCGCGCCGAAGACGAACCCTTCTATCAGGGCGCGAATTATGGCTGGCAGCGCATGGTTGGGGCGCTTGAAGGCGTGGTCGCGCGGCTGGCCTAAAACAAAAGAGGGGCCGTGCGATACGCACGACCCCTCCATTGTCAGACTACGGCTGCTTACGCCGCAAGCGCTACGCTTCACGCGCGCGCCGAACCCCCGTGAGAAACGAGAATCCAGGTCACGGCACTCGGCGGCCGCAGGTAATGACAATGAGACACTGGATCACCTCCTTTCGAATATGGTTGCGATTCCAAATATAGGGGCTCGCGCCAAAACGTCAAAGGCGGCCCGCGCCTTTTTGTTAATCCTCTGGTTTGCTTGCCTTTTGGTAATGTTCGCCCCATAGAACTGCCCGGATTCGTGCGGGTCCAAAGGCGGGGCGCCTGTCGGCCGCGATCCAATTTCGAGGCCGTTCATGTCGGACTTCATCCAGAGCGTTGTCGCGTTCATCGGCGCGCATTCGGAATGGGTGTTTCCGGTTATCTTCATCACTTCGTTCGGCGAATCCTTTGTGTTCGTGAGCTTCCTGTTTCCGGGCACCACCATCATGATCGCGGCGGGGTTTCTGGTGCCCGACGGCACCATCCCCTTCACGCCGCTGGTGGCGGGCGCGGTGCTGGGCGCGGTTGTGGGCGATGCGATCTCGTGGTGGCTGGGCCGCCGGTATGGCGGACACCTCACAGCCATGTGGCCGCTGAGCCGCAATCCGGAGCTGATCGAGCGCGGGCGCAAATTCTTTCTGCGCTATGGCGCGGCCAGCGTGTTCGTGGGCCGATTCTTCGGGCCGATGCGGGCGGTCATTCCGCTGATCGCGGGCATCACGCGCCTGCCCGGTATGCAGTTTTGGGCGGCGAACATCGCCTCCGCCATCATCTGGGCGCCCGCGATGCTGGTGCCGGGCGTGCTGGGCGTGAAGATAGCCGAACTGTCCGGCGGCGACAGGCTTATCAAGATACTGATCGGCGCCAGCGCGATTGTGGTTGTCGCCGTGCTTGCCTATGCCGCGCGGCATTACAAATGGTTCGAACGACGCATCACCGATGACTGAAACCTCCACGACCTGTCTCATCGCCGGCGGCGGACCCGCGGGCATGATGGCGGGTTATCTGCTGGCGCGATCCGGCGTGGAAGTAATCGTTCTCGAAAAGCACAAGGATTTCCTGCGCGATTTCCGCGGCGACACGATTCATCCCTCGACGATGGAAGTGATGGCGGAGTTGGGGCTGCTGGAGGATTTCCTCAAACGCCCGCACGAAGAAGTGCGTTATGCCGAAGGCGAGATCGGTTCGACGCGCATTCGCCTGGCCGATTTCACGCATCTGGCCACGCGCTGCAAATTCATCGCCTTCATGCCGCAATATGAATTTCTGAATTTCATGGCTGAGAAAGCGCGCGCCCTGCCCGGTTTCCATCTGATGATGGAGGCCAAAGCCACGCATCTGTTGCGCGAAGGCGAGAAGATCACGGGCGTTGAAATCGAAAGTGCGGGCGTGGCAAGTGCGATCAAGGCCGATCTCGTCATCTGCGCCGAAGGCCGCCACTCGCAATTGCGCGATGAAGCGGGATTGAAGGTGAAGAATCTCGGCGCACCGATGGATGTGCTGTGGTTCAGGCTTGACTGGCATGAAGGCGACAGCAACGCCGTGTTCGGGCGTATCGAAGCCGGACGCGCGCTGGTCATGCTCTATCGCGGCGATTATTGGCAATGCGCCTATCTCATTCCGAAAGACGGATTTGAAAAGGTGAAGCGCGAAGGCCTCGATGCCTTTCGCGCCGATGTCGCGCTCATGGCCAAACGCGGCAACGCGAACGAGATAAAAGACTGGGATGATGTGAGGCTTCTCACAGTCGCGGTGGACCGTCTGGAGGAATGGTCGCTGCCGGGCCTGCTGTTCATCGGCGATGCGGCGCACGCCATGTCGCCCATCGGCGGCATCGGCATCAATCTGGCGATTCAGGATGCGGTCGCGACGGCGAATATCCTGGCGGAGAAATTGCGCGGCGGTTCGGTTTCATTCGCCGATCTGAAGCGCGTGCAGAAGCGGCGGCAATTTCCAACCTGGGCGACGCAGGCTTTTCAGGTGATAGCGCAGAACAATGTCATCGATCCGGTGCTGAAGCGCGACACGACGCCGAACGTGCCCGCTATTGTGAAACTCATGCAGCGCTGGACGTTTCTGCAACGCATCCCCGCGCGCCTCATCGGTATGGGTTTCCGGCCCGAGCATGTGAAGACACGCGCAGCGTAACTCACATCTGCATCGTCCAGCCTTCCACGGCCATCGCCGCCTGACGCACAGCCTCGGTCAGCGTGGGATGCGCGTGGCTTGTGCGTGCGATGTCTTCCGACGACGCGCCGAATTCGATAGCGAGGGCCGCTTCGGCGATCAGATTGCCGGCTTCCGCGCCCAATATGTGAACGCCCAATACGCGGTCGGTCTTGGCGTCGGCCAGAACCTTGACGAAACCTTCCGTCGCCGCAATCGTCTTGGCGCGCGCATTGGCGGTGAACGGAAATTTTCCGATTTTGTAATTGACGCCTGCCGCTTTCAGTTCTTCCTCGGTCTTGCCGACGCTGGCGACTTCCGGCGCGGTGTAAACCACCGCCGGAATCGCATCGTAATTCACATGGCCCGCGCGGCCCGCGATGTTCTCGGCTACCGCAACCGCTTCGTCTTCGGCCTTGTGCGCCAGCATCGGTCCTTCGCGGCAATCGCCGATGGCCCACACGCCCGCGACACTGGTTTTGAAATGCGCATCGGTGACGACACGCCCGCGCGAATCCAGCGCCACGCCGATTTTGGCAAGACCCAGATTGTCCGTGTACGGACGGCGCCCGATGGACACCAGCATCACGTCGGTTTCGATCACGCTTTGCGCGCCGCCTGCCGCGGGTTCAACGGTCACGCGCAAGGCCTCGCCGGTTTTCTCAATGCCCACCACTTTGGTCGAAAGCTGAAACTTCATGCCCTGCTTTTGCAGGATGCGCTGGAATTGCTTGCCGATCTCGC
The DNA here is from genome assembly GCA_036510185.1 of Rhizomicrobium sp. GTDB lineage: Bacteria > Pseudomonadota > Alphaproteobacteria > Micropepsales > Micropepsaceae > Rhizomicrobium. The sequence goes on along the minus strand of DATCEI010000301.1, from coordinate 928 downwards.
CATCGAGGCCCGGCGTGATGCGGTCGAGAAATTCCACTACGGTTACTTCGCTGCCAAGCCTGCGCCACACCGAGCCAAGCTCAAGCCCGATATAACCGCCGCCGACCACCAGCATCCGCTTCGGCACGCTCGTCAGCGCCAGCGCGCCGGTGGAGGAAACAATGCGCTGCTCGTCAATCGTCACGCCGGGCAGCGGCGCAACATCCGAGCCGGTGGCGATGATTATGTGTTTTGTCTCAAGCGTGCGAACAGCTCCATCCTTGCCCTTCACCTCCACGCGGCCGGGCGCGCTGATCGTGGCTGTGCCCACAATCGCTTCGGATTTGTTTTTCTTGAGCAGGAATTCCACGCCGCGCGTGAGTTCGCCCACCACTTTGGTTTTGTGCGCCATCATCGCGGGCAGGTCGAGCGACACGTCTGCCTTGATGCCGAGCTTGGCGAAGCCGGTTCTCGCCTCGTCGAACAATTCGCTTGCGTGCAGCAGCGCCTTGGAGGGAATGCAGCCGATATTTAGACAGGTGCCGCCGAAGGTGCCGCGCGAATCCACGCAGGCCGATTTCAGGCCCAATTGCCCCAACCGGATCGCCGCATTGTAGCCGCCGGGACCGCCGCCAATGATCACGGCATCGAAGACATCGGACATGGGCAGACTTTCCGCTGGGTGAGATGGGCGTTATGCCCGCACGTCCCTGCCGTTGCAATTCGGCACAGTCTCTGGAACTTTGGAACCACATAAGCGTTGGGAAATGGTCGCGACGAATGCCGCGTCCGCTTTTCCACGCACACATCGATCAGACCCAGGAGAAACACCCATGAAATTCAAGACGTTGGCTCTCGCGAGCACGGCTGCGCTCGCCCTCGGAGCTTTTGCCATACCCGCTATTGCGCAGGATTCGGGCGCAGCGCCTGCGGCTTCGGCCCCGGCCGC
>DATCEI010000300.1:0-7036 GCA_036510185.1 Rhizomicrobium sp. | reverse complement strand
TGCGCCGCTGGTGGGCGGCAGGCGGGCTGCGAAAGCAACCGCCCCGCTCGCCGAAACCACGCTCGCAGCCAAGCAGCGTTTCGCGCAGGCGATGAGTGCTGTGGGGCCGGGGCTTTCCGATCTGCTGTTCGATGTCTGTTGTCATCTTGTGGGACTGGAAATGGCCGAGCGCGCAAAAGGCTGGCCGCAACGCTCCGCGAAAGTCGTGCTGCAAATCGCGCTCGATCGCCTCGCGCTGCATTACGGCTTGCGTGTGACAGGGCCGCAGCGCGCGATGGTGCGGAATTGGAGAGCGGAGGAAAAATCATGATAATATTGTCATACCCGGCGAGTGCGAGCGTTCCACGCGAGCACGAGGGAAGGGGACCCAGGTGGTGCCGACGAGACGGTGTGGCCTTCACAACCTGGGTCCCCTTCCCTTCGCGTTGCCTGCGCAACGCTCAGCCGGGGATGACAACCGAGTTAAAGCCTCAGCAAATACTTATGCACCCCGTCCAGCACCAGTTCGCGTTTCTGGTTGTGCACGGTCGCGCGCATGACGACGATGCCGGTTGTCTTCTGCTTTACGAGTTCGGTGATTTCCAGCGCGGGATAAAGCGTGTCGCCCGCGAAAACGCCCTTGAGGAATTTCGCATGGACCTCGATGAAACCGATCAGGCTTTCGCCCACCACATGCGGGAACAGTCCCGCGCCCGCTGCCGTGAACGCCAGCACCTGAAGCCCGTGGGCGAGCGGGGAGGGATATCCCAGCCGCTTGCAATATTCGTCATCGTAATGAATCGGGTGATTGTCGAGGCTCACGGTCTGGAAGGCCGCGAAATTGGCGTGCGTCATCGTGCGCGACGGCGCATTGAAGATTTCGCCCACACGCAATTCGGCAAAGCCGCGCAAGGGCAGGACGCGATGATTTTCCGGTTCGAACATGCCCCCGATTGGGCGCGGAACTTTCGCGCGCTGTCAATCGCGCGAGGCGAGAAGCTTGTGGGCGCGGGCCAGTTGCGCCTCGCGGATATCGGCTTTCACCTGCACGGCGTTGCGCAGCACGATGGAGTGGAACATGGCGCCGAAGCCGTCGGCTTTCGCGTTCGCGCCGGGATGGCCGAAGCCCAGATCCGGCTCGCGCGGCATCATCAGCGAAACCAGTACGATGAAAAACGCTGCCCGCAGGATCATGGTCCGCTCCTCGTGTCCGACGCGAGGACATTAGGCGCCGGGCTTTGCGGCCCGGTGAAACCGACCGTTAAACTTCGAAACAGTTCGGTTAATTCGCCGCCTTCGCGTTAATTGCGACAACGATTCAATGCGAATTCGGTTCGTGCTCGAATCAAATTAGCGGGGTGTTTGGCTAAAATTGTATGGAGTGGAACTTTGCGCGGTAAGAAACGCGGGCGCAGCTGCAACCGCGCCGCGCATTTTTAACGCCCTTCTGCAAAGCTGACGCCGGATAAACGAGCGGCAACCATGCAAAACACCATTCGTAGTTTGACGTTCCTGTTATATCTTTCGCTGGCCGTTGGGGCGCAAGGAATTGTGTTCTTTTATATAGCGAAGTTTCAGCACGGTGAGCTTAACTACGCAGAACTATATGGCTCTGCCGCTTTTATAATGTTGTGGTGCTGCGGCAGCCTGATCCTGAAAATTCTCAAAGCGTTCGATGCGCGCTTGATGAAAATCGAGAAGTCTGGCGATAAAGGTTGATATTAAACTATATCCGTCATGGCCGGATTTAGTCCGGCCATCCATCCAATGTATGTCCATGCGTTGAAGAGAGTCATTTGCGTTTGCCGACGCGAGCGCGATAGGTGGCCGGGTCAAGCCCGGCCATGACGGTTTTTATTTTGCCGCCGGCAAATCGATTGTCGCGGTGAAGCCTTTGCCGACTTCGCTTTCGAGGATCAGTGTGCCGCCGTGCAATTCGGCGAGCGCTTTCACGATGGTCAATCCAAGCCCCGCGCCATGCGCGTGATCGCTGGTGCTGCGGCCGGCCTGTTCAAACGGCTCCAGAATGCGCGCCATGTGTTCGGGCGCAACGCCGGGGCCATTGTCAGACACCGTCAACCGCACGCGCGTGCCATTGCCATTCACGGACAGCCGCACCGAGCCACCCGTATGCGTGAAGTTCACCGCATTCTCCACCAGATTGTGGATCATCGTCGTCAGCGCGTTTTCATCGACATGGACGTGTACGCTGCCGCAATCATCGGCCTCGATGCTCACGGTCTTCGCTGCCGCTTTGCCCGCGAAAATGTCCTTCGCATTCCACAGCAGCGCGCCCGCATCGAGCTTTTCGTGTTTCAGCTCGAAACGCCCCGCCGCGATTTTCGTCAGATCGAGTATCTGGTTGATCAGCCGCAGCAGATTGTGCCCGGCAGCGTGGATAAGCCCCGAATATTCTTCGATCTGTTCCGGCCCGAAACGGTCGGGCGTGGAGCGCAGCAGATCGGCAAAACCGATAATGGCGTTGAGCGGCGTTTTCAGCTCATGGCTCATTGTGCGCAGCAGCGTGGTCTTGGCGGGGGCGGCTGCGGCCTCCGCGGCATCCAGCCTGCGCGTGAGGTCGGCGAGGTAACTCGTCTGGCGCTGCGCCTCCGCCGTGGTTTTGGCCAGCGCCCGGCGGGCGCGTTCCAGCGCGCGGGTCTGTTCGGACAGCGCCAGTTCGGTGCGGCGGCTGTCGGTGACATCGGTAAAGATGGTCGTGCGGCCGCCATCGCTGGTGGCCCGGTCGCGCACCAGATAGGCCGTGCCGTTGGACGCGATCACGGTCAGCGCGCCTGCGGGCGAGCCATGGGCCTGAAGCCTGCGCTCGACCCATGCGTCCATCTCGCCTTCGATGGCGAAGAGGCCACGCTGTGCGGACGCCACAACGATGTCGCGGAATTCGCGGCCCTTCATTTCTTCCGGCGAGGATGCGCCGTGCAAAGCCGCATACATTTCGTTGCACACGGCGAGGCGATCGTGGCGGTCGAAAAACGCGAACGCATCCGCCGACAATTCGATCGCATCTTCCAGCCGCGCCATTGTGTTGCGCGCGGCGGTCACATCGCCCAGCAAGGAAATCCAGCCGCCTTTCGGCGTGCGCCGCGCCTTGATCTCCACGATGCGTCCATCGGCGAGGCGAATGTCGAGCGGCTGATATTCACCGGGACGGAACTGCGCGCGCCTGCGCGCGATGAACGCATCGGCGTCGAACATTTCGGTGGCGGCGATTTCATGGCCCGCCATCTCGCGGCGAATCAGTTGCTCGTAAGTGATTCCCACCAGCGAATCGCGATCCGGCATCGACGCGAAAAGGTAATTAAAATGCCGGTTTGCGAAGACCAGCCGCTCTTGCGGATCGAACACGGTGATGGCCACGCGCAGTGAATCGAGCGCTTCGAACACGGCTCTGCTCGCATCGAAGTCGATGTCCGCATGCGTTTGTGCGAGTGAATTGTTCACCAAATTCACGGCCCAGCCATTTCCAGCACCCGGCGCAATTCTCGCGCGCGGTCCCTTGCAGAATCGTTGCACTATGTGTCCCGAAATGCGCGCACGATTAAGCAGGGTTACCAAAACATGAATCGATGCGTGACCAGATTGTTGTGACAAAGCGAATGAATTCGCGTGTTGTTCAATGTTCGTTAAGCCTGACGATTGAGGATGTGAAAGCATAATAACCATCGGAACAAAGCGTAATGGCGGGTTTTGTCGGCATCGTTGAACCGCAGAATACGGACGTGACTGTCCAGCGGCGCCGATTCGCATTTCTGCAATTGGCGAAAGCGGGATTGGGCGCGTTGCTGGCGCTGGGCTTTCTCGCGCTGGTGCATCGCCCCGATGCGTGGGAGGCCGTTGCGATGGCGGGGCTTGTGGCGCCCGCAGGGCTTGCAGCGCTCGCCTATACGGATGCGAGCCTCGCGGCACTGGAATTGTCTGCCCTTGCTCTCTTTGCGGCGCTGATCGGCTATCTTGCAACCTTAACGGGTGGGTTGCTGTCGCCACTGACCGTCTGGTTTGTGCTGGTGCCCGCCGAGGCTGCCCTGTCCGGCGGCAGGCCTGCCGTGCTCCGGGCCGGGATGGCGACGGGGGCGGTGCTTCTGGCCGTGACGGCGGTGCAGGCCGCAGGCCTTCTGCCCCATTCGCGGCTGCCCTTTCCGGGCTGGGAGATTTATGCGGCCTCTGTGCTGGCCGCCGTGGTGCAGGCGGCTTTCGTGGCCGTGGCCGCGCAGGACCGCCAGCGCGCCGCCGACCAGGCCGCGACCGACAGTGCGGCCATGTACCGTTTCCTCGCCGACAACGCGATGGACCTCATCACGCGCCACGGCACGGACGGGCGCATCCTGTTCGCCAGCCCCGCCGCCCAAAGCCTGCTGGGCGAACGGTCGCAGGATCTGGAGGGCGTGGCCCCCACCTCGCTGGTCCATCTGGACGATCTGAAAATCCTCCAGGGTGCGCTGACCGAGGCCAGCTATTACGGCCGCCCCTCCAACGCCGAAGTGCGGCTGAAGCGCCGCGACGGTTCCTATGTCTGGACCGAAATGCGCTGCCGGCCATCCGTACCCACGCATGGCGAGCGCGCCGATCTCGTTGTCGTCACGCGCGACATTTCCCAGCGTAAGCATCACGAGCGCGCGCTGATCGAGGCCCGCGATCTGGCCGAAGCCGCCAGCCGCGCCAAATCGAAATTCCTGGCCAATATGAGCCACGAATTGCGCACGCCGCTCAACGCCATTATCGGTTTCTCCGAAGTGATGACGCGCGAAATGTTCGGCGCGCTGGGTTCGCCGCGTTATCTCGAATATACGCGGCTGATCAACGAATCCGGCAGCCATCTGCTGGAACTCATCAACGGCGTGCTCGACATGTCGAAGATCGAGGCGGGCAAATTCGATCTCTCCGAAGAATTGTTCGATTTCGCCGATGTGGCGAAAAGCGCGGTGCGTTTCGTGAAACTGCCCGCCGACCGCAAGGGCGTGATCCTGAAAGCCGCCGTGGCGCAAAGTGCGTCCACCATCTTCGCGGATCGCCGCGCGGTGAAGCAGATCCTCATCAATCTGTTGACCAACGGCATCAAATTCACCCCGCGCGGCGGCGAAGTGCGCATCAGTGCCGTGCGCGCCACGCGCGGCATCGAGATCGCGATTGCCGATTCCGGTGTGGGCATCAGCGCCGCCGATCTCGCGCGCCTCGGCCAGCCTTTCGAGCAGGTGGAGGGCGAGCATGTGCGCTCGCAGGAAGGCACGGGGCTGGGCCTCGCCCTCGTGCGCGCGCTGGCACAGAAACATGGCGGCGACGCCGTGATCGAATCCACGCTCGGCGAAGGCACCATCGTGCGCGTGCTGCTGCCGTTTGCGGCGGTGTCGGCCAATGGTGATCGCATTGCAGAACCCGCACCCGCTGAAGCTGCTCAACCATCCGAAGAATTACGTGGCGCCGCATAACTTCTTTCCTCCCCCGTTTACGGGGTCGGTAGCGCCAGTGTATCGACGGGACCGCGTAGCGGTGGAGGGGGGCAGCACTTCGTGACGCCCCGCCTCAAAGCCGGCATCTTCGTCCGCGCCCTGATCCGCCGTGCGGAAGTCGCGGGCGCGCAGGCCTATGTCGCGCGCAAAGGCTCCGAAGAGGCAGGCGCGGTGTTCCTCAAAATCGCGAAGCTGGACGGTACTTCGATGATCCTCTCACAAGCCCGCCGGGGCGAGGGCGATCTCGTCTGGATGAAGGTGCTCGGCGATGCCGTGAGCGACGAAGCATCCGCGAAATATTTCGAGAAACAGATCAAATTCGATTCCGACCTCTGGATCGTGGAAATCGAAGACCGCCAAGGCCGCGCCTTCGTGGACGAACCCATAGTTTAGCGCTGGTTTGTTTTGAATTTACTAACCCAAATTCCGTCATCACCCGGCTCGTCCGGGTGATCCATTTTGTTTTTTCGGAAAAGGAAATTGGATTGCCCGGATCCTTCGCAAAAGCTCAGGACCGGACAATGACGGAAGAGGTAGATAGATGTGTTTCAACACCCGAAAACACACGCCTCATACACGCCGATTGCGATACGGCAGTTCAGGCGAATCGCGGTTATAAATAACGCATGACAATTTCCTACAACGCCATTGCCGGCAAAAACCTCGCGCGCCTCGAAGCGCTGTCCGATGGCGTGTTCGCGGTGTCGATGACGCTGCTCGTTCTCGATCTGCGCGTGCCTGCGGCTGCTGCGGCCAACATCCATGGCGAGACCGATCTCTGGCATCTCGTTCTGGCGTACAGCCCGAAGCTGCTCACCTATCTGATGAGCTTTATGACGCTGGGCATTTTCTGGATCGGCCAGCAGGCGCAACTCAATCTTCTGGCGCGCACCGACCGAGACTTTGCGTGGCTTCACATAGGCTTCCTCGCCGCGGTTTCGCTCACGCCGTTTTCTACCGCGTTCCTGTCGGAGTTCATCACCTTCCGCATTCCGCTGCTGGTCTATCTGTTCAACATCCAGATGCTGGGGCTGCTGCTGTACGGAAGCTGGCAATTGGCGCGGCGGCACAAATTGATGAAGGAGGATCTGCCCTCCAACGTCAACCGCATCATCTTCCGCCGCATCGTCATCGCGCAGGCGCTCTACACATTCGGCGCGGCGCTGTGCGTGTTCTCGGTCTATTGGAGCATTGGCTTCATCGTCGCCGTGCAATTGAGCTATGCCGTGGCGCCGCGCTTCCGCCCGTTTACATGGATGTGACAGGCTGCTAACGCCACGCCATGAGTGAAACACAAGCCACCGAAGCCGCCCGCAGGCGCACGTTTGCGATCATCTCGCATCCCGACGCGGGCAAGACGACGCTGACCGAGCATCTGCTGTTGCTGGGCGGCGCGATCCATACGGCGGGGCTGGTGAAAGCGCGTGGTGCCGCACGCCGTGCCCGCTCGGACTGGATGAAGATCGAGCAGGAACGCGGCATTTCCGTCACCTCGGCCGTGATGACGTTCGAATATGCGGGCGCGATCTTCAACCTGCTCGACACGCCGGGCCATGAGGATTTCTCGGAAGACACCTACCGCACGCTGACCGCGG
>DATCEI010000299.1:0-2168 GCA_036510185.1 Rhizomicrobium sp. | reverse complement strand
ACGCTGAGGAAGCGGCTGGAGAAGCGCTCGATGAAGCGCGAGAAAGTCCGCATGGCGGGCGACGAGCGCGCCACCGCGGCGAAGACCGATCGTTAGATCGAGACCTGCATGCCGAGCTCAACCACGCGGTTGGGCGGCAGGTGATAGAACCGCGCGGGCGACAGCGCGTTGGCGGCAAGCTTGATGTAAAGCCATGTGCGCCAGCGTCCGAGAGCGGGATGCTCCGCCGGCACAAGCGTTTCGTGACCGATAAAGAATGTCGTCGTCTCGACGTCGATGACCAGACCGAAGCGCCGCGCGCCTTCGAGCGATTTGGGCACGTCGGGCATTTCGAAGAAACCGTGATGAATCTGAACCGCGTAAAACCCTTTGCCGAGCTTGGTGACTTCCAGGCGCTTCTCGGGCTGCACGACAGGCGTGTCCTGGACCTCGACATGCACCAGCACCACGCGCTCATGCAGCACGCGATTGTGCTTAAGATTGTGCAGCAGCGCGGTCGGCACGGAATCGTTGCGCGCGGAAAGGAATACGGCGGTGCCCGCAACGCGCATCGGCGTCTTGTCGGCGCGGTCCATGAACAGCGGCAGGGGCATGGATTCGTTGCGGATATGCTCAACGTGAATGCGCCGCCCGTGCCGCCAGGTTTCCATCGCGAAGAATACGAAAGCCGCGATGGCCAGCGGCAGCCAGCCGCCTTCCACGATCTTCAGACTGTTGGCGGAAAGGAATGCGAGATCGATCAACGCCAGCGCGCCGAAAACCATGCTGGCGCGCGGCACGCCCCATTTCCATTGCCGGGCGGCGACGACGGACGCATTGAACGTGTCGATCAGCATGACGCCCGACACCGCGATGCCATAAGCCGACGCCAGCGCCGCCGAACTTTTGAAGATCAGCACGATCAGCACCACACCGATCAACAGCACCGTGTTCACGCCCGGCACATAGATCTGCCCGTAATCCGTGGCGGAGGTGTGGCGCACTTCCATGCGCGGCAGCAGGCCCAGTTGCACCGCCTGTTGCGTGATGGAGAACACACCGGAGATCACGGCCTGCGAAGCAATCACCGTCGCGCATGCCGCCAGCACCACGAGCGGGAAATGCGCCCACGCCGGCGCGATGGAATAAAAGGCGATGCTCACCATCTGCGGATGGGTGAGAAGCACCGCACCCTGTCCGAAATAATCCAGCACCAAAGCAGGCAGCGCGATGAACAGCCACGCGGCCTGAATGGGCTTGCGTCCGAAATGGCCCATATCGGCGTAAAGCGCTTCACAACCCGTCACCGCCAGCACGACGGAACCGAGCGCCACGAACGCCGTCCACGGCGCGTGAATGAACAGCGCCAATCCGTAAAGCGGATTGATCGCAACGAGGATGAACGGCTGCTTGATGATCGCCGCAAAACCCAGAATGCCCAGCGTCAAAAACCAGATCGCCATCACCGGGCCGAACAACCGGCCGATTCTCGCCGTGCCGCGGCTCTGGATCAGAAACAGGCCGACGAGAATGACAAGCGTGATCGGGATCACCAGCGGTTCAAGCGCGTGACGCCCGACACTCAAACCTTCCACGGCGGAGAGAACGGAAATCGCGGGCGTCAGCATGCCGTCGCCATAGAACAACGCGAGGCCGATGATCGCCGCCGTGCCGATCGCTGTTTTGTAGCGCGCGCCCAATCCGGGCGAACGATGTGCGAGTGTGGCCAGCGCCAACGTGCCGCCTTCGCCATTGTTGTCGGCGCGCATGATGAGGATGACGTATTTCAGCGTCACCACAATGATGAGCGCCCAGAAGATCAGCGACAGCGCGCCCATGACGGCTGCGTGGGGCGGCAGCGCGCGGCTCGTCGCCAGAACCGATTCGCGGAAGGCGTAAATCGGGCTTGTGCCGATATCGCCGAACACCACGCCCAGCGCGCCCAGCATCAGGGCCGCGCGGCGTCCCGGTTTGCCGTCGCTTTCGCGCGCGTGCCCGATGACCGGTTCTTCGGACAGACCATGGGCTGCCGAAAGCGGATCGTTCGGTGCGGGCGTATGGGTGTCGATTTTGTTCACGGCGTTGGTTCGGCCATGCGGCGGATGAATCGCTGCGTTTTGTCGCCGAAGCATTGCGGCGCGCGGACCATATTCCGGCCCGTTGGCCGTCTCAAGGGCTTGAATTTAGTT
>DATCEI010000298.1:0-7888 GCA_036510185.1 Rhizomicrobium sp. | reverse complement strand
CGGACGCGGTCGCTGCGCCGGTGGAGGATTGGTTCATCCGCGAAGTGTTGCCGCTGGAAGCGACGTTGATGCAGTTTCTGGAACACAATTGGCGCAACCGCAGCGACATTGCCGATCTCAGACAGGATGTGTATGCGCGCGTGTGCGAAGCCGCGCAGAAGGAAATTCCCGCGTCCGCCAAGGCGTTTGTCTTCCGCGTCGCGCGCAACCTGCTCGTCGATCGCGTTCGCAAGGAACAGATTGTTCCGATCGAGGCGGTGGCTGATCTGGATGCGCTCGACGTGGCCATGGATACGCCAGGGCCGGAGCGGAGCGTGATTGCGCGCGATGAGTTGCGCCATCTGCAGGCAGCACTGGACCGGCTTCCGCCGCGTTGCCGCGAGGCCATTGTGCTGGGGCGGGTCGAGGGCCTGTCCGGACGGCAAATCGCCGTGCGCATGAGCGTGACCGAACAGGCCGTGTCGATGCAAATCGATCACGGCATTCGCGCTCTTGCAAATGTTCTTTACGGTGATCCTGCGGACATCAGGAGAAAACCGTGAGTTACGCGAATGAAGACGAAACGCAGATATCTCTCGCGATGAACATCGAGGCGCAAGCCGCGGCATGGCTGCGTCGCCGTTATTTCTGGGATTGGTCTCAGGAAGAACAGTCAAAACTGGACGCATGGCTGAATGAGACGATTGCCCATCGCGTGGCATTCTGGAGATTGAAAGCAGCGCTGGTGCGTACGGAGCGGCTCGCGGCATTGCGTTCCGCCGAACCCGGAAAACAGCCCGCGCACCGAAAGGGCGTGTGGCCGATTGCGATCCGGTCGGCGGGGGCGTGCATTGTTATTGCAGCGGTGGGATTTGCGGCGGCTTCCTACTATCAAAATTCTCTGGAGGAAACCTACGCAACGCCAGTCGGCGGCCGCGAAGTCATAACGCTGGGCGATGGTTCGCATGTCGAACTGAATACCGACACCGTCCTGCATGCGAGGGTACACGCAAATCGCCGAACGATTGAACTGGTGCGCGGCGAAGCGTTTTTCCAGATACGTCACGATAGCGCGCACCCGTTTGTCGTAATCGCGGGCGACCAGCACATCACCGATCTGGGAACGAAATTCATCGTTCGCGATGATTCCGGAAAGGTTGAAGTCACGCTTGTCGAAGGCCGCGCGCGCGTTGATTCCGCGAATGCCGGGCGCGCGCATTCCGCGGTTCTGATGCCGGGCGATGTGGCCGTCGCCACGACGGGCGGGATTTCGATAACGCGAAGAACCGCGCAGGATATGGCCAACCAGCTTGGCTGGCGCAACGGCGTGCTGATCTTCAGATACACAACGCTGGCCGACGCGGCCGCGCAATTCAATCGCTACAACAGCAAAAAGCTCGTAATCGCGGACAGCGCCTCGGCGAGGCTTACGATTGTCGGCACATTTCCGGTCGATGATGTGGCCGCTTTCACCGATGTGGTGCAGGACATCATGCGGCTTCGTGTATCCGATCGCGGCGATGAGATCGTGATTTCGCGCTGACGGCAGGAGTTTGACAGGTGGTTGAAATCAACGGTGCGAAAAAGGCGGGGGCAATAGAATGATATATCTCAAATTTGTGCTGGTTGCGGCGTTCGCGGCCTGCATCGGATCGGGCGCCTGTGCCGAGACGTTCGATATTCCGGCCGGCGATCTCGCGAACGCCTTGAGCGTTTACACCAGGCAAACCGGCGTCGCGCTCATCGTTGCCGGAAGCGAAGTGCGGGGATCGCGTACAAAAGGTGTCAGGGGAGATTATTCAGCAGAAGATGCGCTCGCCAGGCTTCTGGCCGGAACGGGATTCGTCGAACATCGTCACGCCAGCGGCGCAATCGGAATCGCCCGCGACAATTCCGCCGTCAACGACATATCGGAACAAACGCACATTGCCGCGGCGACGGCGCCGACGGTTTCGGGTGCGTCACTGGAAACTGTCACCGTCACGTCGTCGAAAATCGGTGGTGACGTTCAAAACATTCCAATCTCGATCACCGCGCTTTCACAGGAACAACTGACCGCAACGCAGACGGCGGGCGGTCCGGACCTGATCAAGCAGGTGCCGAACATGACGTTCACCAAAACGAATTTTACCGGTTACAGCATCCAGATACGCGGCATCGGCACGCAAGCCATTTCCGTAACGACTGATCCGGCCGTGGCTGTCGCGTTCAACGATATTCCTTTCATTCGCAATCATTTCTTCGAACAGGAATTCTACGACGTCAGTCAGGTCGAGGTGCTGCGTGGGCCGCAGGGCACGCTCTATGGCCGCAACGCGACCGCGGGCGTCGTCAATCTCGTCTCCGCCAAGCCGACGGATCAATTCGAGGCGATGGCGTCGGCCGATATCGGCAATTACCAGAACCGGCGCCTCGAAGCGATGTTGAATATTCCCATTTTGGATGATCGTTTCGACATGCGCCTCGCGGGCGAATGGACGAAACGCCAGGGCTATACGACCAACGGTCTGACCGGCGATGCTGTCGATGGCCGCGATTTGTGGTCCAGCCGCCTGAGCGTCAGCTGGAAGCCTTTGCAGGATTTGCAGGCCAATCTGGTCTGGGAGCATTTTTCCGAAGACGATGACCGCATGCGCACGGCGAAGCAACTGTGCAAAACCGATCCCGGTCTGTCGAGCATTCTTGGCGTGCCTGTGCCGGAGCCTGGAACGGAAGGCGGCGGGGCAGTAATTCAGGCATTTTCGATTACAACAGGTTATCTGAGTCAGGGCTGCTTGCCGGCGTCGCTATATTCACCGGAATCGTTTGAAGTGCCGAACGGTTATTCGTTGCCTTATGTCGTGGCAGGTTGGGTGAGCGGGGGCATGAAGATAAGCGATCCCTACGCAAGCACTACGCAATCGCGCAATTTGCGGGTCATCGAAACGACAATCGATCCGCGCTACCGGGCAAAAAACGACACGATCGAATTGAACACCGATTACAGTGTCACGCCCGCGCTCACCTTTACTTCGCAAACGGGTTACAACAACGACTTTCTGTGGTCCACGGAAGATTACAATCGTTTCAATACGTCACCTGGGATATTTCAGCCGCTCGACGGAAGTGATGAGTGGAGCAAGAGCATCATAAGTCCTGATGGGGTTTTCTGCGATCCGCAACTTGGTTGCAGCAACCGGCTTGTCGCCCAAGACCTATCCCGGGAACGAGCCTGGCAATTGAGCCAGGAGTTTCGTCTGGCATCGAATTTCGCCGGCCCGTTCAATTTCAGTGTTGGCGGCAATTATATGCACTATGAAACCGTAGAGGATTATTACGTCTTCGCCAATTCGCTCACGTTGTTTGCAGCTTACAATGCGTATCCCCCCCCGTGGCGTGGCGGCATGAACGAATGGATTCCCGGAGTTACCGACAACAGCAATTGTTTGAGAGCCGGTCTGCTTGGCCACTATTATGGCGGCGGCTATGGGCATCAGTATAACGACCCGTCGCTAGGCGCAGGTCAGCCGACCAGCGTGTGCTATTCCATCGATCCCAGTTCGCTGGCCAATGTGGACGATGGCGGTCACAATTATTTTCTGAGCCGCAATCCCTATGTGCTGAATTCCTATGCCGGGTTTGGCGAGGCCTATTATAATATCCTGAAAGACCTGAAATTGACCGGCGGTCTGCGCTGGACTGACGACCAGAAGCATTTCATCGATATTCCCAGCGAGCTTCTCGCCAATGGTTATGGCTACGCATCGACGGGCGTCGTCAATCAGCAATGGGACCAGCTCACCGGGCGTCTCGCCGCAAACTGGACGCCGCAACTCGATTTCACCGATCAGACTCTTGTCTATGGCTCCTACGCGCATGGCTACAAGGCGGGCGGCGCCAATCCGCCGGGCGCAACGCTTTATACCTATGGCGGCGGCGTCAGCGGCGTTCCGGTCCACCCGCTGACCTTCAAGCCTGAATTTATCGATGCGTTCGAGCTCGGCACCAAGAACACGCTGCTCGATGGCGGCCTGACGTTGAACGGCGATGTTTTCTTCTACAATTACAAAAGCTACCAGATATCGGAAATCGTTGACCGCACATCGATCAATCTCAATTTCGATGCAACGGTCAAAGGCGCGGAACTGGAGGCGACTTACGAGCCGGTTCCCGGACTCAGATTTCATTTCGCGGGCGGATACGAAGACACGCGCATCGCCGATGGCCAACAATCCGTCGATCTGATGGATCGCACGGCAGGCCATTCCGATTGGGTTGTTATGAAGCCGTTCGTTACGCAATCGTCGAATTGTGTGCTGCCTACCTATGTCGTTCAGGCGCTGATCGTGAATTTTGAAAACAGCGGCGAAGGAAATCCCGGCGTGTCGGCCTGCGGCAACGCATATTCGGTTGGCGAGGATCCGGTTGTTCTTGGAACCTATGGTGCGTCATGGTCGGGCGCTGATGATCCCTCCCATAACCTCGTTCATGGGCAGCCTTATTACACGGTTTCCAGTTCTCCGACTGACATCGCGTATGGCTATCCCGCCACGATCAGCCATCCCGGCTATCCGACGCTTTCCTATCCGGGCTTCGATCCTTCAACGGCGCCCAATGGCGGCAATGGGTTTGCGAAAGAATTGGGCGGCAACAAACTTCCGAACGCGCCGCCCTTCACCGCATCGTTCTCCGCCGAATACAGCATGCCCATCACAACCGATTGGGCGGGCACGTTGCGCGGCGATTATTACTGGCAGGATTACTCCTGGGCGCGCGTGTTCAACGACAATCCGTATGATCGGCTGCGCGGCTACACCAACGTGAATCTCGCGCTGATCCTCACCAGTCAGACCGGCTGGCAGGTGATGGGCTATATGAAGAACGTCTTCAACGTCACCGCCATCACCGGCGATTTCCTCAACAGCGATGACAGCGGTCTTACGACGAACGTGTTCCTGACCGACCCGCGCCTTATCGGCGTGCGCGTCACAAAGAACTGGTGAGCGCCATGAGAAACGCGGAAAGACATTCATTCGCTCTTCATAACACAGGGGAAAACGCACAATGAGCGAACTCACCAACAGCCGCAACGATCGTGCAATCATCCGCACGCAATTGCTGGCGACAGCATCGGCCTTTGTGTTGATGAGCTGCATCTCGGCCACCGCCAGCGCCGCGGATTCCGACCGCCCGGCGGTGTGGATCGAATTGGGCGGTCAGATAGAATCGGTGCAGGGCGCCACCAGCCCGTTCGTCGCGCCGTTCATGACCGCAATCACGCCGACGCCGGGGCCTTACAAGGACGACATTTTCAACGCCGGCCAGAAGGCCGCGAGCCTCGCGACGGGACTGGAAGGAGAAATTTCCTTCCAGCCGGAGGATTCGAACTGGATATTCTCCGCCGGAATCCGCTATGGCCGCTCACATGCCAACCGGCATATTCATCAGCAAAGCCCGGCCATAACATTTCAGTACACCAATCGTACACGGCATTTCTACGTGGCGCCGTTCGCCGACACGAAGGTCAAGTATGACGAAACTCACGCCGTTCTGGACTTTAGCGCCGGAAAAGATGTGGGCCTCGGCGCTTTCGGCCGGAATGGAACATCCACATTCAGCGTTGGCGTCCGCTTTGCGCAATTTTCAGAGAAATCGAATGTCACGGCAAGCGGCCGGCCGTCGGTATACATCAAAGGCATACATGAACCCAGTGGTTATCACGCGCGCTACTCGTTCTATAATTACACCATGTTTGCGAGGGCGGCGCGCAGCTTCCACGGCATCGGGCCGTCGCTGTCATGGAATGCGTCGGCAGCACTTCTCGGAAACAGGAATGCGGGCGAACTCACATTCGACTGGGGCATCAATGGCGCGGTGCTGTTCGGCAGGCAAAAGGCAAAGACCAGCCACACGACGCAAGCCTATCATTTGCCGATCACGCAGCGTTACGGCGGTATTTATGACGGCTATTACTATACGCGCGTCCCCCAGAAATCTCATCACGGTTCGCGCGTGAGTTCTCGCACTGTCACCGTTCCCAATCTCGGCGGGTTTGCCGGTGTGTCGGTGAAATACCCCAACGTCAAAGTCAGTCTCGGCTATCGCGCGGATTTCTTCTTCGGCGCGATGGATACGGGTATCGATACCGCAAAGCGAACGACAACCGGCTTCTATGGGCCGTATGCAAATGTTGGCATAGGGCTGTGAGGCAGGTCTGAATTTTCATTCCATTTTGCTCTGCTCCTATATTCGAGCAGAGCATTTTGGCGTGCGGACCGTGTCCCGCAACATCGCTTCTCGCCAAGCCGGTGCCTTGGGACTGCGACGCAAAAATCGCCGCATTGCGCCAAAATTTCTCGCACGCGCGTTCTCCGGCGACGGCAAAAAGACCCCCGAACAGGGAATTTTCGCGCCATTTGCAAATTCAGGCTGATATGTGCCCCACTGTCGCAAACCAATCTGGCGGGGGACACATGCGTTCGAGAAAAATGATGTTGCGCAACAGCAAGCCTGGCATGCTGGCTGCCGCGTCCTTCCTTGCATTGCTCACGGCCGGCAGCGGCGCAATCGCGCAATCGGCGGCGGACGCGCAAGGCGATGGAAGTTTGATAACGGCCACACCCGCGGCCCTCATCATTTCGACCGGCGCAACGAAGAATGTGCGGTGCAAGGCTGGCGTATGTCGCGCGACCGCGGCGCAGGCCGTGCTCAGCGTGAAGATGCTCCGCAACCTTCTCGCCAAATCGCCCGTGAGCGTGGTTTCCGGGCACGCCGCGAAAGACATCCAGATTGCCGCGCCGCTCACCTGGATAAGTTCGAACACTCTCACGCTGGATGCGTTTCATTCCATCATTGTCGTGAAGCCCGTTTCGGATGCGGGAGCAGCAGGGCTTACGCTGATCACCAATGACGGCGGCACCGGCGGCACGCTTTCCTTCGGCGCGAAGGGCAATGTCAGTTTTCTGGGCACGAGCAACATTTTAAGTATCAACGGCAATTTCTACACGCTGGTGAATCATGTGGCGGAGCTTGCAGCGCAGATCGCCGCCAATGCTGCCGGCCACGTTGCGCTCGCGGGGAAGGTCAATGCCTTGGCTGACGGCACGTACCATTCCGCTCCGGTCCCGACCACCTTTACCGGCGTTTTTGAGGGCCTCGGCAACACGATCACTTCTCTGAAGATCGTCGATTCCGCCTTCGACGCCAGCATCGGCCTGTTTGCGCATATTGGCGCGGGCGGCGTTGTGGAAAATGTGGGACTGTTGAAAGCCAACATGACCGGCACCGATGCGACCGGCGGTTACGACGCCATCGGTGCGCTGGCGGCAGAAAACGACGGCACAATCGGCAATTGTTACGCAACCGGCGCCGTCAAACGCCTCAACGATCCTTCGTTCGATGGCGGCCTCGTTGGGTCGAATCTGGGTGCGATCATGAATTCTCACGCATCGGTCGCGGTTTCCGGCGTTGGCGAGTATTTCGGCGGACTCGTCGGCCTCAACAGCAGCACCGGCACGATCAGCAAGTCCTATGCGACGGGATCTGCATCGAATGCGAGTTACGATGCCGGCCTGGTCGGGATCAACGTAGGCAAGATCGACAGTTCCTACGCGACCGGCGCCGCATCGAATGGATTCTACGTCGGCGGCCTCGTCGCAATCAATTACGGCGGCCAGATCAGCAATTCATACGCAACCGGCTCCGCCACCGGCGGAACAACCTATACCGGCGGATTTGTAGGCGCCAATACGGGCACAGTCAGCGACTCGTATTCCACCGGCGTGGTGACGGGTGCGCCATCAACCGATGTCGGCGGATTTATGGGATTTGACAATTCAACCGCGGGCAGCGTCAGCGCAACATATTGGGACGTGACAACGAGCGGCATTCACATACACAGCCAGGGCGCGGGCAGCCCCAGCAACGATCC
>DATCEI010000297.1:0-21907 GCA_036510185.1 Rhizomicrobium sp. | reverse complement strand
CATATCGCACACCGGCAACGTTGATCGCGCCGACATGGGGAACGAAGATCCTGCCATCATTGTCGACGATTAAGCGAAGATTCGGAGCATCCACCGAACCCGTAACGCCAACAAGCAATTCATCACCGGGATTGAGCGCATAATCCGGCGGCACGGTGGTGGTCGCGCCTGGAGCAAAGCCCTGCGCGCCCTTCATGAACAAAGACGACCCGAAGCGCGCTAGAGGTTGGCCCAGTGTCTGTGCGACAAACTTTTCGAACTCTCCTTGTTGTGGCAACTGATGCAACGCATTGGTGCTTGTCCTGTCACTGACAGGCATCTGCCCTGTATCTGGACTCGCGGGTAGACTTTGGATCGTTGTAGGATTGAAAGCGCCTGAAGCCTCATAAGGATTTCCTGATGGCGCTGGTGTGGACGGGTTCGGCGGCTCAACCCCTGTGTCACTTTGGCTAGCTCCTGAATCCGAACCCATTTGGCTGAGAGGCGCAGGTTGGGACAAGGCTAGATTTGGTAACAGCGCCACGCAAATACCCAGCACGAAAAAGAAAGAATGCCTTTGTGTGATATGCCAACCTCCGCAAGCGGCTGTTCTGCGTTTTGTTCTTCTTTGAATCTTCATGTGCCTGTTGCCGTCATGGAAATTTTGGTGGGAGCGGGCCGAGCGGCCGATTGCCCGCTGGTCCTATCCGCTGCGTGAGGATCAATATAATTTGCCAACTGGCGTTGTGAAAACGAGAGCATATCACAACCGTCATAAAACGCCTTATTCCATGCCACCGTCGCCTGTATGGCATCATCCAGAGACCACACCGGTCGCCAGCCCAGTTCACTTCGCGCCTTGGAATGATCCAGCGTCAGGAGTGTCGCTTCGTGCGGAGCATTGTCCTTACGACGTATTCCAAACTCTGCGCGCCCGCCCCACGCCGCCGCCACTTTGGAAGCCAGCACCGCAACGGAAACAGTGTCCGCGATTTCAGGCCCAAAGTTCCAGGCCTGCGGGGATTCGGTCGCCGACGCGCCGCAAATATACTCTGCGGCCAATAGATAGCCCCGGACGAGTTCCAGAACATGTTGCCATGGCCGAACACTTTCGGGATGCCTGATAACCGCGGTTCGTGATTGTGCGAAGGCGGCGATGAGGTCAGGCACCAAACGATCTTTCGACCAATCGCCACCACCTATGACATTCCCGCCGCGCACAGAGGCTAACGCCTGACCGTCCAAGGCCCGAAAATAAGACCACCAATAAGCACTGACGATCATTTCGGCGCAGGCTTTGCTACTGCTGTAGGGGTCGCGCCCTCCTAGCCTATCGCCTTCGCGATAAGGCGCGGCCTGTTCCAAGTTCTCATAGCATTTGTCGGACGTGACGATGACCGCGCCCGCGATACACGGGTTAGTGCGAGCGATTTCCAGCACATGCGTTGTGCCCATCACATTGGTGGAGTAAGTCTTCACTGGATCGGCGTAGGAATCGCGCACGAGAGGTTGAGCCGCCATGTGGATGACGATGCTCGGATCGAAAGCCGTCAGAACCGATTGCATCTTCGGCAAATCGCGAATGTCGCCAATGCGGCTGTCCATCCATTCGGAAAGCCGCAAGGATTGGAATAGCGAAGGCTGGACTTCAGGTTCCAGTGCGTAGCCGCAAACCGTTGCGCCCAATTGCTTGAGCCATAATGCCATCCAGCCGCCCTTGAAGCCGGTGTGGCCCGTGAGAAACACACGTCTACCATTCCAGAAATGTGCCGATGGCAATTTGCTCATGACCAGCATTTCCACGGCGAACCGGCGGCCCACAATTCTTCCAGATGCAACTTGTCGCGCAACGTGTCCATGGGTTGCCAAAAACCCTTGTGACGATAGGCCATAAGCTCGCCGGTTTCTGCCAATGTCTCAAGCGGACCCTTTTCGAAGATGGTTCCGTCGTCTTCAAGAAGGTCAAGCACAGCGGGCGACAATACGAAAAAGCCTCCATTTATAAAGCCGTATTCGCCCTGAGGCTTCTCGACGAAATGCGTGACGGCGTCTCCATCCATGGCAAGCGCACCAAAACGCCCGAGCGGTGTCACTGCCGTCACCGTCGCCTTGCGTCCATGTTCCTTGTGAAAAGCGATGAGCTTGCCAATGTCCACATTGCTGACGCCATCGCCATACGTCATGCAGAAAAATGGTTCGTCTTTCAGGTACTTCGCGACCCGAAGAAGTCGCCCACCCGTCATCGTCTCCCCACCGGTATTGATCAACGTGACGCGCCAAGGCTCCGCATTGTCCTGATGGACATGTACCTTTCCCGACACATCAATGGTGATGTCGGCATTCTGATATCGGTAGTTCAAAAAATATTCTTTGATCTTCTGTTCGAGATAGCCGCAACAAATAATGAAATCTTGCACGCCATAGTGGCTGTAGATTTTCATAATGTGCCAGAGGAGGGGGCGTCCGCCGATTTCGACCATTGGCTTGGGACGCGCGCTTGTTTCTTCGGCGATTCTGGTTCCTTTGCCGCCTGCAAGAATTACAGCTTTTATGTTTTGCTCAGCCGACATCAATGGACCGCAAACTGCTGAAGAAGATTGGAGAAAGCGTATTCGATCATCGCCGAGTTCGCTGTCGATCGAGCCAGCAGTAATCGCTCCACGCGATCATCCGACACGATGATGACGGCAAATTGCTGCTGGTTGTGTTTCTTGTCGGAGCCGAAGGCGTCCATCAGGTCGGGCAACGATATGTTGCCAAGCAGCCCAGACATGCCTTCGACGTGCGATAGCAGATCTTCGAGCAGGTTCTTCAATGTCTCGGTGCGGCCATCGGGCAGCCACAAATAGCCGAGCCTGTTGCTTAAATTGAGTGCGGCGATGATTCCAAGTCCAACCGCCACCCCATGTCCAATCCGAAAGTGAGATGCGCTCTCGATCGCGTGGCCGAACGTGTGGCCAAAGTTAAGAAGCAAGCGCTCACCGCGATCGAATTCGTCGGTTTCGATGAACCGAGCCTTCGTGGCCAAACTGATTTGGATGGTCTGAGCCAGAACATTCCTATCGGAATGGACAGTCGGCCGCAAAGCACAAAACTTGCTGAAGCTCTCAGCGCCTCCACAGAAACAAATCTTTGCCGCTTCGCAAAGACCCGCAACCTTCTGTTCGGCCGACAGCGTGTCCGTCAACGACGGATCGATTTGGATTTCACGCGGCGGATGAAACGTACCCACGATATTCTTGTAAGGACCAACATTGATCGAGGACTTACCCCCGATGCAGCTATCGGCCATTCCCAACAGGGTTGTAGGAAAATAGCTCCAGGCAACGCCACGCATGTAGATCGACGCCACGAAGCCCGTAATGTCCTGAATTATTCCACCGCCGATTGCTAACAATTTGGCGTCCCGAGACAAACCAAATCGGCGCAGTTGCTCTATAATCGCCGGCACGCGATCCAGATTTTTTGTCGATTCCACCGCCGCTAAAGAGATGACATCCGCGCCGCCCGCGCTGGCTTGCGACGCAAAATACTCATCTGCAATGACAATGTGGCCTGCGAGTTGTCCGAGCGTATCTCCCCAAAGTCCCAGACGGGTGGTGACTTTGTAGGAGCCGCTCGTTGAGCTTACGTCAAATGAGGCAAGCATTGCTGAACCCCAAATCGACGGCGACAGATTGGCCGGTCACGCTGCTGTTTTCTTTCGAGCAAAAAAAAGCGACAAGCCCCGTGACCGAATCCAGATCAGGCAGTCTGCCGAACGGCGTTGCGCCTTTGACCTCACTGATTTGATGTGGCGTGAGATTGGCCATCGTCATGGGTGTATCGAGGACGCCGGGCATTACGGCGTTGATCAAATGACCATCGCGCGCCAACTCTACACTTGCCGATCGTATGAAGCCGCCCACTGCGGCCTTGCCGACCGTGTAAGATAACTTGTTGGGACGCGCTCGCTCCTGCCAGATCGAGCTTATAACGCAAAGGCGTGCACCGCCCGTAGCGAGCAGATTGTTGGCCAACAGCTCCGCAGCGGATTTCAAGACGAAAAGACAGTTCGCCTGATAGCTTTCGAGATGCTTCTTTTCGTCAAAATCATAAAGAGAATCCGAGAAATTCATGCCTTGCGCCCAGCACACAGCATCAAAGCGAGCGTGTGCCGCAAGAGCGCTGTCGGTCAGTGATTGCGAGATAGGATCATAAGAAACCCAGTCTCCGACATGATCGTCCGGCGTTCTTATTTTAGACGATCGTGAGCTACCGATTACATTCCAGCCAGCCGACGTGGCGCGTTTGCATATCGCGGCGCCGATCGCGCCCCTCGCCCCAAACACAAGGAGGCGCCAATGTGGATTTTCCCCGACCATCGCCACTGCTCAATAAGCCTTTTCTCGCGTCTGGGAGTCACGCTGTTTTCAGGTGCCGCGAGGGGTTTGATAATGCCAAACGTGCGCGCGCTTCCATCATTTCGATTCTGGCATCGTCTTCAGCGGCGATCCTAGAATAGTAGTCACGCTTGCTCTTAAGCCAGGTCAATTCAAATTCGACAGCAAGCGCGATACCCGTATCGATGCTGGCGCTCTCGATCGCAGCTCCATCAAAAATGACCTTGCGAGTCTCAAAACGGTCAAGGCGAATGGTGCGAACTTCGCGCAGCACATCGATCGCGGCGGTCGAGACAGAGCCGCCCACGACGAACTCGAGATTTGTCCGGGCGCAGGCCGCGGCGACTTCCATAACGGCATCGGTGATCGAACGGTCATTCACCGATTGGCGGGGCATGCCTCGCGAGCAAGTGAAATCGACCCGCCCAAAAACGATGCCGTCAACGCCGCGTTTGGCAATACGAAGCATTTCGGGAAGCGAGCGCAACGTCGTGTCGGTTTCGACGTTAAATAGAAACTTTGTAAATGCACTATCCGGGTAGACTTTGTCTTTAGCGTCAATGAATTTCGAAAGGGCATAAGGTGTTTCTACCATCGGCGCGATGACGTAATCGGCACCGTATAGTCTGCTGGACATGAGATCAGAAACGGCTTCGCAGCCGCCGATTTTCAGCGCAACTTTGAGTCCGGCTTTATGGGTAATGTTCAGGAGCCGCAACAGTTCATCAGGCCGAGTGCCTTCTGCTTCAAATTCCGCTTTGATGCCTAGGACCCCATGCTGATTTCGCGCCCGAAGCAGCAGATCAACCATATGCCGCTCGAAATGGTTCATTTTTAGCTCCGCTTCAAGAACTTCTCTCGTCTCTCAATCGCATTGATGACGATAGCCTTGGAGAGGCGCCTGTCATCTAACATTCGCGGCAATTCATTTTGCAAACATTTCCCGAATATTGCTGGGCCATTACTCAATATTTAGTGACGACTTTTAGCGTTACCTCCAAGACTGGAAACGCAATCTACCCCCGCAGTGGAGTAAAGAGCCATGACTAAGTCCTAAGAACGCGCAGCTCATCTGACGTGTTCCCAACAAAGTTCCAACGCCAATTTCCGAAGCGTCGAGCGCTACAGAATGGGTTCCGTAGCAGAATGGGACCAAGATGAACGGAGCCTGAATGGAAACTGTGCGATGGCATGGCTGTGAATGTTCCGGCAACCAGCTTTCGGTCGTCGCCCTGGCCCTCAGCTCGATGCCGACGTTAGATGCTCAAATCTGAGGGATTTCGCTACCCGAACGAAACATAGGTCATCAACAAGATGTAGGCCGCTACCGCAAACGAAGCGTGCACGCCGATGAGCAATCCTATCCGGCGACCAGATCGTCGGGTGAGGAGCGCAATCCCAAGGCCCAGCAATAGCGCTACTCCGCCGAGTACGACCGCAACAGGCCCAAAAGACGACACGCCAAAGGCGGCACCACGGATCGGCTCTCGGAATAGCGCGTAAGCGAGCACGATGATTCCAAAAGCACCAAGGGATCCATGTGACATCGCGACCGCCGAAGGCAGAACGTGTGTGGCGTGAAGATACATAATCGCCAAGAAAGTGCCGAGCACTACGGTCGCGGATAGAACGCAGAATGCAAAAATCAGCATCACACTTCGAGCCTGTCGCCGACCGCAGCGCTTTCATTTTAGAAGCCTTTTGGCATGGAGCGTTAGTCGATCGATAGTGAGCGGCGGCAAGCTAAGAGCCCCCGCCGAGACATCAGCACCGTATTCACGGACGTCGACACCTCTGGCTCGCGCCAAAAAGTGATGGAGTATTCTCAATTTGGAAGCTCCAAAAAGCGACGAAGGGCGGCCCCCGACTTTCGCGGTTTCCATTCACCACTTTCCCAACGACTGAACGTGGCTTCGTCAACTTCGGTGAGTTTGGCCGCAGCCCTGATCGATAGCCCAAGCGAACGCCGCTTGCTCGCGATCTGCTCCGGCAGCGTGGTCGGCGGTGGAAAGGGATCGAACCCAAGAAAGCGGAAAATGGCGGGGCAATAACGGGCCGAAGGTTTGGCGCGGTCCTTTTCCCAGAGCAATATCGTCTCGACCGTTGTCAAAAGCTGTAAGGAAACCTGATATTGGGTCAAACCCAATTCCATACGTCGCTTAAGTAGATGTTCTCCAAGGGATTTTGGCTGTTCGGCATACCCCCTTGGGCGAGGCCAAATGAACCTTACAGGCACATAGGGCCTTAGGATCAGGTACCAAGGCAACGAATTCATGCCGCTGCGGACATCTCAGCGATCCCGCACAGGCTTGCGGCCGCGCGCCCAAATGCGCCACGGATTATCAGTCGCGGCTGTCCGGTCCGCTGCTGGATCGCATCGATATTCAGGTGGAGGTGGCGTCCGTGTCCGCCCAAGACTTAGCACTACCGCCGCCCTCGGAAGGAACCGCCGCAGTTGCCGCCCGCGTAGCATCGGCTCGCGCCATCCAGCGGGAACGGTTCAAAGACGCGGGCCTGCGCACCAATGCCGAGGCGGAGGGCGAATTGCTCGACCGCGTGGCCTCGCCCGATGCGGCAGGCGCGAAGCTGCTGACCGACGCGGCCGACCGCATGCGCCTGACCGCGCGCGGCTACCACCGCGTATTGCGGGTGGCGCGTACCATCGCCGACCTCGAAAACGCCGCCACAGCCAGCCGCGCCCATATCGCGGAAGCATTGTCTTATCGCAGGCTCGCATTGCATTAGGGAACTTTGGAACTTCCTGCCCATTAAGTGACCGAGCAGGAGGCCGAAATGAAAAATCTTTTGGGAATTGGCGTGTTTCTGATCGTGCTGGGCGTGGTGGGGCTGGCCATCGGCCAGTTCAGCTATACCGAAACCAAGCCGGTGCTGAAGATCGGCCCCATGCAGGTGAACAGCCAGGAAGAGCATCGCGTCAACATTCCCACGATTGCCGGGATAGTCGTGGTGCTGGCGGGCGTGGCGCTGGTGTTTGCAAGCCGCCGTTCGGCCTGACGCGCTGACTTGCAAAAAGGATTGTGATACCCCGGTTCATGGAGTGAACGGGGGTTCCATGCCGATTTTCAAAACTATCGCTGCCGTGCTGTTCACGGCGCTGCTCACCTTTCCCGCACATGCCGCTGATGTGACCGTGTTCGCCGCCGCCTCGCTCAGCGATGCGCTGACGGAGATCGGCAAAAACTACGAAGCCAAAACCGGACAGCATGTCGTGTTTTCTTTCGCGGCATCCTCGGCGCTGGCCCGCCAGATCGAAGCGTCGAAAGGCGCGGACATATTCGTTTCCGCCGACACGGACTGGATGGACGAACTCGACAGCAAAGGCCTCATCGCGAAGGACACGCGCAAGAATTTGCTGGGCAACAGCCTCGTGCTGATCTCGCCCGCCGATCTAAAAGTGCCGCTCAAGATCGCACCGCAATTTGCGCTGGCCAAAGCCCTGGGCAATGGCAGGCTCGCCATCGCCGAACCCGGTTCCGTGCCCGCGGGAAAATACGCCAAGGCTGCGCTGACGTCGCTGGGCGTGTGGAGCGATGTCGCCAATCACACGGCGCCAGCCGAGAATGTTCGCGCGGCGCTGGCCTATGTCGCGCGCGGCGAAGCGCAATTCGGCATTGTCTATCGCACCGACGCACTGGCGGAAAAGAAAGTGCGGATCGTGGACACCTTCCCCGAAACCTCACACGCGCCGATTGTCTATCCGGCCGCGCTGACCAAGGATGCCAATGCGAACGCGCGCGGCTTTCTCGACTATGTAGAAGGCGCGGATGCGCGCACCGTGTTTGAAAAGGACGGTTTCACGGTCCTGAACTGAACGAGGGGGAGCAATGCCAAAACGCGCCGCCAAATTCCGGCTGGTTCATATCCTTCTGCTTGTGCCGTTCGTGGCGATGCTGTGGGTGGGCTTCTACAATCGCGTTGAGCCGGAATTTCTGGGCATTCCGTTTTTCTACTGGTTCCAGATGATCTGGATTCCGCTTGGCGCGCTGCTGTTGTGGCCAGTCTATCGCGCGGAGGAACGTGACGCGCGCGAGCATGACGAGGGCGCGCAATGAACATCGCGCTCGGCGTTTTCATTTTCCTGTTCGCGTTTGTGACGATTTTGGGGTTCGTTGCAGCGCGGTGGCGCAAGGCCGATCTCACACAGCTTGCCGAATGGGGATTGGGCGGGCGGCGCTTCGGCACCATCGTGACATGGTTCCTGCTGGGTGGGGATCTCTACACGGCCTACACATTCATCGCCGTTCCTGCGCTGATGTTCGGCGCGGGCGCCATCGGCTTCTTTGCCGTGCCCTACACGATATTGGTCTATCCCATATTGTTCGCGATCTATCCGCGGCTGTGGTCCGTGACGCAGGCGAAAGGTTACATCACGGCGGCGGATTTCGTGCGCGGGCGTTTCGGCGATTCCACGCTTGCGCTGGCAATCGCGGTGACGGGCATCGTCGCCACCATGCCATACATCGCCTTGCAGCTTCTGGGTATCGAGGTGGTGCTGGCGGGACTGGGCGTGACCGGCGAATGGCCGTTGTTCATCGCGTTCATCATTCTTGCCGCCTACACCTACACAAGCGGCTTGCGCGCGCCCGCGATGATCGCGGTGGTGAAGGATATTCTGATTTACGTGACGGTGATCGCTGCCGTCGTCATCATTCCCGCCGAACTTGGCGGCTATGCGAAAATCTTTGCAAGCGTAGGCCCTGCAAAACTTTTGCTCGCGCCCGCCACGCATACGAACTGGAGTGCAGAAAGCGCATACGCAACGCAGGCCCTGGGTTCGGCATTGGCATTGTTTCTCTATCCGCACGCCATCACCGGCGTGCTCGGCGCATCGAGCAGGCATGTGATACGGCGCAATGCGGCAGCACTTCCCGCCTATTCCTTCGTGTTGGGGTTGATTGCGTTGCTGGGCTTCATGGCGATTGCGGCGGGCGTGAAAACCGATCCGCAATTCGCGGGCGGCTTCAAAGCCTATGGCAACAGCTTCGCGGTGCCTGCGCTGTTCCTGAAAATGTTTCCGTCATGGTTCGTGGGCGTGGCGTTCGCCGCCATCGCCATCGGCGCGCTGGTGCCCGCCGCCATCATGTCCATCGCCACCGCCAATCTGTTCACGCGCAACATCTATCGCGAATATTTTGCGCCCGATTGCGAGCCTGCTCGCGAAAGCCGTGTGGCGAAGAATGTTTCCATGGTGGTGAAAGTGGGCGCGCTGTTCTTCATCATCGGCGTGCCGACGAAATACGCGATCAATCTGCAATTGCTGGGCGGCGTGTGGATCATCCAGACGCTGCCTGCCGTGCTGATCGGGCTTTATACGCGTTGGCTTCATCCCAAGGCGCTGCTGATCGGATGGGCCTTTGGCATCGGCGCAGGCACAGCAATGATGGCGAGTTTGGGTTTCGCCAAAGCGATCTATCCGCTGCAAATCTTCGGCGTGACGATCCCGTGTTACGTGGCGTTTTCGGCGTTGCTGCTCAACATTGTTGTAAGCGTTGTGTTAAGTGCGGTGTTCAACGCATTTGCGCGCGGGCCGGTGAACGATACGACGCTGGCAGAAGACTATCTCTAGCCGAAACGCCCCGTAATATATTGCTCGGTGCGCTTGTTGTCCGGCGCGGTGAAGACTTTTTCGGTGGCGCCGAATTCGACCAGTTCGCCCAGATACATGAAGGCCGTGTAGTCGGATGCGCGCGAGGCCTGTTGCATGTTATGCGTCACGATGACGATTGTGTATTCGTTGGACAATTCGTCGATCAGTTCTTCGATCTTCGCCGTCGAAATCGGATCGAGCGCGGAGCACGGTTCGTCCAGCAAAATCACCTCCGGTTTCGTCGCCACCGTGCGCGCGATGCAGAGCCGTTGCTGCTGGCCGCCGGAAAGGCTCAAGCCCGAAACATGCAGCTTGTCTTTCACTTCGCCCCACAACGCGGCGCGTTCCAGCGCCACGCGCACGCGCTCGTCCAGTTCGGATTTCGACAGCCGCTCATACAATTTTATGCCAAACGCGATGTTGTCATAGATCGTCATCGGAAACGGCGTCGGCTTCTGGAACACCATGCCGATGCGCGCGCGCAGCAGGTTCAAATCCTGTCCGTTGCTCAAAATGTCTTCGCCGTCGAGGATCACTTCGCCTTCCGCGCGCTGGTTGGGATAAAGCGCATAGATGCGGTTCAGCACGCGCAGCAGCGTGGATTTCCCGCAACCCGAAGGACCGATGAATGCCGTCACCTTGCGGTCGTAAAGCGGCAGCGAAATGCCTTTCAGCGCCTTCGTCTCTCCGTAATAAAACGAAAGATCGCGGATTTCGACGCGCGTTTTTGCGCTGGCGGCTTCACTCATTGCTGGCTTCCTTTGGATTCAAGCACGCGCGCGACAATGCTCAATGTCAGCACCGCAAACGTGATCAGCAGCGCGCCCGCCCACGCAAGCCTGTGCCAATCGTCGTAAGCGGAATTCGCGAAATTGAATATCACTTGCGGCAGGCTTGCGATGGGTGCGTTGAGATCGGCGCTCCAGAACTGATTGCCGAGCGTCGTGAAAAGAAGCGGCGCGGTTTCGCCGGAAATGCGTGCAATGGCGAGCAGCACGCCGGTCATGATGCCTGCGCGCGCCGCGCGCCATGTGACGGTGCGGATGACGGCGCTGCGCGGCGCGCCCAAGGCGGCTGCGGCTTCGCGCAACGAACTCGGCACCAGCAGAAGCATATTCTCCGTCGTGCGCACCACGACCGGAATGACAATCACCGTCAGCGCGACAGCGCCCGCCCAGCCCGAGAAATGACCCATCGGACAATTGCTGCCCAGCAGCGCGGTGCAGGCTTTTTGAAAAGGCGATTCCGGATCGTTGAGAACGAGAATGACGTAAACGAACAAACCGATCAGAATCGACGGCGCGCTTAAAAGAATGTCGTTGAGAAAGCGGATGGTGCCCGCAAGCCTGCCGTAACGGCCATACTCCGCGAGATATGTGCCCGCAAGAATGCCGATGGGCGTGCCGACAAAAACGGCGATCGTGCTCATTGCCAAACTGCCCGCAATCGCATTGAGCAATCCGCCATCCGATCCCGGAGCCGGCGTCATCTCCGTGAACAGTTTGAACGAAAGTCCCTGCGAGCCTTTCACGATCAGCTCATAAAGAATGAACGAAAGCCATACGAGGCCGAACAAAGCCGCGCCCACGGAAAGCGAAAGGAACACGTAATTGTTCGCCTTTCGGCGCAGATAGAGCGCGCGGTTCATGCCCGTCCTCCGCCCGCGCGCGCTTCAAGACGGCGCAGCATCCATTGCGCGAAAGCCAGCACAAGAAAGGTAATGAAGAAGAGAATGAGCCCGAGTTCGATCAGCGAAGAGAGATAAAGCCCGCCTTCAGCTTCGGCGAATTCATTGGCGATGGTGGCCGAGATCGTGGTGCCCGGAGCAAGCAGCGAAGGAAGAATGCGATGCGCATTGCCGATCACAAAGGTGACGGCCATCGTCTCGCCAAGCGCGCGGCCCAGCGCCAGCATCGCGCCGCCCACGACGCCCGTGCGCGAATAAGGCAGCACCACGCGCCACATCACTTCCCACGTCGTGCAGCCCAGACCATAGGTCGCTTCCTTCAGCATCGCAGGCACGGTTTCAAACACATCGCGCGTCACCGCCGATATGAACGGCAGAACCATGATCGAAAGAATCAGCGCCGCGGTGAAAATGCCGATGCCATAGGGCGGCCCTGCGAAGATGTCCTGCAAGATGGGAATTTTTCCGAAGAACGCGATCAGCCAGGGCTGAATTGTCGTCTGAAGCATGGGCGCCAGCACGAACATGCCCCAGATGCCGTAGATGATGCTGGGAATGCCCGCCAGCAATTCAATGGCGATGCCGACGGGGCGCTTTAATGGGCGCGGACAAAGCTCGGTGAGAAAAATCGCGATGCCGATGCCGACGGGCACTGCGATCACCATCGCAAGCGCGGACGTTACCAACGTGCCGTAGATCGAGGCCAGCGCGCCGAAATGCTGCGTGACCGGATTCCATTTTTCGGTCCACAGAAACGGCAATCCGAACGCCTTGATCGCGGGCCACGCGCCGCGCAACAGCGAAACCAGCACGCCCAGAAAAATCGCCACCACCAAAAGTGCGGAGCCGAGTGTCAGTACCCGAAAGCGTTCATCGCCACGGCCCGCGCGGCGCATGGTTTGGGCGCGGGTCTTGCTCGGATAATTCTCTGCCAAGGCGATATCGGCCATGAGGGATTGCCGGAAAGTCTTTTAAACGAAAAGGGGCCGAAGCGGAGCCACGGCCCCCCATTTCGAACAGGCTAAGGCGTCACAGGCCCACGCCCTTGATATTGTCATGCCAGCTTTTCTCGATCTGCTGCACGACGACATCCGGCAGCGGCACATAATCGAGGCTCTCGGCCAGCTTGTCGCCATCGGCATAGGCCCATTTGAAGAAGGCCAGAGCGGCAGCCGTGTCGGCGGCATTCGGCGGCTGCTTGTAGACGAGGATGAAGGTCGCGCCCGCGATCGGCCAGGCGTCCTTGCCCGGCTGGTCGGTCAGGATCACGTAGAAGCCCGGCGAATGCGCCCAGTCGGCCTTGGCGGCTGCGGCCTGGAAGGCTGCTGCCGTCGGTTCCACAGCCGCGCCCGCTTTGTTGAGCATGCGTACGTAGGTCAGGCTGTTCTGCTTGGCATAGGCGTATTCGACGTAGCCGATGGCGCCGTCGGTCTGGGCGACGTTGCCGGCGACACCTTCATTGCCCTTCGCGCCCACGCCGGCGGGCCATTCCACCGCCGTCGCCGCACCCACATCGGAAGCCCAGCCGGGGCTCTCCTTGGAGAGGTAATTGGTAAAGATGAAGCTTGTGCCCGAACCGTCCGAACGGTGCACGACCACGATATCTTTGCTCGGCAGATTAGCCTTCGGATTCAGGGCCTTGATCGCCGCATCATCCCATTTGGTGATCTTGCCCTGATAGATGTCCGCCAGCGTTTTGCCGTTCAGCACCAGCTCGCCCGGCTTGATGCCCGACAGATGCACCACCGGCACCACGCCGCCGATAACAGTCGGGAACTGCGTGAGGCCCGCGCTGTCCAGTTCGCCCGGCGTCAGCGGCTTGTCCGACGCACCGAACGTCACTGTCTTGGCCTTGATCTGGGCGATGCCGCCACCTGAGCCGATGGACTGATAGTTAAGGCCGATACCTGTCTTGGCCTTATAGGCTTCCGCCCATTTGGCGTAGATCGGGTAGGGGAACGTGGCGCCCGCGCCGGAAATATCCCCGGCGGCAGCGGCCGTGACAATGCCTGCCGCAGCAAGCCCTACGGCAAGCCCGGCAAGACGTCCCGTTAACTGGCTCAAAAAGGGTTTCATGAAGTCCTCTCGCGATGAATCGGCTGGGTCGGCCCCTGGAAACGCGCCCTGTCGCCCGGCCTGGATCCTCATAGATGCGCGGGCGCATGCAACGTCCATCACAGTTCTGCGAAGCTTTTGTGACGGCGGCGGCCTGTCCGATTTCTGTCCAGAATTCCTCAAATTCCCGCCCCTCGTTAAGCATTTCTCAAGGCGGATTGCGGCTTAGTAACAGGTCTTAAGGAGGCAGGCGTTGACCACAGCCCGCGCCATCAAGATTGTTTTCGGGCTTCTGGCCATCGCCATCTCGGCGGCGGCACTGGGCGATATCGTCCTTCACGGACGGTTGACGATCATCGCGCCGCAGACGCTGGCGGCCCTTGTCGGCATCGGCATCGCCATCGTGCTGCACGGCTTCATGGTCGCGCGCGAACGCGCCGACAAGCTGGAAAAGAAAACCGGCGAACTTGCGACCGCCACGGCCAAGCTCGAAAATTCGCTGAAGAATGCCTCCGCCATGAACCTGCGGCTGCATGAAAGCGAAGCGCGCTACAAAGGCCTTGTGGATGCGCAAGGCGACGCAATTTTCCGCCGCGCCGCCGACAGCAGACTCACTTACGCCAATGATGCGTTCTTCAAACTGTTCGGCCTGACGCCGAAGGAAGCGATCGGTTATCCCTTCGCGCCGGAGCTTCATCCCGATAGCCGCGCGCCGATGTTCGGAAGTTTCGCTGGCCTCGAAACGGGGCGCGCGCGCGTGCGCTATGACCAGCACGTTCGCACGGCTTACGGCTGGCGCTGGATCGCGTGGGAAGATTACGCCGTGCGCGATGCGTTCGGGCGTCTGGTCGAAGTGCAAAGCGTCGGCCGTGACATCACCGAACGCAAAGCATTGGAAGATGCGTTGACCGAAGCGCGCGACCGCGCCGAAGCGGGAAGTCGCGCCAAATCGGGCTTTCTCGCCACCATGAGTCATGAGATCAGAACGCCGATGAACGGCGTGCTGGGCATGGCGCGGCTTCTGCTCGAAACCGAATTGAAGCCGGAACAACTCACTTACGCCGAAGCCATTCGCCAGTCGGGCGAGGCGCTGCTTTCGCTGATCGGCGACATTCTCGACTTCTCGAAAATCGAATCCGGCATGATGACGCTGGACGAAGACGAAGTGGAATTGCGCCCCATCGTCGAAGGCGTGGTCGAACTTCTGGGCACGCGCGCCCATTCCAAAGGCGTGGAGATTCTCTCCATCATCGCGCCCGCCGTTCCGATTGCCATTCGCGCCGACGGCATGCGTTTGCGTCAGGTGCTGACCAATCTTGTCGGCAACGCGATCAAATTCACCGAACGCGGCGGTGTGCGCATCGATGTGCATCTCGTCGAAGGCCGCGAACGGCGCATGCTGCGTTTTGAAGTACGCGATACCGGCGTGGGCGTGCCCGCGGCCAAGCGCGAGGAAATTTTCAGCGAATTCGTGCAGGCCGATTCGAGCCATGCGCGCCGCTTCGGCGGTTCGGGTCTGGGCCTCGCCATTTCCAAACGCCTTGTCGAAGCGATGGGCGGCGAAATCGGCATCGAACCTGCGTCCGGCGGCGGCAGCATTTTCTGGTTCATGGTGCCCGCGTCCATCGTGACGCCCGCAATCCCCGGACAGGAACAGGCGCTGGCCGACATGACCATCGCCATCGTCACGCGCAACGGCGTTCTGCGGGAGGCGCTGACGGCCCAGATCCGCGCCTGTGGTGGCGAAGTCGGCGATCTCGTCTTCGACGATCCTTACGGCCACAGCGCGGCCAATATCGACGCGGTGCTGATCGATGCGGGCACAAACATCGATCCCGATCCGCCCGCCGAACCCGATGGCGAAATCCCCGCGCTGATTCTTTTGCCGCCCGGCGCGCGGAACCGCATCGGTGAAATGAGGGGCCGCGGCTTTGCGGGTTATCTGGTCAAGCCCGTGCGTCAGGCTTCGCTGGTGGAGCGCCTGCGCAGCCTCGGCGCGGAAATCGAAGAAAAGCCCGAAGAGACCGATTCGGTGTTCTCCCCCGGCCCCATGGAATTGCCGCCGCCGCTGCCGGTGGCCAAGCCCACGCCGCAGAGCCTGAAAATTTTGTTGGCCGAAGACAATCCGATCAACGCGCTGCTGACGCGCGAATTGCTGCGCCGCCGCGGGCATCTCGTGACCGAAGTGGTTTCGGGCGAGGCCGCAATCGAAGCGATCCAGGCCGACACGTTCGACCTCCTGCTCACCGACATTCACATGCCGGGGCTGGA
The DNA here is from genome assembly GCA_036510185.1 of Rhizomicrobium sp. Taxonomy (GTDB): domain Bacteria; phylum Pseudomonadota; class Alphaproteobacteria; order Micropepsales; family Micropepsaceae; genus Rhizomicrobium. Next base: position 5,925 of record DATCEI010000297.1, on the reverse strand, counting down.
CGGCGTGGAAGCCACGCGCCGCATTCGCGCCTGGGAAGCCAAGAACAATCTCAAGCGCACACCCATCGTGGCGCTCACCGCCGACGTGCTGGAGACGGGCCGCAAGGCCTGCCGCGATGCGGGCATGGACGTGTTCCTCACCAAGCCTGTCGATCCCGCCGAACTCGACGGCATGCTTGAACTGCTCTTTTCACCGCGCGAAGAATCACGGCTTCGTCACGCCGCGGCGTGAAAAAGCCGGGTGATTTGTGAACGCCGAAAGCGCCATAAGCGCCTATCTGAAACCGCGCATCGCCGTGATGCTGGCGCTGGGCTTTTCCAGCGGCCTGCCGTTCCTGCTGATTTTCGGAACGCTGTCGGCTTGGCTGCGCGAAGAACATGTGACGCGCACGGCCATCGGGCTGATGAGTTATGCGGGGCTTGGCTACGCGATCAAATTCCTTTGGGCGCCCATACTCGATCAGGTGCGTGTGCCGTTGCTCGATACCGCACTCGGCAAACGCCGCGCATGGATGCTGGTGAGTCAGATCGCGGTTGCAGCCGCGCTGATTGCGATTTCCTTCTGCGATCCGCAAACGACGCTGATGCCACTTGCGGCGCTGGCTGTGGGATTGTGTTTCGCCGCCGCGACGCAGGATATTTCCGTCGATGCCTGGCGCATCGAAGCCGCAGACGTGAACGAACAGGGCGCGATGGCAGCGGCGTATCAGCTCGGCTATCGCCTTGCGATCCTCGCCTCCGGCGCGGGCGCGCTTTACATCGCGCAATACGACTCGTGGCACATCGCCTATCTTTCGATGGCCGCGTTGACGGCGATTGGCGTGATCGCCACGCTACTCGCGCCGCGCGTGGAGGAAAAACCGAAAGCCCAAACGCCGCATCGCGGTCTATATTGGCTTTATCATGCGGTCATCGAGCCTTTCACCGATTTCTTTTCGCGGCATGGCACCGAAGGATTGCTGATCCTTGCGTTGATCGGGCTTTACCGCGTGCCGGATTTCGTCATGGGCGTGATGGCCAATCCGCTTTACATCGATCTGGGCTTCTCGCTCGCCACCATCGCCACCATCGTCAAGATTTTCGGCGTCGGCATGACGATATTGGGCGCAATCGCGGGTGGCGTTTCGGTGGCGCGGCTGGGCATCCTCAAAAGCCTGCTGATCGGCGGCATTGCGATCTTTGCGGGCAATCTGACGTTCGCCTGGCTCGCCACGCAATCGAACATTCCCAGCGCGCTTGCCATCGCCATCAGCGTCGCCAATTTCGCCAGCGGCTTCGCAGGTACAGCCCTCGTCGCTTATATGTCCAGCCTCACCAACCGCGCCTTCACCGCCACGCAATATGCCCTGTTCAGTTCCTTCTATGCGCTGCCGGGCAAATTGCTGGGCGGACAGTCCGGTGCCGCCGTGGACTGGTTCGCCCGTCATCCCCTTGTCATGCGAATCGGGGCAATTCCCCCGGAAGCGGCAGGCTATGTGCCGTTCTTCCTGTGCACGGCGGCCATGGCTTTCCCCGCGATGTTTTTGATCCTGTATGAGATGAAGCGCGGTTTGCGCGGCCACAGAGCCTAAAGTAGAATTGAGGCGCTGCGGGACGGGCAAAGCCTTTCCAAAAGAGGCTGACGCAGAGGAAGCGCGAAGCTTGGTCAATATTCACGAACCCGGGCCTGCTGAGGGCCGTCTGGCGCAATGGCCCGTTCTGGCGATAGCGGGCGCGCTGGAGGTGCGTCTGGCCGAGACGGAGCATGAAGTCGAGGCCGCACAGCGGCTTCGCTATCACGTCTTCTACGAAGAGATGTCGGCTGTTCCCTCGCCCGAAATGCGCGCGGCGCTGCGCGACTTCGATAAGTTCGACGAGGTTTGCGATCACCTTCTGGTCGTAGACCGCGAAGTGCTGGACGAAGACGGCCAGCCGAGTGTCGTCGGCACCTATCGGCTGATGCGCGATGTCGATGCGGCGCGCGTGGGCGGCTTCTACACCGCGGGCGAATACGACATCGCGCCGATGCTGACGGGCCTGCCGGAAGGCACGCGATTCCTTGAACTCGGCCGCTCCTGCGTTCTGAAAACCTATCGCGGGCGGCCCGCGACCATGCAGCTATTGTGGAAAGGGCTGATGGCCTATGTCGCGCGGTTTTCCATCGATCTCATGTTCGGCTGCGCCTCGCTGTCGGGCACGGATGTGGAGGCGTTGGCCCTCCCGCTGTCCTATCTGCATCATTTTCATGCCATGCGGCCCGACATCGCCGTGCGCGCGCGGGCAGAACGCTATGTGGACATGAACCGTATTGCGAAAGACCAGATTGAGCCGCGCGAGGCGCTGCGTTCGCTGCCGCCGCTATTAAAAGGCTATCTGCGCGCGGGCGCCAGCATGGGCGAGGGTGCTGTGATCGACCGGCAATTCGGCACCACCGACGTGTTCATCTATTTCCCGATCGCCACCATGGACGCGCGCTATATGAACCGCTTCGGCATTCAGCAGAATTGATTTCTCGCATTTCGCATCTTCCCAAAACCGTTATTGTCCGGCTTGTCCGGACAATCCATTTTCCTTCTTCCGGAAAAACAAATTGGATCGCCCGGACGTGAAGCTTGTCCTCGGGTCGCGCTTCGCGCGAGCCCGGGGGCCGGGCGATGACAGAAAATGGAAAGATACGCGATTTACGATCTAACTAAGCGAGGTCGAATAACAACACTTCCGATGCCGCATGCGCGCGGACGAGGATTTTTTCGTCGTCGGTGATGGCTGCCGCATCGCCCGCGGAGAGCCGCGCCATATCCACTTCGACCGAGCCTTTCGCCACCTGCAGCCAAGCTCTGCGGCCCGGATCGATATTGTAAACGCACTCCACGCCCGCATCGAGTTTCGCCGCCCAGATTTCCGCATCCTGCACCAACCGCACTTCATTCTCGCGCGGATCGGGCGCCGCAATGCGTGCGAAATGGTTTTGCACCGCTTCGGGGTCGACGGGCTTCTGTTCATAGGACGGCTCGATGCCGTTCTTGGACGGCATGATCCAGATTTGCAGCAAATGACATAGATCGTTGCGCGAGGCGTTGAATTCGGAATGCACAATGCCGGTGCCCGCACTCATGCGCTGGATTTCGCCGGGGCGGATAGTCGAACCCGTGCCCAGCGAATCGCGATGCTGCAACGCGCCCGACAGAATATAGGTGATGATCTCCATATCCTTGTGCGGATGCGGATGGAAACCGCCGCCGCCCGCGATGATATCCTCGTTGATCACGCGTAACGCGCCGAAGCCCATGTAATGCGGATCGCGATAATCGCCGAAAGAGAAACTGTGCCTGGAATCGAGCCAGTCGATCTTGGTGGCGCCGCGTTCGTTGGATTTGCGCAATGTTAGCATAAGGGCCTCGTATCTGTGTCCAATATAGGAACGCGCAGGCGAATAAAAAAGCTACTTTGAGTTATTATCCATGGCGCATGATCCTATCGGAAAACCGGCACCCACTTTTCCGGATCATGCGCGCCTCTTCTCTATGGCATCCCAGACAAGAGCCGCTACATCAGGTCCACCGAAGCGTTTCACTTCCCAGATGCCGGTTGGTGACGTGACGTTAACCTCCGTCAGATAATCGCCGATCACGTCGATGCCGGTGAAGATCAGCCCGCGCGCGCGCAGTTCCGGCCCCAATGCGGCGCAAATATCCTTCTCGCGCTGCGACAGCGTCGTCGCCTCAGGCTTGCCGCCGACATGCATGTTGGAGCGCGCCTCGCCCGCCGCCGGCACCCGATTGATCGCGCCAGCAAATTCGCCATCCACCAAAATGATGCGCTTGTCGCCCTTGCGCACTTCGGGAACATAACGCTGCACGATGACAGGTTCGCGATAGAAGGCCGTGAACATTTCCAGCAGCGAACCGAGATTCTCGTCATCCGCTTTCACGCGAAACACGCCCGCGCCGCCATTGCCATAAAGCGGTTTGAGGATGATTTCCTTGTGTTCGGCGCGAAACGATCTGATCTCTTCGCGGTCGCTTGTGATGAGCGTAGGCGGCATCAGATCCTTGAACAGCGTGACGAACAATTTCTCCGGCGCATTGCGCACATGAAACGGATCGTTGACCACCAAGGTCTTGGGATGAATGCGCTCCAGCAGATGCGTGGCCGTGATATAGGCCATGTCGAACGGCGGGTCTTGCCGCATCAGCACGACATCGATGCTCGACAGATCGTACACGGAGGATTCGCCGACCGTGAAATGATCGCCCTTCACATTGCGCAAAGTAAGCGGCCTCGCGCGCGCCGTCACCGCGCCATCACGAAAGGTCAGATCGCGCGGGCCGTAATAAAGCAGCGAATGCCCACGGGCCTGCGCCTCCAGCGCCAGCGCAAAGGTCGAATCGCCCGCAATGTCGATGCGTTCGATCGGGTCCATCTGGATGGCGACTTTGAGCATGGGGATCCTTCTGTGCAGGCGGCACGCCCGATCCTACTCCGGCCGCCAAACATCCCGGAAATGGGAAGGCCAGCCGCCTTTCGCAAGGGCCACGATGTCAAAGCGCACGCCCCGCGCGTCAAGGCCGGGGCGGCTACCCAGATAAAGCATGGCTGCCCTGCCGATCCGTTGCTGCTGACGCACGCCCAGCGATTGCGCGGCTTCTACCGCCTCGCCGCGCGCCTTCACCTCCACGAAGCAAACCGGGCCGCGCGGCGCACGCGCGATGAGATCGATTTCACCGGCATGAGTGCGCACGCGGCGGCCCAGAATCCGATAACCCTTGAGCATCAGCAACAGCGCAGCAAAGGCCTCGCTGCGGCGGCCACGTTTCTCGGCGTTGCGGCCGCGTTCAACCCGCTTCATCGGATTTCTTTTTGGCAAGGGCGCGGTCGTAAACCGCACGGCGCGGCAGGTCGAGCGCCTCGGCCAGCAGGTCCGATGCTGCACGCACCGGCATGAATTCGAGTGCAGCATGGATGAGCCGGTCGAGCTTCGTGAAGTCCCTTTCGCCGTCCGCAGCACCCCCCACCACAAGCGTGATTTCCCCGCGCAAAGCCTGGTTTTGCTGCGCAGCATATTGCGCAGCAATTTTGCACAATGAACCGCGCCGGACCTCCTCGTGCAGCTTGGTCAATTCGCGCGCGACGCAGGCCGGACGGTCGCCGAAAATCTCTGCCATATCGGCAAGAGATTCACTCAACCGCTGTGCGGATTCGAAGAAGATCAGCGTGGCGGTGTTGATCTTCAACGCTTCCAGCGCGCTGCGCCGCTCGCCGCGCTTGGAGGGCAGAAATCCCGCAAACAGAAACCGGTCGGTCGGCAATCCCGAAAGCGTCAGCGCCACCAGCGGCGCGGAGGCGCCGGGCAAAGCATGCACCGCGATGCCTTCGGCCAACGCCGCACGCACCAGTTTGAATCCGGGATCGGAAACCAGCGGCGTGCCCGCGTCGCTGACCAGCACAATGCGCGCGCCCGCCCTTAGCTTCGCCAGCAGGCGCGGCCTTTCCCGCTCGCCATTGTGGTCGTTATAGGCCGTCATCGGTTTGGCGATGCCGTAAATGGCCAGCAGCTTGGCCGTCACCCGCGTATCCTCCGCCGCGATGAGGTCGCAGGCGGAAAGCGCCTCCAGCGCCCGCAGGGTTACATCCCGCGCGTGCCCGATGGGGGTTGCCGTCACATAAAGGCCCGGCGCGAGCGGCGCCGCACCCTCCGGCGATTTACCGAGGCTTTCCGCCGGGTTAGGGTGGCCCGCGCCCTTCACCGATGGATTCGATGCGTTCCGCTTTTTCATTCCGCCCGCCCGTGATGCGGCGACTTTGCGTCATTCTTGGCGTGCTTGCGATAGGGACGCTTGCCGGTTGCGTGACCGAAGCCCCCGTGCAGGCGGCCAAACCGCCCCCGCCGCCGCCGCCCGTGGAGATTGAGCCGCCCGCGCCGCATCAGCTTTCCGCCGACCAGCC
>DATCEI010000296.1:0-3340 GCA_036510185.1 Rhizomicrobium sp. | reverse complement strand
GTTTCACGGTCCAGTTGCCGCTGGCGGCAATGGCGTGCGCGAGCATCAGACGCAGCCCATCCTTGGGGCGGGCGATCACCGCGAGACGAACGGCTGCATGACGATGCAGGTCGAGATAATTCCGCATCGTCTTGGTGATGGACGAAAGCGGCGTGGCTTCGTGTTGTTCACCACCGATGGCTGCTGCATCGCCCGGCGCTTTGCGCGACTTCGCTTTCGTCGCTTCGCGTTGGGTCAGATAGCCTTAGTGAAAGCGGACTTCGCCGGTGTGGGTCGGCTCGATATAGACACGTCCGCCCGCCTTCTTGGTCGCTTTGACGAACTCCCAGCTTGGGAAGCGCTGGCCGCGTTCAAGAATGACGACTTCGGCCCATTTCGCGGCAAGATAGGCATCGCGCCGTGCGGCGATGGCTTGATCCTGTGCGGTCCAGAACTCGTCCACATTTCCAAAAAACCCTTCTTCACTGAACAGGTCGTCTACGATCTTGCCGGAATAGGTTTGCGGATCGAACAGCGCGACCTTGGTGGCGATGGCGTTGCCGCCGAACAGCCAGCCCTTGAGGTCGCTGCCGGTGGACGCGTTGTTGTCGTCCCACAAATGCAGCCATTCGCGTTGCTGCGTCTTGGTCGCCATGGTCAGAAGCTGCAAATCGCCGCTGTCGAGTTCGTCCGCGCCGTAGAGTTCGCGAATGCGCGGCAACAGATTGGCAATGGCAAGGCATTGCGTGACTGCACGCTCGGTCTTGCCAAAGGTACGTGCAATCTCGCCCACGTCGCGCCCTTCTCGGATCAACGCCGAGAAGGTTTCGTAAGTGGCGAGTTCGTCAGCATCCTCGCGGGCGACGTTCTCGATGAGAGAAACTTCGATGCCGCTGGCGGCATCGATATCGTCCATCACGTTGCATTTGATGGGATCGAAACTGCCGCGTTCGCTCTCGATCACGCGGGCGGCATAGTAGCGCCGCCGTCCGGCAAGGATTTCAAAGCCGTCATTCTTGGGACGCACGATGAGGTCTTGCAGAATGCCTTTCTCGCGCACGGTGGGCAGAAGATTGTCCGCGATCACGGCCATGCGTTTAAGGGAAGGTTCTTTCTTTTCGGCGCGCATGTTGAGCGGCGAAACGTGAAGGTCTTTGAGGGGGATATGTTGGGTGTGCATGATATGTCTCCTATATGGTTGGATGCGGACAAGGAAAACCGCTCAGGCTGTCCGCGCGGCCTGATCGGCGAAGGCGAGAAGGAAGTCGGACGCTTTTGAAGCGTGGGAGGCGGCGCTGACGATGGCGCGGCTGTCGCTCTTGAGAACGGTCAACCAGTTGCCGATATAATCGGCATGGCGTACGGTCGGCACGATGCCGAGCGTGGCGCAGAGAAACGCGCTACCCATTTCCGCGACCAATTCCTCGCGGCAATAGGCTTCGCTGCCGTAACGGCCCGTGAAATCGCGGTTCAGACGATGTTTAGCGCCACTCCAATGCGTTAGCTCATGGAGCGCGGTGCGAAAAAAATCGATTGGTTCGAAAAAGCTTGTTTGTTCCGGTATGCGAATATAGTCATCGCCGGGGTGATAGAAGGCCTGTTCGCCGCCGCGATGAACGATTGCTCCGGTCGCAGCAATCAACCCATCGGCGGCTTCGACGGGAAGCACATGCGAGACCGGCGCGGGCGCACGCGTCACATCGGCGGGAAGCCCATCGCATTGGGCGATGTTGAAAACCGTGAAGCGCTTGAGGAATGGAATGCTGCGCGGAGTTCCGTCTTCGCCGCTGGTGGCTTCGTTTTCCTTCTTGGGAATGAAGCGGTCGGCATAGACAATGGCGGTGCCGCGCTCGCCCTTGCGCACCGCGCCGCCTAACGCGAGCGCCTGCTTGAACGTGAGCCATTTGTTGCGGTCGTAGCCGCGCGCGAACAGCGCATCCCATAGCAACAGAACATTGACGCCGGAATAGCCGCGCCGCGTACTGGCATTGCACGGCATGGAAAGCGCAGGCCCGCCCGCCCAAGGCTGAACCCACGGGACCGTACCGGCCTCGATCTGCGCGATGATCCTGTCGGTGATCTCGTGATAGATGCGCGGCGCTGATGCGGGGTGCTGCTGTCGATCTGATTCGTGCATGGCCGGTTCCTCGGTTGCTCTCTCGCGCGACCTGCCCCCGGAAGGGGTGGGCGGCGATTTGCGACCGTTTGCGGCCGTGTCGGCCGCGAACCGCGAAGGCCCGCTTGTGACGGGCCGAAGCGGCCGCAGCGAACGCGCAGGACCGGACGCCGGGGGAGGGGGATCACCCGGCCTGCACGGAGCAAAGCGAAGGAAGGCTGGGGACACCCCCGGCGGCTGGTTTCGCAAGAGCCGACGCGCGCCGCGTAAAAGGGAGCGCCGCCCACCCCGATTCCGGGGCAGGCTCAATACAAAATGGCCCGCGTGAGCGGGCCTGCCGAAACCCTTCTTGCGTGAGGATCGTCACCCGGATGGGCCAAGACCCGCGAGCGGGGCTTGGGGGCGGGGAACACGCCCTAGAGCCGTGCCCGAAGGGTCACGCCCGGCATCGTCGGCATTTCCGAAATTTATTCGTAGAAAAATCCAGTTCCGCGATTCTCGTCTGCCAATCGCGGTGAATGCAAAATTTATGCAGTCAGCAAGAGGTCGAGCTGCTCGTTTGCGCTGTGCTCCTTCTCGCCGAAATTGGACACTGAAACGCCGACAAGGCGGATACCTTGTGCGAGGGGAAACACCGATTGCACAAGGTCTATGCTGATTTGACGAAGTATAGCCTGCGCAGCGATCGCTGACATCAGTGTTCGACTGCGGGTGGCTTGCTGAAAATCCGCATATTTGATTTTCACGGTCACAGTGCGTCCGAAGGCATTTGCCTTTTCGCACCAGGCCCACACGTCATCCGCCATCGCCACCACACGTTCTTCAACGGCGGCAGGGTCGGTCAGATCGGTTTGAAACGTCGTTTCTGACCCGGACGATTTGCGCGGACGATCGGACACGACCGGGCGGTCGTCTTCGCCATGGGCAATGGCGTGATACCAAGGCCCGGATTTGCCGAAATGCTGTTTCAGAAAATCAACCGACTGTTTGCGGAGATCGGCGCCGGTCTGGATACCGAGACGGTTCATCTTTTCTGCGGTCACCGGTCCAACGCCATGAAACTTTCCGACGGGCAGATTTTCGACGAAGGCCTCGCCCATCCCGGGTGGTATGACGAATTGACCATTTGGCTTCTTGTGATCCGAGGCCAGCTTGGCAAGGAACTTATTGTAGGAAATGCCGGCCGACGCCGTCAGTCCGGTCTGTGCAAATATCCGCGCGCGAATCTCGGCCGCGGTTGCCGAT
>DATCEI010000295.1:0-9074 GCA_036510185.1 Rhizomicrobium sp. | reverse complement strand
CCATCCCATCGCGCTCCGCGCGCCGGGCCCCTTGAGGGGTGCGGCCCGCCTCTGACGGCGGGCCTGCCGGTCGCCAAACGCCGCCCAACCCCACGCTACCGGGGAATGCGCGCGAGAGGACCGAGCCGGAGATCGACAGATGCGCCAGACCGAACAGCAGAAGGGATGCGGAAACCCCCGCGTCAATCTCTATGATGAAGTAACCGACCGCATCGTGAAGCAGCTTGAACAGGGTTGCGTTCCGTGGATGCAGCCTTGGCAGGCGAGCGGCGGCGCGTTTGCGCTGCCCATCAACGCGGCCACCGCGCGCCGTTACACAGGCATCAATATTCTGATCCTGTGGGATGCGGCCATCGTGCGCGGCTTCACTGCGAGTCGTTGGCTGACCTTCCGGCAGGCGCTGTCATTGGGCGCAAACGTCCGCAAGGGCGAACGCGGAACGACCGCCTGTTACGCCGACAGCTTCATTCCGCAAGGCGAGCAGGACCGCGCGAAAGAACAGGGTGATGAACCTTCGCGCGTGCCGTTCCTCAAACGCTTCACCCTGTTCAATGTCGAGCAATGCGAAAACCTTCCCGCCGAATTGCTGGAACAGCCGCGTGCGGTTTCGGAAACCGACATTCACGCCGACGCCGAAGCGTTGATCGCGGCGACAGGTGCGGATATTCGTATCGGCGGCGGTGAAGCGTTCTATCACCGTGTTGAAGACTACATCCGCGTTCCGCCGCAAACGTCGTTCTTCGACGCGATTAATTTTTACCGGACCTGCTGTCACGAATTATCGCATTGGGCGGGGCATGAATCGCGCCTCGCGCGCGATCTTGAGAACCGTTTCGGCTCTTCCGGGTACGCGAGAGAGGAGCTTGTCGCAGAGCTTTCCTGCGCATTTATCTGCGCGCATCTGAACATCGTGCCCACCGTGCGCCACGCCGATTATATTGGCAATTGGTTGACCGTGTTGCGCGACGATAGCCGCGCGATCTTCAACGCGGCAAGCCTCGCCTCCAAGGCAGCGGACTTCATTCTTGCGTTCCGCACGACGAAGCAGAGTGAAGCGGAGCTTGCGGCATGAGCGTGGCCCTGCAAACCGAATGGAGCGAGTGCGGCGAGCAGACGCTCGTTCCCGGCGTGAAGCCCATCACCTTGCGTGAACGGCTCACGCATCTGACGGCGACGCCGCTCACCGCGCGCAGAAACCAGAAGCCCATGAACATCGGCCTGTTCGATGACGACGCGCGCAACCAACTCAATCTTTTCTGACGGAGGAACGCCATGAATATTTGGACCGTGCAATGCGGCTTTGCCGCCTACGAATGCAACACCGTGGAGGTCGAAGCCGACACGCTCGAAGATGCGTGTGACGCCGCCATCGCGCTCGCCAATGAGAGCGACGGCTGGTCCCCGCTCGACGTTTCGTCAAAAACCTTCGTCGATGCCATCGCGCGAGGCGCGGATACCGATCCGTGGACGGATTTCGCGTCGTCATTGCCGGTCCCCCAGCGTTTTACCGAGCGCGGCGAAGCCCCGCTCGTGACCATCATCGTATCCGGCGGCGTCGTGCAGGACGTCGCCATCGAAGGCGGCAAGGTCCGCGTCCATGTCCACGATTACGACACGGACGAAGCGCCGCCCGACGATCCCGACCTTCAGACCGATGCGGACGGCGCGCGTTACGCGCTGGCCGACTGGTCGAACGATGTTCCGCCGCATGACGCGGCGGAAATCCCGCGCGGGGAAATCCGCGTTCAACCCGAAGGAGTGTAAGTGTCATGGAACTTTCCCATATTCCCATCGAGAAACTGCACATCGCCGCCGTCAATATGCGCCACGGCAAACACGCGCCGGACATTTCCGACATCCTGCCGAGCGTCCGCGCGCGCGGCATCCTGCAACCGCTTCTCGTGCGCCCAAACGCGGATGGTTACGAGATCGTCGCAGGCCGCAGGCGGTATTTCAGCGCCAAGGCGGTCGCGGCAGAGCAGGGCGCAATCGCGCCGCTGCCCTGCGCCATCATGGAAGCGGGTGACGATGCAGCGGCCATCGAAGCCTCGCTCATCGAGAATGTCGCGCGCCGCGATGCCGATCCGATGACCGAGTTCGAGACGTTTTGCCGTCTCATCAAGGAGGGTAAAACCGTTGACAGCATCGCCGCGACCTTCGGCATCACGGAAATCGTCGTCAAGCAACGGCTCGCGCTTGCGAACCTCTTGCCAAAGATCAGGGACGCCTATCGCAACGAGGACATTGACGACGAAACCATCCGCCATCTGACGCTTGCCTCCAAATCGCAGCAGAAGGAATGGCTGGCGATGTTCGAGTGTGAGGACGGAAATGCTCCCTTCGGTTATCAACTCAAGCAGTGGCTTTTTGGCGGACAGCAGATTTCCACCAAGATCGCATTGTTCGATTTGGCCGACTACAAAGGCCACACCGTCACCGACCTGTTCGACGAGGAAAGTTATTTCGCGGACGCCGATTTGTTCTGGCAGATGCAGAACGCCGCCATCGAAGCCAAGGCCGAGGCGTTGCGCGAAGCCGGATGGAGTGACGTAGTGATCCTCGAAGCGGGCGCGCATTTCTCGCAATGGGAATACGAAAAAACGCCCAAGAAGAAGGGCGGCAAGGTGTTCATCGAGGTTTCCCATCGCGGCGAGATCGTGCTGCATGAAGGCTGCTTGGGGCGGAAAGATGCGCGCCGTGCCGCAAAGGGGGAGGCAGTCGAAGTCGCGGCGGCGGCGAAAGATGCCCGCCCGCAGATGACACAGGCGATGGAGAATTATCTCGAACTTCATCGCCATGCCGTTGTTCGTCTCGCGCTGTTGCGCGATCCCGCCACCGCGTTCCGGCTTATGGTGGCGCACGTTCTTGCGCCGACCGGCAACTGGACCGTCAAGCCGGACCCGCAGCGCGCTCGCGGCAATGATATCGGCGCGAGCATCACGGCAAGCACTGCGCAAGGTAAGTTTGACGAAGAACGCGGTGCGGTGAGCGCCTTGCTTGGCGTCGCCCAAGAGGGTGGAACGGCGGCAATATTCGCGCATCTTCTGACGCTTTCGGATGCGGAGGTGATGTGCATCGCGGCCTTCGCGATGGCTGACACGCTCGCCGTGGGCGATACCTGCGTCGAAGCCGCTGGCCTTTATCTCAAGGCGAACGCGGGTGAGGTCTGGAATACGGATGAGGTGTTCTTCGATCTGTTGCGCGACCGCGCCACCATCAACGCGATGCTGGCCGAAGTCGCGGGCAAAAGCGTTGCCGAGGGCAATCTCGGCGAGAAGGTCAAAACGCAGAAGAAAATCATGCGCGATTGCCTCGCGGGCGAGAACTGGCGCAGCAAGGTTGAAGGCTGGCTTCCCGGCTGGATGCAATTCCCGTTCAAGCCTTATGGTAAGGGCAAATCCGCTATCGCGCACGCGAGCCAAGAAGCATCGCGGGCGCTCAAACTGGCGTGACAGTGATGGAACGGGGGCGCGGTCCGTGCCGCGCCCCCGTCCCTCAATTTATTCGTTGGGCGGCGAACGCGTAGTTAAAGGTGGTTACAGCGTAGATAAGGGTGATTGGCGAAAACAGCTCCCGGTCCTACAAATTGTGCATCGCTTGACGCAGCCACAGCCGGCTGGCGGCGGGCACAAACCGGGAGCAATCGTCATGGCCGACACCGATAACAGCAGCGTAATCCGCTTTCCGATCAACCGCGCCGTTGCTGGAGGCGTGCATTGCCCGCCTCTCAACATCCATTTCCCGCAACTCTATCGTATCGTGCAGAAGGTCACCGCTGCCGACCTCATTGCGGCAGGCATGGTCGATGAAGCTCCAATCGCGGAATTCATTCACTACGCGATCGGCGACGACGAGAGCTATATGGGGTCTGTTGTGTCCGAACCCGTACAGGGCATTTGCGATGAAGACATGGCCTCTGTCGTCATTCGCCATCACCGGTCTTTTGAGGAAGCATCGGCCTATCTCGATGCCGTGATGGATGTCTGCGGCGCTGAATTCGCGGATTCGATCTGCCGGACCGGCGAGGGATATTTCACGATGGCGCGCCGCGCCACCGAGGAATCCTGGCCCGGTCCGACGGTGTTCTATGTCGCCGTTCACGAGGCCGATAACCTCGCTGGCTTCGACGATCGGCAGATCGCAACAGCACCTGACGGAACGACGGCGCAAAGCGACTATCTCTAACCAGCGCCTACCGCGCGTGCCTTGCTGATCCGATTGCCCATCTGTTGGAGTTTGTCGCGTTCGTCGGTTTGGCGCGTCGGATTAGCGCCGGTTCCGTATCAACGCTCTTCTCCCGCGCCATTGCGTGCGCCTTTTCCGGTGAAGGGCAGGCCTCTTTTGATGTGCGCAATACCCTTCCTCGCTCTATTGACGAAACCTGTGGGCGGCGTCCGGCCCTCCCCGAAACCATCGCGGAAAACATTTTCCCCGCGCGCAAACGCGCGCTCCTCGCGGACGCTTCGCTCTCAAAATGTTGTCCGCTCCGGTGCTTCGCTTTCGCTGCGCCCGTTCCGGTTCGGGTGCCTGCCGCCCCCCACGAACGGTTCGTCATCGCGAGGGAATGGTCTTTCGCGAACTTCAAAAGGAACCACGCCATGTCTTCCATCGGACAAGTCACCAAGCAGGCCAACGGCTCATACAAAGGTCAACTCAAGACGCTCGCGTTTCGCGCCGACATCTCAATCGTGCCGAACGCCGACAAGAAAACCAGCGAGCAACCCGACTTCCGCGTGCTCTGTCAGGGGGTCGAAATAGGCGCCGGGTGGGTCCGCCGCAGCGAATCTTCCGGTCAGGATTATGTCAGCCTGAGCCTCTCCGATCCGTCTTTCGGGCCGAAGAAACTGTACGCGAATCTCGGTCGCGCGGCAGGCCAGGATGACTCGGACGTACTCGCGATAATCTGGAACGCGGCGAACTGAAGCCGCGAAGAAGCTCCCGTGCGCAAGCGCGGGAGCTTTTTTTTGTTGTCCGTACACGCTGCGGCCTATCGCGGGGCGAATTTGCCGGACCGCCATCTTAGCCCCGCGCCAAACGCAAAATCTTCGGGCATGTTTTGACCGCAGCAGGGCGCGATGTCCACGCAGGCGAAGACGAGATACCGATGGAAGACGAATTCGAGCGCGCGGCGGCAGCCCGGAAGGGGAGTCCGTTTCTCAATTCCGCGCAAACCGCACACTATCTGGGCCTCTCGGAGCGCACGTTGGAAGACATGCGCGAGAATGGCGAAGGCCCACCGTTTCGTAGGCATGGCCGTCGCAATGTGCGTTATCACATCGCGGACTTGGAGGCTTGGTCGGCGGCGCGCAAACGTGAAAAATCATCGCCAACCACGCACGTTGCGCCCAGCGACAATGCCACGCCGCGTTCGTAATTATCGCAAGAGAAATTATGTCACCTGGCCTGCGGTAGCAGTGATGGGCGGCGCGTTGGCGATTTGCGCGGTTGCCTTCGACGATGTCACGCCGCGTCGCGCTCTGTTTGTCTGGAATGCGAGCGCCAGCGCTCCCGTCGGTCTTTATCGTGTGATCCATCAGCGTGACGTTTCGCGCGGCGATCTTGTCCTCGCGATTCCGAACCATTCCGTCGCGGTATTTGCAGCCGGCCGCGGGTATCTTCCGATGGGCGTTCCGCTCGTCAAACGTGTCGCGGCCATAGAAGGCGACACGGTTTGCGCGCATGGAAATGGCATTTTCGTCAACCGGATTCGCCTCGCCGCGCGGCTATCTGCTGATCACAAGGGACGGACGCTGCCATCGTGGACGGGCTGCCGGACACTCGGCGGCAATGATGTTTTCCTGTTGATGGCAGGTGTCCCCGATTCCTTCGACGGACGATATTTCGGCCCGACCGACACCTCCAACATCGCAGGCCGTCTGGAGCCGATATGGACGCGCTGAAGGCCGCGAGCCTCTGCGCGTTGTTCTTTGCGCCGTCGCAGGCGGGATCGCCATGCGCGCCACCGGCGCAGATTTCTTCGCCCCAAATCGAACATTGGCAGTTGCTGATCGCCGAGGCCTCGCATCGATTTAACGTCCCGGAAAATTGGATCGCCGCAGTGATGCGCCTTGAGAGTGCAGGCCTTCTCACATTGAACGGAAAACCGATCACGTCGAGCGCGGGCGCGATGGGTCTTATGCAGCTCATGCCCGCGACTTATGCTGATATGCGCGCACGTTATGGACTTGGTCCTGATCCTTACGAGCCCCACGACAACGTCATGGCGGGTGCCGCATATTTGCGCGAAATGTTCGTGCGATACGGTTATCCCAATCTGTTTGCCGCCTATCAGGCCGGACCGAAGCTACTCGATGCGTATCTCGCCGGAGTGAAACCGTTGCCCGAAGCCACGCGAAACTATCTGGATTCTTTAATTTCCAGCAACGGAAATGCCTCCGCGGTGAGCGAAAAACCGATATCGAAAGCCGCGCAAACAACTCCCGATCTGCTGTTTTTTGTGCGCGCCGAGTCCCCAAAAGCACCGTCGGATGGGTCAATTTCCGTTTCAGAAATCTCGAATTCCGACGCTGCAAGCGACAAGAAAATCGATTCAGGTATCGTCGAATCGAACTCGATATTCGCTCACGACATGAACGAATTGTTCGTCCCGCTCGGCGAGCGCCCCCATTAGCGCAATCCTGGAAATTGCTGGAGAAATCTGAAAATGCGCGCGGATGGGAAGCCGAAATTTGAACACCGCAAGATAAAGAAGACGGGGCGCCAAGTTTTGCGCAAGTCCCTGTCTGCACATCCAGAAAGTCAGCGTCAAAGGCGTTTTTTTTGGAGTCACGAAATTTCAAGTGTTTGAATTTGTTTGATCGGTTGGCGCTACATTGAGATTTCCGAAATTGCGATTTCAATGCGCGCGAACACGCGACGGAACACGCGATGTCGGACGACGATGACTTCACGCCGAAACTGGGCCGCAGCCGCGCTGGCAAGGGCACACGCGAGCGAAGTTATCTCCACCGTGTGTTGCAGGGCATCGCGCGTGCGGGCGGCGTGCGCAAGGCGCGCGGCCGTCCGTTCTATGGCAGCGTCGTCGGCCGCGGGTCCGGCGTTGCCCGCGTGTTACGATCGCGCGATCAATTCGCGGCGTTCCGGTCGCGGCGCGTGATCGTACAAGCGCGCATCGTCAAACTCGCGGGCCGCGGGTTTCGTGGCGCGCAACGTCACTTGCGTTACATTCAGCGCGATGGCGTCACTCGCGACGGGACGGCGGGCGCGCTCTACGACAAGGAGCACGATAAGGCTGACGGCCGCGCCTTCATCGATCGCGCCGAGAATGATCGTCACCAGTTCCGCTTCATCGTCTCGCCCGAGGACGGCGCCGAATACGAAAATCTGAAATCGGTCACTCGCCGCCTGATGGATCGCATGGAAGATGATCTGCGCACGAAGCTCGATTGGGTGGCGGCCGACCACTACAACACCGGCCATCCCCACATGCACGTCATAGTGCGGGGCAAGGACGATACCGGCCACGACCTCATCATTGCCCGCGAATACATCGCCTACGGGATGCGCGAGCGGGCCGCCGAGATCGTCAGCCTCGATTTGGGACCGCGTTCGGATTTCGAAGTGCAGGGCTCTCTCCGCAACGAAATGGAGCAGGAACGCTTCACCAGTCTGGATCGCGAGTTGTTGCGCGGCGTAGACACGGACGGCGTCGTCGCGGCAACGGGCAGCGATGCGTTTCACCAAAGCTTGCGGGCAGGGCGGCTTAAGAAACTTGAACGCTTGGGCTTGGCTCAGGAGATCGAGCCGGGACGCTGGCAACTTGCGGCGAGCCTGCGCTCGACGCTGCAGCAGATGGGCGAACGTGGCGATATCATAAAGACCATGCATCGCGAATTGACGCGTGGGTCAGTCGAGCGCGCCGTCACCGACTACGCGATTTACGATCCGGCTGATCGCAATGCAGACAAGCTGGTCGGCAGTGTGCAGACGCGCGGTCTCTCCGACGAATTACACGACCGCCATTATCTGATCGTCGATGGAGTTGATGGGCGGGCGCATTACGTTGATGTCGGTCTGACAGATTCTGGCGAAATTCCGCCGGTCGGCGGCATTGTGGCGGTCACGCCGGCTCCGGTGGTGGTCCGGCCGTCCGACCGGACGATCGCCGAGATCGCTGCCGCTCATGAGGGTCATTACAGTACGGACCTCCATGTCTTGCACGATCCGGCTGCGTCGCGGGAATTCGTACAATCTCATGTCCGGCGACTCGAAGCGTTGCGCCGGGCCGGTACGGGTGTGGAGCGGAGCGCCGACGGTTCCTGGTCGATCACGCCCGATCACCTGCAGCGCGTCGAGCGCCACGAATTGTCCCAATCCCGCTCCCAACCGGTCCATGTCGAAATCTTGTCCGCACTGCCGATCGAGAAGCAGATAGCGGTGGAAGGGGCGACTTGGCTGGACCGCGAATTGACCGGCGAGGCACCGGTGGATTTTCGAGACTCCGGATTCGGTCACGAAGCCCGCGAAGCATTGGACCGCCGCAGGCAATGGTTGATCGCGGAGGGGCTGGCGCGCGAGGATGGTGGTCGCACTATCTATCCAACCGGAATGGTTTCGGAATTGCGGCGGCGGGAGCTGGCGAATGCCGGCAAGCGGCTCTCGGCCGAACTCGGTTTGCCCTATACCAAAGTAGCAACAGGCGACCGTATCGCCGGTACATACAAACGCAAGATCGACCTAACGAGTGGGCGGTTCGCGGTCATCGAAAACAGCAGAGAATTCATGCTCGTTCCGTGGCGGCCAGTTCTCGAACAGAACATGGGGAAAGAGGTCTCCGGCATTGCGCGCGGCGATGCGATCTCGTGGTCAGTCGGACGTCCACGAAGCGGACCCGCAATCTAATTCCGGCAAGCAGAAACGGCAAAATCGAGATAACGATAATGGATTTCTGATGCTTATGGCCGGTTATGACCGATATTGTTGAAAAAGTCCGCACTCAGGCTTGCCCCAAACTTTTCTGCGTCATTCGCGGCATGTTGGAATTTCGACACGGAGGGCCGCATCGAGTATCGCGGAAGCTGCGTGTGCAGCTCTAAATCGTTCTGCGCGCGCTC
>DATCEI010000294.1:0-8252 GCA_036510185.1 Rhizomicrobium sp. | reverse complement strand
TCCGCTGTGCCGCGCTGGCTCGACGAACCCGCGCTCGCGCCGATGATCGCCGTGTCACGCGCCGCGCATCGCAAGCATGGCGGCGCAGGCGCGTTGTATGTGTACTTACGAAAACGCTAATCAGGCGAGCTTGGCTTCGCGCGCCAATTTCGCAAGCGAGGTTTCGGGCCGCGCGCCGTAATGGGCGATGACTTCCGCCGCCGCAATCGCGCCCAGCCGTCCGCAATCATCCAGATGCCTGCCATGCGTGAGGCCATAAAGAAAACCTGCCGCGAACTGGTCGCCCGCGCCCGTCGTGTCGATCACGCGCGCCACGGGAGCTGCATCGAGCACATGCAGTTCATCTTCCCGCACGATCACGCAGCCTTTTTCGGACCGCGTCATCGCCATGATCCCGCGCCATTTGCGCGCGGCCTGAAGCGATTCATCGAAGCGCGAGGTTTCGAACAACGCCGCCGCCTCGTCCTCATTGGCGAACACGATGTCCAGATCGTGTTTCATCAGCGCGAGGAACTCCTCGCGGTGCCGCCCGACGCAGAACGGATCGGACAGGGTGAACGCCACGCGCCTTCCCGCGCGCTTGGCGGCCTTGATCGCTTTGGTGATGGCGGATTTGGCCTGCGGCGCATCCCACAAATAGCCCTCGATATAAAGCACCTCGGCGGCGGCGATGCGGTTCAGGTCGATGTCGGCTGGCGTGATCTCGCGGCTGGCGCCGAGATAAGTGTTCATGCTGCGATGGCCGTCCGGCGTGACGGCGATCAGACAGCGCGCCGTGGCCGGACCTTCATCCGCCGATTTGGTGACGAAGGAAACGCCTGTTTCGTTCATGCTTCTGGCGAAACTGTCGCCCAGCCGGTCGTCGCGCACCTTGCCGATGAACAGCCCATGCGAATCCAGCGAGGCCAGCCCCGCCATGGTATTGGCGGCGGAACCGCCTGCGATTTCGCGCCCGCCGCCCATCGCCGCGTAAAGCACCTCGGCGCGATGCTCGTCGATCAGCGTCATCACGCCCTTGGCGATATTATGTTTCAATAGAAATTCATCATTCGTGGGCAAGATCACATCCACAATCGCGTTGCCCAGCGCGGCGACATCGTAATCTTTCGTCATATATGGTCGAAGCTCCAAATCGGTATGATTAATGCTTACGGATTAGAGGACGGCGCATATGTTCGCAAGCGCGCGCAAGGCGCTATCGCTGGTGTTCGACCCAGCGTTCTTCGGCATCGTTCTGAAAGCGGTGCTGTTGACGCTGTGCCTGTTCGTGGTGCTGTTTGCATGTGTCTGGTATGGCGTCACGCATCTGCCGCCGTTTCACTGGCCGTGGATTAATTTCCTACTGGATGTGCTGGCGCCGCTTTTGATGGCGGTTCTGTTCGCCTATCTGGGCGCGCCGGTGGCGGCGCTGTTTGCTTCGCTGTTCCTGAACGATGTTGCGGGCGCGGTGGAGGCGCGCGATTACCCGGCTTTCGCGAAAGCGGGGCCGGTGCCTGCGCGCGCGGCACTCACGGCCGGCATTCGCGCCTTTGTCTGGCTTGTCGCGGTCAATATTCTGCTGTTGCCGTTTCATGTTTTGCTGCCGGGCGTGGCCGATATTCTTACCTTTCTCGCCGATGGCTGGTTTCTGGGGCGGCAATATTTCGATCTCGTGGCGCTGCGTCATCTGCCATTGGTCGAAGTCGATGCGATGCGCAGGAATTATGCCTCCGCGATCTTTCTCGGCGGCGTGATGATTGCGCTGATGGCGGTGATCCCATTCGCGGATTTCATCGCGCCTGTTTTCGGCGCGGCGCTGATGACGCACGCCTTCCGGAAGTTTTCGCAGGCGGCAATTCCTTCGTCTTATCCTTGAAGCGGCACAGATCGCGCACGACGCAAGTGGGGCATAGCGGTTTGCGCGCCACGCAGGTGTAGCGCCCATGCAGGATCAGCCAATGATGCGCGTGAAATTTGTATTCAGGCGGCACTTTCTTTTCTAACCCAAGCTCTACTTCCAGCGGATTTTTCCCCGGCGCCAGACCCGTGCGATTGGCGACGCGGAAAATATGCGTGTCCACGGCAATGGTCGGTTCGCCGAAGGCCACGTTAAGCACTACGTTGGCGGTCTTGCGGCCGACGCCGGGCAGCGCCTCCAGTTCTTCGCGCGTGCGCGGCACTTTGCTGTCATGCTGCTCGATCAGAATTTTCGACAACGCGATCACATTCTTCGCCTTGCCGCGATAAAGCCCGATGGTCTTGATGTATTGGCTGAGGCCCGCTTCGCCCAGCGCCGCCATTTTCTCCGGCGTGTTCGCAGCCTTGAACAAATCCTTCGTCGCGCGGTTGACGCCCTTGTCGGTCGCCTGCGCCGACAGCACCACGGCCACCAGCAGCGTGAACGGATTGGTGTAGTCGAGTTCCGTGGCGGGCGCGGGATTGGCTTTCTTCAGCCGCGCGAAAAAAGTTTCGATTTCGTCTTTGGAGAAGGGCTTGGGCATTTGTTTTTTCTTTCGCGCGGCAGCATTATCATGGATGCCATGAACGCCACGGCGCAACCCGCAATCTTGCTGGATCAGGTGCTCCGGCCCAATCCGCCGATGCCGCCGCGTGCGCTCGCCTTCGTGCTGATGGGCGTGGCCGCGATCAATTTCGCCTTCGCCGCCTATTTCGTGTCGCGTGGCGCATGGCCGGTGACGCCCTTCATGGGCGCGGATGTGGCGTTGCTGGCATGGGCGTTTCGGGCCAGCCGCATCGCCGCGCGCCGCCACGAACGCGTGACGCTGACGCAATCGTCGCTGCATGTGCTGCGCCAGCCCGCGAAAGGTAGCGCCACGGAAATTGCGCTCAATCCCTATTGGGTGCGCGTGCATATGGACGATCCACCCGAACCATGGAGCCAACTGACGTTGCGCAGCCACGGCAAGGCGTATCGGATTGGCGAATTTCTACCGCCGCCCGATCGGCTTTCTTTTGCGCAAATTTTGAAAGGTGCATTGGCCCGCGCGCGCGATATGCGCCCACCGTGAAGAAAAGCAAGAATCGGGTCGCGAAGCCGCAGCCGCTTGGGCATTCTGCCCCCATGGGCAAACACGAAACCTTCGACGAAACCGATGCGACCTGGCGCAAGATGGGCCGCGCAATCCGCTATCTGTCCGAACATTATCTGGAGCAGCCGAACCTCGATGATGCGGCCTCCGTTGCGGGCCTCTCGCCGTTTCATTTTCAGCGGCTGTTCAACCGCTATGTCGGCGTCAGTCCGAAAGCGTTCGTCTCTCATTTGACGCTGGGCCACGCCAAAGCCGATCTCGCGCAGGGAGCCAGCGTGCTGGAAGCGGCATTGGACGCGGGCCTTTCGGGTCCGTCGCGGCTGCACGATCTGTGTCTGAAGATCGAGGCGATGACGCCCGGCGATTACGCCAAGGGTGGCGCGGGCGTGACCATCGAATACGGCTTTCACGATTGCCCGTTCGGCATTGCGCTGATCATGGCGACACAGAAAGGCGTTTGCGGGCTGGCCTTCGGCGATGAAGGCGAAGAAGATTCGATGCTCGCCGACATGCGCGCGCGCTGGCCGAAAGCCGATTATGTGCGCGCGCAGAAACGCACGGGCGAAATCGCGGAACAGATTTTCTCACCGCGCGACGGCGAGGAATTGAAACTGCATCTGCTGGGCACGCCGTGGCAGATCAAGGTGTGGCAGGCGTTGCTTGCGATTCCGTGCGGTAAGGTCACGACCTATCGCAACATCGCGGCGAAGATCCTCGCGCCAAAGGCCAGCCGCGCGGTAGGTACTGCCGTCGGACGCAATCCGATTTCGCTGTTGATCCCGTGTCACCGTGTGTTGGGCAGTGACGGCGCGTTGCACGGTTATCATTGGGGATTGACGCGCAAACGCGCGATGCTCGCGGTTGAAGCTGCGCGCCTTCAAACGGCGAGCACGTCCGCCATCGTATAAAGGCCGGGTTTCTTGCCTTTGGCCCAACGCGCCGCCGCCAGCGCGCCGGGCACGAAGATCGTGCGGTCTTCGGCGACATGGCCGAGCACAATGCGTTCGCCCGGACCAGCGAGAATGACTTCGTGCTCGCCCACCACCGTGCCGCCGCGCAGCGCCGCGAAGCCGATGTCGCCATGTTTGCGCGCGCCGGTGTGGCCCTCGCGCGATTTCACAGCCTTTTCGTCGAGCGAAATTTCGCGGCCCTCAGCCGCAGCACGTCCAAGTAATAGTGCCGTGCCTGACGGCGCATCCACCTTCATGCGGTGATGCATTTCCACGATCTCGATGTCGTAATCGGGAAGCGCCTTGGCGGCCTGCTTCACAAGTGCTGCCAGAACATTGATGCCAAGACTCATATTGCCCGATTTCACGATGACGGTTTTTTGCGCCGCCGCTTCAATTTTCTTGTCGTCTTCTGGCGAACATCCCGTTGTGCCGATGACATGCGCGATCTTCGCATCCGCCGCGAGCGCCGCCAGCGCCACAGAAACTTTCGGGGCGGTGAAATCGATAATCGCATCGGCGTGCGCAACCAGCGCCTTGGGATCGTCGGTCAGCAACACGCCGCCAACGTCTTTTCCAAGATCGAGATGGCCATGGGCTTCCAGCGCGCCCACAAGAGAAAAACTTTTGTCCTTTGAAATTGCTTCGATCAGCGCATGGCCCATGCGTCCACCCGCACCGGCGACGATTACGCGCGTACTCATGCCATGATGTCCTGATGCGGCGGCGGCGTGGCATCGCCGCGCGCGATCGTCACCATGGCGGGCCGCAGCAGACGGTCGCCGATCTGATAACCGGTCTGCACCACGCTGACGATTGTGCCTTTCGGCCTGCCCTCGCCGGGCACTTCGGCAATCGCCTGATGCAGATTGGGATCGAAACGTCCGTCGGATGTGTCGATGGGTTTCACGCCATGGCGTTCCAGCGTCGCCAGCAATTGCCGCTCCGTCGCTTCCACGCCTTCGATGACGGCCTTGACCTTGATGCTCGCGGCTTCGCGGGCTTCGGGCGACAGCGCGTCGATGGCGCGCTGGAAATTGTCGGCGACGCCCAGAATATCGCGCGCGAATTTCGTCACCGCATATTGGCCTGCTTCGAGCTTTTCGCGTTCGGCGCGGCGGCGCACATTTTCGCCATCGGCAAGCGCGCGCAGCAGCCGGTCTTTCAGATCGGTGTTTTCGGCGCGCAGGATTTCCACTTCGCCGGGCGCGTTGTCATTGCCCGCGTCCATGCCGTTTTCGATATTGTCTTCGGCGGTCATTCACGAAACTCCGGTCAGGCGAGAAGGCGGCTCACGACTTTCGCCGTGTGATCCACCATGGGAATGATGCGGCCATAGTTCAGCCGCGTTGGTCCCAGCACGCCGATCACGCCCACGATCTTGCCCTGAGCATTGGCGTAAGGGGCGGCCACGATAGACGATCCCGAGAGGCTGAACAGCCTGTTTTCCGAGCCGATGAAAATGCGCACGCCATCGCCCTCGCGCGCGAGTTCCAGCAGGCGGATGAGATCGTTCTTGCGTTCGATGTCGTCGAACAGGGTGCGGATGCGTTCCAGATCGAGTTGCGCGTCCACGCTGTCGAGCAGATGGGATGCCCCACGCACGATGAGAACTTTTTCCTCTGCCGTGCTGCGGGCCGATGGCGTGGCGAGTGTCGCGAGGCCCTCCGCCACGATCTTGGCGGTCAGCGCATCGAGCTGAGCGCGTTCGCCTTCCAGTTCGCCCAGAATTTCGCCGCGCGCCGCATCGAGCGTGCGGCCCCTGAGGCGCGCGTTCAGATAATTCGATGCTTCCGACAGCACCGACATGGGCAGGCCCGCCGGCGTGTCGATCAGCCGGTTCTCGACCGTGCCGTCCTCCGCCACGATTACGACCAGCGCCTTGCCCGGCGCCACGCTGACGAATTCGATGTGCTTGAGGTTCGTATCCTGCTTGGCCGCAACCAGCAGCCCCGCACAGCGCGAAAGGCCCGAAAGCATGGAGGCCGCCTGCGTCAGCACGTCTTCCAGCCCGCGTCCGGTTTCCGAAATCTGTGCTTCTATGGAGGCGCGCTCGCCGGGGGCCAGTTCACCGATCTCCAGCAGGCCATCCACGAATAGGCGGAGGCCCCGTTCGGTCGGCACGCGGCCAGCACTCGTATGCGGCGCATAGAGCAGACCCATCGTCTCCAGATCGGCCATCACATTGCGGATGGAGGCCGGCGACAGCGCGATGGGGAGGAGTTGGCTCAGCGTGCGCGACCCCACCGGCTCGCCTGAGCTTAGAAAGGCCTCCACCAGCCGGCGGAAAACCTCCCTTGGCCGTTCGCCCATATTCGCGGCTTGCGCTCTGGAAAGGCTGTCCACGATCTAACCTTTTGTCCCGATTATATTTTCGGAGATGCGGGCAGCGGCGTTTGCGCGCCTCTGCCAATGCCGCTAGGTAACGGCAGTAGCCCACAACTTCAAGAGTTTGACCATGCGTCCCAGCAAGCGCGAACCCAACCAGATGCGCGCGGTTTCCCTCGAACCGGGCGTCGCCAAGCACGCAGAAGGCTCTTGTCTGGTCAAATTCGGTGACACCCATGTGCTGGTGACCGCGAGCCTGGAGGAGAACATTCCGGGGTTCCTCAAGGGCACCGGCAAGGGCTGGGTGACGGCGGAATACGGAATGCTGCCGCGCGCTACCAACACGCGGATGCGGCGGGAAGCGGCGCAGGGCAAGCAATCCGGCCGCACGCTGGAGATCCAGCGGCTGATCGGGCGGTCGCTTCGGGCCGTGACGGATATGGCGGCGCTGGGCGAACGGCAGATCGCCATCGATTGCGATGTCATTCAGGCGGACGGCGGCACGCGCACGGCCTCCATCACGGGTGGGTTCGTGGCGCTCAGCCAGTGCCTCGCGTTTATGAAAAAGACCGGCATGGTGACCAAGCCCGTGATCCGCGATCACGTCGCGGCGGTGTCGTGTGGCATCTGGCGGGGAACGCCGGTTTTGGATCTCGATTACGACGAGGATTCCACGGCCGAGACGGACGCGAATTTCGTGCTGACGGGCGCTGGCGGGTTTGTCGAAATTCAGGGCACGGCCGAAGGCGCGCCGTTCAGCGAAGAACAATTCGGTGAGCTTCTGGGGCTGGCGCGCAAAGGCATCGGCGAGTTGGTCGAATTGCAGAAGCGCGTGCTGGGATGAAACTGCCGCGCGGCAGCGTGCTGGTGATCGCAAGCCACAATCAGGGCAAGGTGCGCGAGATCGCGGAATTGCTGGCGCCATTCGGATTGCAGATCAAAAGCGCCGCCGAATTGAATCTGCCGGAACCGGAAGAAACAGAAACGACTTTCGCCGGCAATGCCGCGCTGAAAGCACGCGCGGCGGCGGATGCCAGTGGATTGACGGCGCTGGCCGATGATTCCGGTTTGGCCGTTGTCGCACTTGATGGTGCGCCGGGAATCTATTCGGCGCGCTGGGCCGGACCGCCGAAAGATTTTTCGCTGGCGATGAAAAAGGTCGAAACCGCGCTCACCGAAAAACACGCGAAAGATTTCTCCGCGAAATTCGTTTGTGCCTTGGCGCTGGCGGCACCGAACAAAGAACCGGAAATCTTTGAAGGTGAAGTGCATGGCCACCTCGTCTTTCCGCCGCGTGGCAATAAGGGTTTCGGCTATGATCCAATTTTCGTGGCGGACGGCATGAGCGAAACCTTTGCCGAGATCGAGCCTGCGCAAAAACACGCCATGAGCCATCGCGCGAAAGCTTTCGAGAAACTCATCGCGGTGCTGTCGAAATGACAAACCTCCCCAAATCTCCCCCGCCCCCGCGCGGTGGGGGAGCGAGGGTGCCATTCGGCATCTATGTTCATTGGCCGTTCTGCGCGGCGAAATGTCCCTATTGCGATTTCAATTCGCATGTCCGTTCGCAGATCGATGAAGCGGGCTGGGCCGAGGCGATTGCGCGCGAGCTTGAATATGTTGCGACACTGCAAGGCGATGCGCGGCCTACAGTCGAAACGATTTTCTTCGGTGGCGGCACGCCGTCATTGATGCACGGGCAAAGCGTTGCGCGTGCACTCGAGACGATTGCAAAATTGTGGAACGTCGATCCCAATGTCGAAATCACGCTCGAAGCCAATTCGGCAAGCGTGGATGCCGCGCGCTTCCGCGATTATCGCGCGGCGGGGATCAACCGGCTTTCGCTGGGCGTGCAGGCGCTGAACGATGCCGATTTGAAAATGCTGGGACGGTTACACGATGTCGCGGAAGCCAAGGCCGCACTCGGCATTGCGATGAAAACATT
>DATCEI010000293.1:0-15842 GCA_036510185.1 Rhizomicrobium sp. | reverse complement strand
ACCGCCTCCGCCGCGCCCTGCCGACGCCAATGTCGTGGCACTTTCGAGCGTGATGCATCCCTCCAACGATCACGCCGACAAGGGTTGAACATGGCGGTTGCGGCTGCATTTTCGCGCCTGTTCGATCCGCTGCGGCGTTATCTCGACGCGCCGTCTGACGGCTACGCCTCCAATCTCGATTTCCTCAACACGCAGCGCGTGGTGCGTTCGGGATTGGTGATCGTGGTCGTGTTCGTGCTGGGATTTTTCGCCTGGGCCGCCTTCGCGCCGCTCGACACCGCGCTGACCGCGCCCGGCACCATCGTGGTGGAATCGCATCGCAAGACGATCCAGCATCTCGAAGGCGGCATTGTGCGCACGATCTTCGTGCATGATGGACAAATGGTTCGGCCCGGCCAATTGCTGATCCAGCTCGATGAAACGCAGGCGCGCGTCAATCTCGCGCTGCTGGAAGACGAGGCTGATGCGCTGACCGCCGAACAGGCGCGCCTCATCGCCGAACGCGACAACAAGGACAGGATCGATTTTCCGCCCGACCTGATGGCCAAGCAGAACGATCCCAAAATCGCGCAAATCCTCAGAGGCGAGGAAAGCACGTTCGCAGCGCAACGCGCCGCACTGACACAGCAGGTCGCCATCCTCACGGGCCGCCGCAATGAGAACGCCCGCATCATTGCCGGCTTTCAGGACGAACAGGATTCCATCGAGAAGCAGGTGGGGCTGATTCAGAAGGAAGAAAGCGGCGTTTCCACGCTGGTGAAGGAAGGCCTGCAACCGCTGCCGCGCCTGCTCGGCCTGCAACGCAACGAAGCCGATCTCACCGGCCAGCGCGGACAATTGATCGAGAAGATCGCGCAGACGCAACTCAACACCGGCGAAACCGATCTTCAGATCATCAACCAGAAAAACCAGTTCCTCAACGACGTGCTGAAAGACATGACGGACGTGCGCGACAAGCGCTACGACCTTCTGAACCGCATTCAGGCCGCGCGCGATGTGCTCGCGCGCTGCGCGCTTGTGGCGCCTGTCGGCGGCACGGTGGTTTCGCTCTCCGCACACACCGAAGGTGCTGTCATCCGGCCCGGCGAAACGGTGATGGAGATCGTGCCGAAGAACGACAAGCTTGAAGTCGAAGCCCATGTGCGCCCGCAGGATGCCGACGATGTCTATGTCGGCCAGCCCGCGAAGGTCAGCCTCGGCGCGTACAAGCAGCGCCGCCTGCCCATGATCACGGGTCAAGTGACCGCCATGTCCGCCGACCGGCTGGTGGATGAAAAATCGGGGCAGACCTATTTCATCGCCAGTGTCAGCGTGGACCGCGCGGTGCTGCGCCAATATCCCGATGTGCGCGTGGTGCCCGGCATGCCCGTAGAAGTCGCCATCGAAACCGGCACCCAAACGCCGCTCGACTATTTCGTGGATCCCATTCGCGCGGTGCTTAGGCGCGGGATGCGCGAACGGTAAAGCGGTTTTGGATTGAGCTTATCCACATTTCCGTCATGGCCGGGCTTGACCCGGCCACCCATCGCGCTCGCGTCTGCGAGCGCAAAAGAGTTTTTCCGACGCATGGACACGCGCCGGATGGATGGCCGGATTAAATCCGGCCATGACGGTTATGTGATTCAATATAATCCGAAACGGCTCCAGGACCGGTTGCGATATAAAAACTCGCGACCAAGGCCGATAGATCGAGATAATAAAGGTAGCGGTAATCGCACGCGACCGAGATGAAGAAGAACGAAAGCGCGAAAGCGAACGCGCTCAACAGCATATATCCCATCACAATGTCGGCAGGTTCGCGGCGGCGGAACAGAATGAGCAGCGCGATGATGGCGATGATGCCGAAGGTGATGTGCGAGAATATCGGCGTGCCGACGAACCAGCCGCCATAATTGGATAGCGCGCGGTCGCGGGGGCGTGGTTGATCGTTCAATCCCAATTTGCGCAAGACATCCGGTGGCCCGGAAACGCCGACATAATAAGGATGACATTTGGCGATGTCGGGCGTCAGCGTGACCCAACGGAACGCCGCGGCGCGCACATGCAGATAAAGTCCGAAATTGTTGCGCACGAGATAAAACCATTCGTCGAGCAGCCGCCGCTCCGGCGTCACGACCAGCGCCGCCTGCAATGCGGGCGAGGCGGCGAGCGTGTCGTATTGCTGCGGCGTGTAGAGCCGCGCGCCATCGCTGCGGATGAGGTTTTCCAGCACGGGCCGGTTCAGCAGTTTGAGCTTCAGACCGGGCTTTGCCGCCACCATGCCCGCGATGTCGTACAACTCCAGCGCCTTTACTTGCGACAGCCGACCGTACCCGCCATCGCCCCGCGTTTCCAAGGCGAGGCTTGCGGCAATGAATAAGGAGGCCGAAACAAGCAACGCGCCTGCGCCATAAAGAATGGCGGCACGACGCTCATCGCGCCATGCAATCACGCCCAGCGCAATCGCGCCGAACACAATAACGATGGCTCCGTTCTGCCGCGCCAGCGCCGCAAGCGTGAGCAACACAATCGCGATGCCGATAAATACAAATCGCGCACTCACATCGCGCCAACGCACAGCCGCGCAGGCAAGCATCGCAAAGCCCGCGACCGCGGCATCCGCGAACAGCACATCTTTCCAGACGATGCCCTGATAGATGAGGAATTGCGGCGACAGCACGCACAGCAAGACCACGAAAACCGCCGCCCACGAGGCGCGCGGCCTCAGCCACAAAAGCGACACCATCGCCGCGCACAACAGGCCCGCATCGAACAGCACGAACAGGCCCGCGCCGGGCATGGCGGCATCGCCCACGCCCAGCAGCCACGCCATCACGGGCGGATGCCACGTATTATAGGCGCCGGTGCGGCCCTGAAGCAGCTGGAGCACCGAATCGTAGGATAAATAGCCGGGCCAGGCGATTGCCGCGGCGGCGGCAAGGCCCAAAACCACGATTGCGGCGGCAGCGATTCCGGCTGTGGAAGGCTGACGCCGCGGCTTCATTCATCCTCTTTTCAGGCGCGATTGCGCTAGAATGAACACATAAGAACCGCCCGGGAGCCGGAACGCACAATGGCCGACAAGCCGATCTTCTTCGACGCGACAGGACGGCGCGCAAGCATCGTATCCGCTTTCGGCTGGGGGGCTGCCATTATCAGCACCGTGCTGGGCGTGTTTTTCATCGTCAGCCTGTTCATGACGCCGCACGTTGCGAACCTTAACCTGCCCGGCCGCCTTACCGCCATTCACCTGCCCGAACTGGAAAAGAGCGCGCAGGCGCCGGGCCTTTTGCGCTCGGCCGTGCGGCTTGCGGCCGCCGTGCGATCCAAGCGCGCGGACCTCGCCAAACAATGGCGTCAGCGCAAGGATCATGGCCGCGTGATCGCCGCCGCCTTGCGCCCGCCCGCGCATCGGGCGCTTTCGATCGCGTTTTATCCCAGTTGGGAAGCATCGAGTTACGCCGATTTAAAACACGCGCTACCGAAACTCGATTGGGTGATGCCCACCTGGATGAATCTGCAGGAGCCGGACCTTCAGCTTAAAACCACCTTCGATCCGCATCTGCTGAAATATATCCGCCACACCAAACAGAACGTGGCGATCTTGCCGACGCTGCAAAATGCGTCGCTGGGCCAATGGGACGGGCCGGGACTGGCGAAGCTTTTGGCGGATGACCAGCGCCGCATCGCCCTTGTGGGTCAGGTCGCTTCGTTTGTGGAAACGCACAAGCTTCAGGGCGTGACTGTCGATTTCGAAGAAGTGCCGGCCAGCGCACACAAGGATCTGGAAATCTTCCTGCGGGAATTGTCGGCGGCGTTCGAGCCCATGGGCGGCATTGTCGTGATGGCGACGCCGTTCGACGATGACAGCTGGCCTTACGCGGCCTATGCGCATGTCGTCGATTACACGCTGCTGATGGCCTACGACGAACACGAAAACAGCGGCACGGCGGGAAGCCTCGCCGGTCAGACATGGTTTGAAACCACGCTCGACAGGCGCATGAAGCTGCTGCCGCCCAACCGCACCATCGTGGGCATCGGTTCCTATGGCTATGACTGGAACGACAACGAGGTCGAAAGCCTGACCTTTGAAGAAGCGGTCATCGCCGCGCACGATTCCGACGCGAAAATCGATTTCGACGACGCCACCAACAATCCGCATTTCTCCTACATCGAAGACGACCACACCAAGCACGATGTCTGGTTTCTGGACGGCGTGACGGCGTTCAACGAGATTCATGCGGCCGATGTTTATCAACCGGCGGGCTACGCGCTGTGGCGGCTGGGCAGCGAAGACCCGTCGATCTGGCAGGTGATGGGGCGCACCTATGGCGCACCCGCGCCGGACAGTCTTAGGGATATTCACATCGTCGAAGATATCGATTTCGAAGGTCAGGGTGAAATCCTGCGCGTGGAAGCGCAGCCCACATCGGGCAGCCGCACCTTCGAACTCGACCGCATGACGGGCGACATCGACGACGAGACCTATACGAAACTGCCGACCAATTATGTGATCCGGCAATTCGGTTACGCGCCGGGCAAGGTGGCGCTGACTTTCGACGATGGACCCGACCCCGAATGGACGCCGCAGATTCTGGACATCCTCAAGGCCAAGCATGTTCACGCGACCTTCTTCATCATCGGCAGCAATGCGGAGGCCAATCCGGGCCTTGTGCAGCGCATTCTGGCCGAGGGCCATGACATAGGAAATCACACATTCACCCATCCCAATCTTGCCGATACGCCCGATCAGGCTGTGGCGCTGGAATTGAACGCGACGCAGCGTTTGTTTGAGGCGCTGACGGGCCGTTCCATGCGCCTGTTCCGGCCGCCCTATCTGGGCGATGCGGAACCCACCGATGAAGACGAAATCATTCCCGTCGAGATTGCGCAGAATCTGGGTTACGTCACCGTCGGCGAGCATATCGATCCCATCGATTGGGGCCTGCCCGGCGCCGGCACAATCGTGAAACGCACGCTTGCCGGATTGCGCAGCACCAATCCCGATCTGCGTGGCAGCATCGTGCTTCTGCATGATGCGGGCGGCGACCGTTCGCAAACCGTGGCCGCACTCGGCCCACTGATCGACGCGCTGAAGGCGCAGCATTATCAGATCGTGCCAGTGTCGGAGCTTGCCGGATTCACGCGCGACCAGACGATGCCGCCGCTGCCGCCGGGCATCGCCATTCTCACCGACCGCGTTGTGTTCCTGACGCTGAGCGCCTTCGGGCGTGCGCTTTATCTGTGTTTTCTGGCGGCGATCTGGCTCGGCATCGGCCGGCTTATTCTGCTGGCCGGGTTGAGCCTGATCAATCGCCGCAACGAATTGCGCCAGCGCGAAAAGCCCATGCCTGCCACGAATGCCTTTGGTGTCTCCGTCATCATTCCCGCCTATAATGAGGAAAAAGTCATTGCCAAAACCGTGGAGCGGATTCTGGCGAGCGATCACACCGATCTCGAAATCATCGTTGTGGACGACGGTTCGCAGGACAAAACCGCCGCCGTGATGCAGGCGCAATTCGGCGACAATCCGCGCGTGAACCTGATCAGGATCGCCAATGGCGGCAAGGCGAATGCGCTCAACACCGGTCTTGTTCAGGCCAGACACGACATCATCATCGCGCTCGACGCCGATACGCAATTCCGGCGCGATACGATTTCGCGGCTGGCGCGCTGGTTTTCCGATGCACAGACCGGCGCGGTCGCGGGCAATGCGAAAGTCGGCAACCGCATCAACATGATCACGCGCTGGCAGGCGCTTGAATACATCGTGGCGCAAAATCTGGAGCGCCGCGCGCTGGCGGCGTTGGGCACGCTGACGGTTGTGCCGGGTGCGGTCGGCGCATGGCGCAAGACCGCGCTGCTGGAACTTGGCGGCTTCCGCTCCGACACGCTGGCCGAGGATCAGGATCTGACCATCGGCCTGCAACGCGCGGGTTATCATGTGCGCTTCGACAGTTCGGCGATTGCATGGACCGAAGCGCCGGCAACCGTGCGCGGCCTCGCCAAGCAACGCTTTCGCTGGGCTTACGGCACGCTGCAATGTTTGTGGAAATATCGCGAGCTGACATTCAATCCGCGTTATGGCGCGCTCGGCATGATTGCGCTGCCGCAGGTGTGGCTGTTCCAGATTTTGCTGACCGCGCTCGCGCCGCTCGCCGATCTGCTGCTGATCTGGCAATTGCTGAATCAGGGTCTGGCCTATCTCCAGCACGGCGCGGAATTCAGCAACACGGATTTGCGCACGGTCGGAATTTATTATTGCGTTTTCATGGTCGTCGATCTCGCCGCCGCGATTTTCGGCTTCCTGATGGAGAAGCGCGAGAAATGGAGCCTGTTATGGTGGCTCGTGCTGCAGCGCTTCGGTTATCGCCAGCTGATGTATTATGTCGTCGTGCGTTCGATCTCGACGGCGATGCGCGGGCCGTTCGTCGGCTGGGGCAAACTGGAACGCATGGGCACCGTGAAAGCCGAGCACGGCTGATCAACGCTGCAGCAGGAATACGCCATCGTCGTTCGTGTGATCGATGCGATAATTATGCTCGACCGCTTCACGAATGCGCGGTGTCAACGCGAATGGCGATAGCGATTCAAATTGCAATACGCGGAAATAGTGTTGCTCCACAAGCCGCCCCAAATCGCTATCGCTTCGCGCGCCGGTGAGAAATTGTTCTCCGACATTGAAGACATCCACTTCCGCGCGCTTGCCCGCCCAATAGCAAAGCGAAAGCATCTCGCACAGCGCGGGTCCGTCCTGCGCTTTCAGGAAAACAATGTCACGATGCGCTTCGCCGGTTTCCGTGGCCAAGGGATGCAACCAGAAATCCGGCTCGCGCCATTCGCTGTCCCAGTTGCGCCAGAGAACAAGCACAATGGGCAATGCAAGAAGTGCCGGAACAACTCCGCGCGCCGGAAAATGATTGACAAGAAGTCCAGCACTTAACGCGAGCGCGATATCAGCATCGAACATCGCGTTCACATCGACACCATCGCCGCCAAGGAAGATTGCGCCGATAGCGATTGCGACCGACGCATAGAGAGCGCACAGCACGACATATTTATCGTGACGGCGAAACCACAACAGAAACGCCACGCCGATAAGTGAAACGCTTCCCCAGTAAAGCCATTCCCGCAAATTTGCGATGAGATTTACGAAGGAATAAACCCGTGCCGAATTCAGCACCGCGAGCAGACTGATTCCATAATGGAGATAGAACAATACGAAACCGACGAGCAAGAAGGCCGCGCCGAGAAAAACAAACCGTGACGCGCCGCGCCGATCATAGAGGACAAGCCAAATCGCCATGGCGAGCGGCAGGGCGACTAGATTGTGCTTGATGAAAATTGCCGACGTGAAAAAGAACGCGCTTGCAATGAGCGCGCGCCAGTCGCCCGGCTCGCGCAACAGGAACAGAAATCCTGCCATGCCGAGCGCGTGACCCAGCAATTGCGGATCGTCCATGCCAACATAATCGGATGTGATGAAGAGGCAGGCAGCAAACAGCAGAGCAGAAAAAATCGATTCCAGTCTGTTGCAGCCCATCGCGCGCGCGGCCACGAAAATGCCAGCCGACGTTGCGAAGAATCCGAGCAACGAAAGAATGCGTCCGGCGATGATGTTGTCGCCCAGTGCGCGGCCAAACGTGCCGACGACATAAAACGACAGCGGCGGATAATTGTTGACCAAAAAGCTGTGCGCGCCGGGATAAAGCGGCGCGCCGGACATCGCGCGCATCGCGTGATAGGCGTTCCAGCCTTCGTTCGGATCGAGCGGAACGTGAAGTCCGATTGTCGCCACGACGCGCCAGAGAAATATCGCGCACAGCAATGCGGTCAGAACGGTGACGATCCACAAACTTGCGGACGATCGGCCGCTCATTGTTTCGGGCAACCTGTGCGCTGAATGTCATAAAGCGAAAAGAAGCTTCCCGCGAGGCGCAGATGCAAAATATTCGGCAACGGGCTGCGATTGCCATTCAGATGAATGATGACGGCCTGGTCGAAATGACACTGGTAATACATCAGGTACGGAAACACTTCCGCGATGTCGATGTCGCCATCAATGCTGCCTGCCGCGAGATCGTTCAGCTCGCTGGTGTCGGGCGGCGAGCCTTCCTGCGCGGAGGATGCGGCGATGGCCTGAAGCGCGCGCGGCAGACGCACGACATGCTGGCCGCGCGTCGTGAACATCAGCGGCGTGAACGCGCCGCGGTCGATGATCGCGAACTCGGCCATGTGCCAATAGGGCTGGTCGGAAGCTTTGCCTATGGAGTCGCCATCGAGCACCGTCAGCAGCTTTGCGTTGGGCACGATGCTTTGCGAGGCCGCGCGGAATTCGCTGTATTGGCGGTCGTAGTAGCGCCAGTTCCCGGCGAGCGTGGCGGCGCAATATATAAGTGTCCCCATG
The DNA here is from genome assembly GCA_036510185.1 of Rhizomicrobium sp. Taxonomy (GTDB): domain Bacteria; phylum Pseudomonadota; class Alphaproteobacteria; order Micropepsales; family Micropepsaceae; genus Rhizomicrobium. Next base: position 7,456 of record DATCEI010000293.1, on the reverse strand, counting down.
CAAACGACCGCGAGCAACTTTGCGTAGAGCGGCGGTACTTGCAAATCGGCGGCCGCGAAAACAAGCACACACAGAATTGCGGGCAGACGCAAATCCACGCCCCAGCCGCCCATCGCCCATTCCGGCGCGAGTGCTGCGCCAAGCGCGAATGCGATGAGCACGAAAATCATTTTGCGGTGGAGCACGATCCATCGCCGCCACAGGCCTATCAGCAGGAATGCCGCAATGACCGCAAGCAGCGAAAAGGCGGGGTTGTCGTAATTCCATTGCAGCATCGCCTCCACGCGATCCATCGCGCTTGCCGCAAAATTGAATTCCAGATGGCCGCTGTCGGCGCCGTGCGGTTTCAGAAAGACAAAGGCGAAGGCGCAAGGGATGAAAATAATCGCGGTGGAAAGAAGCTGGCGCGGCACGTTCCTGAACGCGACCGGACGTTGCGCCATCAGCACGCCCAACTCAAAACATCCGATCATCATCAAAAGCGCGAACGCCGCGAAGACGTGGCAGAAATAAATGATGGTCACGGCAAGCATGAAACCGGCGAGCGAGAACACGCCGCGCCGGTTTTCCGTCGCGATCCATGCCGCGAAAACGAGAAGGGCCAGCCCTGCCGCAAAATAATAATTGAGGAAGCCCCACATGAAATTGGCGTTGTAGGCGAAGAAGGCGGCGATCAGCGGGGCCACGCCGAAGCGTCCGTAAAGCGCGCGATGGATGAGCGCAGGCCCCATCACCCACATGGCGACGGCGGCACTCAGAAACAATTTCGTGGCCGCGCCCAATGCCACGAACCGCGCCAACGCGGGCACGGCGATCTCGGCGGCCAGATTGGGGATGAACGCCCAATGGATGCGGTAATAATGCGAGGCCCCGCCCGCCAGCAGGTGGAACGTCGCCAGATGCGCCGGGTAATCCGGCATCGCAGGCGAGGCCACGCACCATAACGGCGCGATGAGGATCGCCGCAGCCATGACGCTCGCGGCCAACGGCCATGCGTGCTTCCGATCTGTCCCCATTCGCCCCCCGATTCCGCCCGCTTTCTTAGAGGCCTTGGCGCGCGGGCGATAGAGGAGCGGGCCGATCCGTCTATATGGCTTTTATATATTTCGGCCGCGCGGCCCTCCTCGAATTTATACGGCTTCGTCCCGATTTTGAGGGCTGACGTTCGGCCCTGCGCCTTTGCGCCGCCCGCGCGCCGGAAAGATGCGTTCGATGTATCGCGAGGAATCCGATTTCAGCCGGTGGGCGCCGCCCTCCCGGCCGCAAACTGCCGAGCGCGCGCCCGACGACAATTCGCCGGGCCGCGTGCTGTGGGAAATGGGGCTGGTCATTTTCATTCCGCTGCTGGCCGCAATGGTTTTGAGTTTCGTCTTCCCGCACGCGCCGCTCTGACGGACCGCCCAAGCGCATGGCCATGAACGATCCCCTCGTCATCGAGAGTGCGGACGAACCGCTCGCGGCCGGGCATTGCGTGGAAGGCGCGCAATCGCGCAGCCGCCGGGCGGCGCTGACGCTGGGCGCGCTGGGCGTGGTGTTCGGCGATATCGGCACAAGCCCGCTTTACGCCTTGCGCGAAACCGTGCGCGCCACGAGCGGCGCATTGTCGGGCGCGGAAGCGGTGATGGGCGCGCTGTCGATGATCTTCTGGTCGCTGATCATTGTGGTGACGGTGAAATATGTCATCTTCATCATGCGCGCCGACAACAATGGCGAAGGCGGCGTACTTTCGCTGGCCACATTGGCGCGCCGTTCGGCGGGGTTGAGCAAAAGCGTCAAGGCCGCCATCGGGGTTGCCGCCATCGTTGGCCTCGCCCTGTTTTATGGCGACGGCATGCTGACGCCCGCGATTTCGGTGCTGAGCGCGATCGAAGGCCTGACGACGGAAAGCACAAGCTTTGCGCCGCTGGTCATTCCGCTGACGCTGGCCATTCTCATCGGCCTGTTCGTGATGCAAAGCCGGGGCACGGCGAAGATCGGCGGGCTGTTCGGGCCGGTGATGCTGGTGTGGTTCTCGGTGCTGGGCCTGCTCGGCTTCATCGCGATTGCGCGCGAGCCGCAGATTCTTCAGGCGGCAAGCCCGCTCTATGCCGTGCGGCTGTTCGTGCAGGCGCCGTGGACGGGTTTCGTGTCACTGGGTTCCGTCGTGCTCGCGGTTACGGGATGCGAGGCGCTGTACGCCGACATGGGCCATTTCGGCCGGTCGCCCATCCAGATCGGCTGGCTCGCGATCACCCTGCCCGCGTTGCTGCTGAATTATTTCGGACAGGGCGCGCTGATCCTGCGCGATCCCGCGGCGGCCGCGTTTCCGTTCTTCGCGCTGGCGCCGCATTGGGCGCATTATCCGATGGTGCTGCTGGCGACGGTGGCGACCATCATCGCCTCGCAGGCCGTCATCACCGGCGTGTTCTCGATCACGCGGCAGGCCGTGCAGCTTGGTCAATTGCCGCGCATGGAAATCCGCCACACCTCCGCCACCGATTTCGGACAGATCTATGTGCCCAACGCCAATGTGCTGCTTCTCATCGGCGTGGTGATGATCGTGCTGGTGTTCCGCAGTTCGGATGCGCTGGCCGCCGCCTATGGCATCGCGGTCACGGGCGTCATGGTGATCAGCGCGTTCCTTGCGGGCATTGTGGCGACGAAGCAATGGGGCTGGGGATTGCGGCTGGCGCTGCCCGTGTTCGGGCTTTTCGCGATGATCGACATTGCGTTCCTTGCCTCCAACAGTTTGAAGATCGTGCAGGGCGGCTGGCTGCCGCTTGCGATTGCCGCCGCAATTTTCATCACGATGGATACGTGGAAACGCGGACGGAAGATTCATCTGGAGCGTGTGCGCAACGAATCCATGCCGCTGAAACTGTTTCTGGAACGCGCCGACAAATCGCCGTTGCGCGTGGCGGGAACGTCGGTGTTTTTGTCCGCGCGGCTGGATTCCGTGCCCGGCGCGCTGCTGCACAATCTCAAGCACAATCGCGTGCTGCATGAACGTGTCGTGCTGGTGCATGTCGATGTGACGGACACGCCGTTCACGAAACCTGCCCAGCGCCTGCATGTAGAGAAACTGGGCAAGGGATTTTACACCGTGCAAATCCAGCACGGTTTCTTTGAAGTGCCCGATGTGCCGGAGGCGTTGCAGAACGCGCGCGCCTTCGGCCTGACCATCGATCTTGAAACGACGACCTTCTTCGTCGGCCATGAAACGCTTGTGCTGGGCCAATATCCCATGCTCGGCCGCTGGCGCACATGGATTTACATTGTGCTGGCGCAGCGCGCGCTTTCGCCGGCGCGATTCTATCATCTGCCGCCGGGACGCGTGGTCGAGCTAGGAACGCAGACGACGATTTGACGGCGTGGCGTGCAGATGTTCCAGCGCCTGCGCAAGCTTGTCGCCCAGATGCTTGTCCGACGCTTTCTTCATCGCGGCCGCAACTTCCACATTCACCGCTTCCATCGCCATGGGCCGCAATTGTTCGATGAGTTTGGCAAGACGCGGCGCTTCCGAAGGCGGGGGCAACGCATCCTTGCCGTAGCGATCGAAAATGTGGGTGCTCACAAGCCGCACCAGTTCCTCCGCGATCTGCTCCACATGGCCGCGCAGATGTTCCTCCAGCGTCAGCAACAGGTCGAACGGCACACCTTCTTTAATCAGCATTGCTGCGATCGTCAGCAGCTTCATATTGGGCACACGCACGCCGTCTGCTTCGATGCTTAAACCGCCCAGCTTCACCGCACGTGCCACAACACCCGCATCCAGCGCCTCGCCGAACATGGCCTGCAATTGCTCGAAGGAAATCGTGACGGGCGCTTCGTCCGTCCACGGGCTTGTCACCGCCGCCTCAAGGCCCAGCAGCGAGCCGATATCCTGTCCGCCTTCCCACGCCTCGATCAGCTCGGCCACATTGGCCAGCGAATAACCCCGCTCCAGCAGCGAGGCGATGATCCGCAGCCGCCCCAGATGCGATTCGGAATAGAGCCCCGCACGCCCCTCCCGCCGCGGCGGCGGCAGCAGCCCGCGTTCCTGATAGGCCCGCACATTGCGCACGGTCGTGCCCGCCTCGCGGGCCAATTCATCAATCGTGAATTCAGATTTGCTTATATTTCTGCGGCTCATGATTCTGGACGCTAAGGGCTTGACGGCCCGGCTTCAACGATGCCATTGTACAATGGCACATTAAACAGGGATATGTCGATGGCCCCCACCTGGACCGATAGAAAGCGTTACATGTGGCTCTTGAGCCCGGCCATCCCGGCTTTGTTGCTGACGGCCTTCGCCTCGTTCCAGTTCGGGCATAACAGCATCGCGCTGTGGAACCTGCCCATCGTCATCTATGTGGTGATCCCGCTGCTGGACTGGCTGATCGGCACCGATCAGAGCAATCCGCCGGAAAGCGCCGTCAACGAGCTTGAAAACAACGTCTACTACCGCGCCATCGTGTACGCCTATATCCCCACGCAATTCATCATCACCATCTGGGGTGCGTGGCTCGCCGTGCATGTGGCGAGTTCGTGGCTCGATTATGCCGGGCTGGTGTTCAGCGTCGGCATGGTCAACGGCATCGGCATCAACACCGCACATGAGCTGGGCCACAAGAAAGATTCGCTGGAGCGTTGGTTGTCCAAGATCACGCTCGCGCCCGTGGCCTACGGACATTTCTATGTCGAGCACAATCGCGGCCATCACCGCAATGTGGCGACGCCCGACGATCCGGCAAGCGCCAAGATGGGCGAAAGCTTCTGGGCGTTCCTGCCGCGCACGATGATCGGCAGCCTCGTGTCGGCATGGAGCATCGAGAAGGATCGTCTCGCGCGCGTCGGCAAAAGCGCGTGGAGCCTCGACAACGACAATCTGCAGGCTTGGGCGATGACCGTGGTGCTGTTCGCGGCGATCACGGCGTTTGTCGGCTGGATGGCATTGCCGTTCCTGCTGATACAGGCGTTCTATGGCGCCTCGCTGCTCGAAGTGGTGAATTACATCGAGCATTACGGATTGCTGCGGCAGAAAGATTCGACGGGCCGTTACGAGCGTTGCGCACCGCGCCATTCGTGGAACAGCAATCATCTGGTGACGAATCTGTTCCTCTATCAATTGCAGCGGCATTCCGATCATCACGCCAATCCGACGCGGCGTTTTCAGGCCTTGCGCCATTTCGAAGACAGCCCGCAATTGCCCTCCGGCTACGCAGGCATGCTGGTACTCGCATATTTGCCGCCGCTGTGGTTCTGGGTGATGGACAAGCGCGTGAAGGCGCATTTCAGCGGCGATCTGAGCAAGGCCAATCTCTATCCGGCGAAGCGCGAGAAATTGCTGCGCTACGCGGAAGCGGTTTAATCCGGGTTTCGCCGTGGCTGCTTACAAATGTCCCGATTGCGGGTTCGTGTATGATGAGACGCGCGGCTTTCCGCGTGAGGGTGTTGCGCCCGGCACGCCGTGGCAGAAACTTCCCGATGACTGGCCCTGCCCCGATTGCTTGGTGTGCGAGAAGACTGATTTTCAACCGCTGACCGGCGAGGCGTGACTTTGCGCAAATGGAAATGCGCCTGCTGCGGCTACATCTATGATGAGGCCGAAGGCTGGCCGGATGAAGGCATCGCGCCCGGCACGAAATGGGCAGACGTTCCCGCCGATTGGGCCTGCCCCGATTGCGGCGCGTCCAAGGGCGATTTCGATATGGTCGAGGTTTAGAGAACCATTTGCGTCTGCGTGACGACGGCAAGAAGTTTTCCATCCTCGCGCTTGATGTGCGTCTGCCACACCGAACTGCGGCGGCCAACATGCAAAGGGGTTGCTTCCGCTTCGACGACGGACCCTTCTTTCGCCGCGCCGATGAAATTCGTCTTGCTTTCGATGGTCGTGGTGCTGGCGCCCTCCGGCAAATTCAGAAACGCGCCGATCGAACCCACAAGATCGGCAAACGCCATCACCGCGCCGCCATGCATGACATGTCCGGAGCGGCAAAGATCGGTTCGCACAAATAGCCGCGCTCGCACGCGGGCAGCGGTCGCTTCGATCATCTCCACGCCCATCAGACGCGGGAACGGTTGATGGAGTGGCGTCAGCGCGCCGTCGGACGGAATTGGGGCCGCGCCTTCATGCTTGGCTGCTTCAAACTGGAACATGTCGCCTCCTCTCGCGGAAACGTCGCGTCTTCCGGCGCTTTCGGGGATGAATTCCCCGCTCACCAATTGTGCAAATCCGATGCCCACGTGAGTGTTTCACTTCCATCAACCAAAGCGCATTAACCGTCCCATTTCAGCGCATACGCGATGAAACGTCCGGCCACGTCTTTGCACGCAAATGTGGCGCGTGCTCCGCGCAAGCCGCAAATGGTACGGAAATGCACCAATATTTCGCTTCGCCCTGGCTGAAGCCGTCCGACCGTGCCCTCGATTGGCACGGCCCGGTGGCGCGTGACTTCGTCCCATTTCCGCACTCGGATATGGAGCGGCCAGTCAGCGCGTTGTTTGAAAATATCGCGAGCCTGCATCCCGGCCGCATCGCGCTTGATGACGGAGCCACCCGGCTCACCTATCGCGAAACATTAAATGCAGTGCGTCATCTGGCGGCGCACATTGCTTCTGAAACAACGTCAGGCGAACTGATCGGAATCCTTCTCGCGCCAAGCGTGGATTTTCCAATCGCAATGCTGGCGTGTTTCGCCGCCGGACGGCCTTTCGTGCCGCTCGATCTGCACTATCCGGCGCGCTGGATTGCCGATGTCACGCAAGATGCGCGCATGGAAGCGATCATCGGGCGTTTCGACAATGCCGAAACCGATGCCGCCGTGCCGCCATCCATCCGCAGAATCGAAATGGCGGTTGATACAAGCGATGCTTCGTCCATCGCTTCGCCACTCGGACCAGACGAACCTGCGCTGGTGCTCTACACATCGGGCAGCACCGGCAAACCGAAAGGCATCGTCAACAGCCAGCGCAATCTGTTGCGGCGCGTGGAGCAATATATCAACGCCGCGCATATCAACGCCGAAGATCGTTTCATGCCGCTCAGTTCGGATTGCACGATTGCCGGTTTGCGCGAAAGACTGACGGCACTTCTGAGCGGAGCCACATTGCACCTCATCGACACGCAACGCGCAGGCGCGCGCAAAATCCTTCAGCGGTTGCACGAAGACAAAATCACGATTTGCTACGCCGTCCCTGCGCTGCTGCGCTCGCTCATTCAACTGGATGCCGAAGCGACACCGCAAAATCTGCGCGTGGTACGAGTAGGCGGAGATGCCGTGTTATGGAGCGACGTCGAATTGCTGCGCAACTGGCTTCCGCCCGAATGCCTGATCGAACTCGGCTACAGCTCCACCGAAGCGCCGATCATGCAATGGTTTGTGCCGCGCGATTTTTCGCGGGAAGGAAGCCGCGTTCCCATCGGTTATCCGCTGGCCGGAAATCCGCTCGCGATTCTTGACGAAGACGGCAAACCCGCCGCGCCGGGTGAAGCGGG
>DATCEI010000292.1:0-5472 GCA_036510185.1 Rhizomicrobium sp. | reverse complement strand
TCCCCCTCCCCCGTAACCACGGGGGAGGAAAGAATTAGGTCGTTGTCATTTCTGAAAGTAAATCCGGCCTGTCCGTACATATCGCACCGATCCCGAGCGCGATGAGCCGTTCCATCTCCGCAGGTTCGTTCACCGTCCACGCGCCCACCTTCAATCCCAGTGCGCGCGCCTCGGCGAGTGTTTCATCGGTTATATCCGTGGTGGTGGGAAACCAGCCGTCGCCGCCAGCCGCATGAATGGCCCGCAGGATTGAGCCGCCGTACTTCACCGAATCGTAGCCGCCCGCCCATGGGGAAATTCCCATCTTCTCCCAATGCCGCAACACTTCGAGCGCGGCCGGCGACGGCGGATCGCTTTGCGGGGGGGCTTCGTTCGTGCCGAACCACCTTGAATCCAGGGTCGTGAACCAGCATTCGCATTCGGGCGCGCGTGTCTTTGCGTGCAAGAGCCCAGGCCAGTCGAAGCCGACGAGTATGCAGTGCTGAAGATAATCGTGTTCCCGCAGAACTTTTAACGTCGCGTCCGCGAGCGCGATGGGGTCTGCCGATTGCGCGCGGTCCGAAAATGACGTCTTCAATTCGACGAACAGCTTGAACGGTTTGGGCGCGCCCTTCACAACGGCGATCACCTCTTCGAGCGTGGGAATGCGTTCGCCGTCCGAAGGCGCGACCAATGGATGCGCGCGCGCATAGGCGCTTGCCGGGTCGGCGCGGCCGATATCGAACGCGCGCAATTCGGCGAGCGAAAGATCTTTGATGCGTGGCGTCGGCTTCGTGATCCATTTGCCGTCTTCTCCCCGGCAGATTTCCGGCTTCAGCCGGTAATCGTGAAATACGATCAGCTCGCCATCGCGGCTGAGCTGGACGTCAAGCTCTGCACCATCGGCGCCGTGAACCGCGGCGTTGCGGAAAGCCGCGAGCGTGTTCTCCGGCCATAGGCCTGCCCCGCCGCGATGCGCGATGTTGAGGGGAAACATGCGGGCTTTTCCTCCGGCGCATCTTCGGCGGCCGGCGGCCGCATCGAACGCGCGGGCCAATCGTAATAGAAAAGTCCCGACAACACCCACACCGTTTCGAGATCGGGCGCCAACACGGGCAGCGCCAGGATTTCGAAATGCAGGCCCGGATGGGCGACCGCCCGCACCTTGCCTTCCAGCACGCAGGGCTGGCTGGTGCGGATGATCTGCAGCATATCGTAACGCTGGCATTCGAAGGCGCGCTGGTCGAACATCTGCGACAGGCGCAGGCCGGAAATATCCTGCCCAAAACGGCGCATCAGCGCGGAACCGGCAAGCCGGGCCTTGAAATCCGCGCCATCGTCCACAGGTTCATAGAGGACCAGGTTGCGGAGCAGCGGCGCCAGCGTGCGGGAGGGGACATCCTTGCCCACCACGAAGCCGCCCTCTTCCGTGCGCTTGAGCCAGTGGTTGAACAAATGGCAGGCATCATAATGGCTGGGCTCGCGCATCACCGCGAAACTCTCCTCAAAGCCCGGATCGGACTTGTCTACGTCCGCCCATACTTGCCCTAACGCCTGCATAATGTGTCCTTTCACATGACTACGCGACCATTGCCCACGCATTAGGATACGGCCCCGCTTCACAAGCAACGTAGAACTATGAATTGCGTTGCCGCGCGTTTAAGTTTTTTTTCGCGTTTTGTCGTTTGGTTGAGGCGAATGCGCGCCTCATTCGTCTTAATATTCTGTATACTGATTATTTTCGCAAAATTTGTTTTGTAGTTGAATGACGATTGAATCGATTGCCGTGCGGTGCGTTTGGATTCGGTTAGCCATTGTCACGCCCTCACTACACCATCCGTCATGGCCGGATTTAATCCGGCCATCCATCCGACGCATGTCCATGTGTCGAAGAGACTCTTCTGCGCTCGCAGACGCGAGCGCGATGGGTGGCCGGGTCAAGCCCGGCCATGACGGGAGGGGTTTATTTTGTCTTCTTGTTCTTCCCGATAAACCCGAACATATGCCCCGCCACGTTGCGCATCTGGATTTCTTCGGAACCTTCGGTGATGCGATAGCGCCGGTGATGACGATAAATGTGCTCGAACGGCTTGTGCCGCGAATAGCCCATGCCGCCATGGGTTTGCATCGCCTGATCGGCCGCATCGCAAACGAGCCGGTTCGCGCGGTAATTGCACATGGACACTTTGTCGGAGAGATAAAGCTGGATTTCCGGCCCCGTGAGCCGATCCATTTCCCACGCGGTGTGATAAATCATCCAGCGCACCATCTCGCATTCGGTTTGAAGTTCCACCAGCGGCCACTGGATCGCCTGATTGTGCGAAAGCGGCTTGCCGAAAGGTTTGCGCGTGTTGGCGTAGTCCACGCTCTCGTCGATGCAGTATTGCGCGGCGCCCACGCCGCTCGCCGCCTGACGGATGCGGTTCTCATGCACGAAATGGCGCGCCAGCACGAGGCCATTGTCCACCGGCCCGAATACGGCGCTATCCGGCACGAACACGTCCTTGAATGAAACGCGCGCGTGATCGGTGGGCATATTAAACGTCCACAGATATTCTTCGATCCTGACGCCCGGCGCATCCATCGGCACGAGGAAACAGGTGAGGCCTCGCGCATCGCCATCCGGCCCGCTGGTGCGCGCGAACACCATGTCATGCGTTGCGACATGCACACCGGTGTTCCACATTTTTTCACCGTTAATGCGCCAGCCATCGGCTTCACGCACGGCGCGCGTCTCCATCCATGTCGCGTCGGAACCGTGTTTGGGTTCCGTCAGACCGAACGCAATGCGAATGGAACCGTCCAGCATGCCGGGCAAAAGATTTTTCTTCTGCTCCGGCGTTCCGAAATCGCGAAACATTAGAATTTGTGGAAAATTGCCGACAATCGACGTTTCGTTTTGCAGATCATTGTGAAGGCCCAACCCCTTCGCCGCCAAATGTTCGCGGATGATCGCCATGGCAAGGTTGCCGATATTGCGGCCGCCGAATTCCTCCGGCAGCGCAAGCCTGAGGAACCCTGCACGATCCGCGCGCTTGCGCATCTCGCTCAGCAACGCTTCCCATTCCTTGCGCGGCAAGCCGCCATGTTCAAAATCGGTGCGCGCCCATTCGCGGCGATGATCGAAGAAGCGTTCATTATCGTCAGCCGCCTGCAACGGCTCGATTTCGCGTTCGATGAATTCATCAAGCTGCGCGAGCAGCGCGGTCACATTTTCCGGAATCGTGAAATCCATCTGCGCGTCTCTCTTTTATTGGCGCGCAGCCTGACGCGAACCGCTTCACACTTCGCGGGGCTGCGCTTCCTGAAATGTCCCTAAACCAAATGTGCGCTTAGTCCCGCGCCGCGCGCAACGGGGCTATGAGTTGACTAAAATTGCGCGCGGGCGTACCCAAACCCTCGCGTTTTCACTCACGAGTCGAACCCATGATCTGTTTTGTCCCTTCAGGCGGGATTTGCCCGCCCCAACATCGGTTCGCGAGGTGAACGCGGCGTAACGCCCGTCCGTTCTGGAAATATCCACCCTCCCGAGCCCGCTCCGGAGGGTTTTTTGTTGCCGCTCCGTCGGGTTCGGGCATTTAAGAAGTGTCCGTCATGACTGATTTTGCAGATGCGAATATCGTTGGCGCGCAGACCGAGCGCGTAACCGGCCACGATCTGTCCGCGTGGATCGCGGAGGCGCGCGCGCTGCTGAAACTCGCGGGGCCGCTGATCGTCACGCAACTGGCGCAGATGGCGATCATGACGACAGACGTGATCATGCTGGGACGCCTCGGCAAAACATCGCTGGCCGCGGCGGCGCTGGGCAACACCGTGTTCTTCTTCACCTGGCTTGTCGGGTGCGGGCCGGTGGCCGCAGTGGCGCCTTTGATTGCGCACATATTGGGCGGGCATCCCAACAATCGCGCGGGCGTGCGCGCTGTCGTGCGCATGGGTTTCTGGTCGGTGGGGCTTTTGGCGCTGCCGCTGATCGGCGTGTTGCTGCTGACACGGCCCATTCTGATTGCGCTCGGCCAGCAGCCGGATCTCGCCACGCTCGCAGGTGCGTTCACGCGCGCGCTGTGCCTCGGCCTGCCCTTCTCGCTCGGTTATCAGGTGCTGCGCAATTTCGCGACCGCGCTGGGCCGCCCGCGTTCGGCGCTCACCGTGATGGCGATTGCGATTGCGTTCAATTTCGTGGGCGATTACGCGCTGATCTTCGGCCATTTCGGAATGCCGAAACTGGGCATCGTCGGCTCCGGCGTGGCCAGCGCGTGCTCATTCGCGTTCCAGTTCTTCGCGATGTGGGCGGTGGTTTCGCTGACGCCGAAGTTGCGGCTGCATCGCGTGTTCCGCCGCTTCCACCGCCCGGACTGGACGAAGCTGGCCGAAGTGTTCCGGCTCGGCATGCCCATCGGCCTGACCATGATTTTCGAGGCCATGATGTTCAACGCGGCCACGCTGCTGATGGGCCATTTCGGAACCGCCGCCATCGCAGGCAATCAGGTCGCGACCAACGTGGCGTCGCTCACCTTCATGGTGCCGCTTGGGCTGGCGATGGCGGCGACGGTGCGCGTGGGCCTGTCGGCGGGCGCGGGCGACCGCGAAGGCGTCCGGCGCGCAGGCTACACCGCGATGATGGTGTCGGTGCTGTGCATGGGTACGTTTGGGCTCATCTTCCTCGCCTTCCCGCAGGTGATCGCGGACGCCTATTTTGCCTCCAACGCCAGGGCCAACGCGGACGCCGTGGCGCTGACCGTGAAGTTCCTGGGGGTCGCCGCTGCATTCCAGATTTTCGATGGATTGCAGGTGGTTGGCGCGCTTTCTTTGCGTGGTTTGAAAGATGCACGCGCGCCCATGTGGATCGCAGCGGCAAGCTATTGGCTGGTGGGCTTCCCGGCCTGTCTGCTGTTCGGCTTTGGGCTACACATGGAAGGCGTGGGCATCTGGATCGGGCTGGCGTTCGGGCTGCTGGTGGCGGCCGCCGCGATGGGCGCGCGCTTCTATTACCTGTCACGCGAACCTGTTGGGAAGTTCGCGCTGGCAGGCTAAGATTGAATCGTTTCAGGCTGAGGGATCGCATGCGGAAACTCGGTTTTGCGGCTTTGGGTGCGCTGCTGCTGGCGGCCTCGCCCGCGCTCGCGCAACAGACCTACACGCATACGCTGCGCAACACCGTGCCGACGGATGCGGACGCGAGCGTTCCCTCCGTCATGCAAGGCGACCAGATGGCGATTGCCTGCGATGCGCTGGCCGGCTCCGCGCCCGACGCCGATGTGCGCGTGGTGATGACGCTGACGCAAGCCAAGGGCGAACAGGCGACGGGCTACAAGAAACTCCTCGCCACCAACGAACAGGTCGGTCACGGCACCGTGCGCCTGCAAGTGCCCGCGGCCCCCGACCTTCCCCATCACACCGTGCATGTGCAGGTCTATGTGATGGACGCGAAGGGCGAACGCTCCTGCGACGGCGGAACGGTCAAGATCGTTTGATTTCTAGAGCAGTTTGAACGCG
>DATCEI010000291.1:0-3827 GCA_036510185.1 Rhizomicrobium sp. | reverse complement strand
CTATTCGCGTGCCCGTCACGCAGGGGCGTATGATGGTGAAAGATTCGCCGGAACCGTGATGGACCAGACATTGCTGTCGAAATTATTGCAGAGACGCTGGCTTTGGCCGGCGGCGGTGGGCATTGCGCTTGGCGCTTGCGTGGCCGCGTTCGGCGGCCATGCCGGAATCTGGATCGCGCTGGGCCTTGGCGCGGCCATGGCTTGTGTGGCGCTGTTCATTGCGGGCAATGAGGGTGCTGCGGCTTCCGCCGTCCCGCGCGCTGGCCACGCGGATGCCGTGCTGCCCGCGCTCGCACCCGATGTGTTCGAGCATCTGCCCGATCCGCTGATGCTGCTCGACGCGGTGGGCCGCGTGATCTTCGCCAATGCCGCGATGGCGACGATCATCGGCAAGGATTTCGCGCGCAAGCATGTGTCGGCGTTGCTGCGCACGCCATCTCTTCTGGCGGCGGTGGAGCGCACGGCTGCGACCGGCGAACCCACGACGGTTGCCTTCATCATTCCGGTTCCCATCGAGCGATATTTCAACGCCTTTGTATCGCGCACGGATTCCAGCCCGCCGCTGACGGCGTTGCTGTTGCATGACGTGACGGCCGCTCACCGCGCCGAACGTACGCGCGCGGATTTCGTCGCCAATGCCAGCCATGAATTGCGCACCCCGCTGGCTGCCGTGTCGGGATTCATCGACACGCTGAAAGGCCACGCCCGCGACGATGCCGAAGCGCGCACGCGTTTTCTCGACATTATGAGCGTGGAGGCGGGCCGCATGCGCCGCCTCATCGACGATCTGCTTTCCCTCACGCGCATCGAGTTGAACGAACATGTGCCGCCATCGGGCGAGGTGAGCCTCAACGATGTGATCCGCGATGCGGCCATGGCGCTGGGGCCGCTGGCGCAGGGCGACCGCGTGAGCATCGAGATCGCGCCCGTGCCAGATTTGCCGCCTGTGGCGGGGCAACGCGATGAACTCGCGCAGCTGTTCCAGAACCTCATCCACAACGCCATCAAATATGGCAGGCAGGGCGGTCATGTGTGGATCAGCATGGGGACGGCGCCCGTGCAGGGCCGCCGCGGTGCGCCCGAGATGGTGTTTGTCTCCGTGCGCGACGATGGCGAGGGAATCCCGCGCGACGCCATCCCGCGCCTGACGGAGCGTTTCTACCGCGTGGACGTAAAACGCAGCCGGGAACGCGGCGGCACCGGCCTGGGCCTTGCCATCGTCAAGCACATCGTCAACCGTCATCACGGCCGGCTGCAAATCGACAGCGAGGCGGGCCAGGGCAGCACGTTTACTGTATATCTGCCGGTTGCGGGCGCGCCCGCCCAAATGGCCGATGTCGCTGTCACGGAATTGTTATAAAGTTGTCGCATAGGCTTGGGCCTCGCCGCGCTAAGCAGAGACACATAAAGAATCGGAAGACGAGATGACCGAGCACACCGTCAGGGCTTTTACCGAGCAGCTTGAATCGCTGGCGACCGGCGTTGCACAGATGGGTGGCCTTGCCGAAGCGGAGCTGGCGGACGCAGTGGAAGCCATCGGGCGGCGCGACACGGCGGTTGCCGAATCCGTCATCGCCAACGACAAGCGCATCGACCAGTTGCAATATCTGATCGAGGATCAGGCGCTGAAATTGCTGGCGCTGCGTCAACCCATGGCGGTGGATCTGCGCGAAACGCTGGCCGCCATCAAGATCGCGAGCGAACTCGAACGCATCGGCGACCTCGCCAAGAACATCGCCAAGCGCGCCATTGTGCTGAACCGCGAGCCGCCCATCCGTCTCACGCAAAGCCTCGCCCGCATGGGCCGCCAGGTGCTGAGCCAGCTGAAGATGGTGCTCGATTGCTATTCGCATCGCGACGCGCAAGGTGCGGAGGCCGTGTGGTCGCGCGACGGCGAGATCGACGAAATCTACAACAGCCTGTTCCGCGAGCTTCTCACCTACATGATGGAAGACCCGCGCACGATCGGGCTTTGCGCGCATCTGTTGTTCGTGGCCAAGAATATCGAACGGGCGGGCGATCACGCCACCAACATCGCCGAGACCGTCTATCATATGGTCAGCGGCAATCATCTGAATACCGAACGGCCCAAGGCCGACACCACCAGCGAAACCGCCATACATTTTGAGCGCAAATTATGACACTGAAACCCAATGTCCTGATTGCCGAAGACGAAGGCGCGCTGGTGACGCTGCTGCGCTACAATCTGGAACGCGAAGGCTATCGCGTGCTGGAAGCGCAGGACGGCGAAGAGGCACTTCTGGTCGCGGCCGAAGAAACGCCGGACCTTGTGCTGCTCGACTGGATGCTGCCGCAGCTATCCGGCATCGAGGTTTGCCGCCGCCTGCGCGCGCGTCAGGAAACGCGCAATGTGCCCATCATCATGCTGACCGCGCGGGGCGAAGAAACGGATCGCATTCGCGGCCTCGATACAGGCGCTGACGATTACATCACCAAGCCATTTTCCATGACGGAATTGCTGGCGCGGCTTCGCGCCGTGATGCGCCGCATACGGCCCAGCCTTGCCGAAGATGTCGTCACCATCGGCGATATTGAAATGGATCGCGCCGCCCATCGTGTGCGCCGCGCGGGCAGCGAAGTGCATCTGGGGCCGACGGAATACAAGCTGCTCGATCATCTGATCCAGCATCCGGGCCGTGTGTTCAGCCGCGAGCAATTGCTGGATGCGGTGTGGGGCTCCGACGTTTATGTCGAAGCCCGCACCGTCGATGTGCATGTCGGGCGTTTGCGCAAGGCGCTCAATCTCGAAGGCGCGCGCGATCCCGTGCGCACAGTGCGCTCGGCGGGATACGCGTTCGACGAGACATTCGTCAACAACGCCTGAGAGTCAGATTTTCATCCGACTCCCGACACCTCAGCCGCGACCGTCGTGCCAACCGTGATCGTGATCGCGGTCATGACGCCAGTCATTGTAATGGTTGCCTGACACGAGCCTGTACCGTTCCATCTCGCCACGGCGCCAATGGTGCCAATGGTGGCCGCGGTCCCAATATCCGTCCTGATAGCCGAACGCGACATTGCCGAAATCGAGAGAGATTCCGAGCACTGCCGCATGTGCCGTGCCGGTTGTTGCAAGCGAAGTTCCGGCCAATGCGAGCACGATGGCCGCGCTACTCAATAGTTTGAACATGATCCATTCCTTTGCCGGACGCCCGCGCGAACGGGATAGGCAATTGTGTGTGAAACGCGCTTGGGAGGGGAGCGGCTATGAGCCGTCAGTCTTTCACGCTCATGGAACTAACGCGCGGACATGCAATTCGACCCATTTAATCGTGCCCCACGAAACAATTAGCTTGAAAATTGCGCTCCGTGATCCGTCGCGTCTAATAAGGAACGTCGCACAGGGCGGATTCGGAACCTTCGATGTAACCATCCGTTGAATTGCGCGAACGGGCGATTCCAAATTCCAAAGGACAAATCATGAGAAAAGTTCCCAAGCTCATCGCGCGGGGCACCATCGTCGCCCTGATGGGTACAGCGGCGGCGGTGCTGGCCACGACGGCGGCTTCGGCCTACGTCGTCTGCAACAGTGCAGGCGATTGCTGGCATACCGATCACAAATATGTCTATCCCGGCATACAGGTGCAGTTCTATCCCGACGCCTGGGATTGGAAAGCTCACAATTATCGCTGGCACGATCACGACGGCGATGACCAAGGCTATTGGAACCGCGACAAGTGGGTGATTTTCCATCCCGACGCGGATCATCATGATAACGACGACCACCACGACAGCGACGACCATCACGACAAAGATTGATTGTTACGTCTTTCCTCCCCCGTTGTTACGGGGGAGGGGGACCGCGT
>DATCEI010000290.1:0-23106 GCA_036510185.1 Rhizomicrobium sp. | reverse complement strand
TCGCGCGCGGCGAGCCTTGCGAAGGCATCGCCCGGATCGCGGGTGATGTTCCTGGTCGTCGAATTGTGCGGCCTGACTTTTCGCAAGGACGACATCTCGAAAAGCAATGTCGTGGCGGCGGCGTTGTTCGGCGATGGGGCTGCGGGCGCGATCCTGTCGACGACGGGTGAGGGGCCCGCAATCGGCGCGGCGGGCGAGCACACCTGGCCGCAGTCGCTCGACATCATGGGTTGGGACGTGGAGGAAGACGGGTTGAAGGCACGCTTCGCCCAAAGCATCCCCAAGCTCGTCACAGACGATTTTCGCACCATCCTCACCGCATTCCTGCGGCGCAACGATTTGCGGTTGGAGGAGATCGACGGTTTCGCCTGCCACCCCGGCGGCGCCAAGGTGCTGGACGCGCTCGAAGACGCGTTCGACATTCCGCGCGGCGACCTCGCGGAAAGCCGTTCGATCCTGCGCGACTACGGCAACATGTCGGCGGTGACCGCGCTCTTCGTGCTGGAAAAGATGGATTGGCGCAAAACTCCGCAGCGCATCTTGATGACGGCGCTCGGCCCCGGCTTCTCCGCCGCGTTTCTGATGATCGAAGGACGATGAACACCGCCGCCTATGCGATCCTCGCATTGGTCGCGCTGCAGCGCCTTGCCGAGGTGTTCTATGCCGAGCGCAACACGGCGGCGCTGAAGCGGCGCGGCGGAGGGTGGAATTGAACAGAATGCCGTATTCTGTTCACGGCCAAATCGAACGGCCTCGCCAGACCTGTAAAAGCAGGCAAAACTCGCTCTAACGTGTTACACGTCCACGATGTTCTATCTCGCAGTTAAAGCCGCCATATCCGGCGTTATCGTTGCCGCCGTTTCACAAATTGCGAAACGCTATCCCGGCTTTGGGGGGCTGCTAGCGTCTTTGCCGCTCGTGTCCGTCTTGGGAATGATCTGGCTTTGGGGTGATACCCACGATCCGGTTCGCATGGCTGCACACGTTTCCGGCACGCTTTGGTTTATTGCGCCTTCGGTCCCGATGTTTCTCCTGATCCCGTATTTGCTTAATCGTGGCGTAGGGTTCTGGCCGTCGCTCGCAGCCGGGTGCGTTTTGACGGTCGCGCTATATGCGCTGATGGTTTGGGCTGCGCCTAAGTTCGGAATCCAGCTTTAGGATTCAGGGGACGCGCAAAACCTCAGTGCAAAACCATGATCAGTTTGACGTGACAACTGGCCGAGAAGTTGCTAGCCAGTAAGCCTCCATTGGGGAGTAGCCGCCCGACATTTAGACCGGGCCATGCGTCAACATACTTGGCGGTAACGCCATGGCGCATGGGGCCTTCGGGCATTGGCGAGACCAACGGTTCGTTCCGGGCGCGCCGACTGCCGGGAATTGATCCGTTGTGTTCATCGCTCGGCCTGAGACCTGTCCATGGAAGCCTTCCTCGTCGCTTTCTCCACTATCGCCATCGCAGAGATGGGCGACCGCACGCAGCTTCTCTCGCTGGTACTATCCGCAAAATATCGACAGCCCTGGCCGATCATTGCGGGCATCTTTCTGGCAACGCTCGCCAATCACGCCCTAGCTGGCCTGATCGGCGTTTACTTTGGACGTTATCTTTCGCCTTCTGTTTTGAACGCCGCCGTTGGCGTCAGCATGTTGGGGATGGCGGCTTGGACGCTGATACCGGACAAGCTCGACGGCGAAACCAAGACTGCCAGTCGCGGCGCATTCGTCGCCACACTGCTCGCGTTCTTCGTCGCGGAGATTGGCGACAAGACGCAGATCGCGACGATAGCTTTGGCCGCAGGGTACTCAAACCTGTTCGGCATCGTGGCCGGAACGACGGCTGGCATGATGGCGGCAAACATCCCGGTCGTGTTCTTGGGCAACGCCTTTGCATCGCGCCTGCCGATGAAATCAATACACTATGTCGCATCGGCACTGTTTGCTGTTCTTGGCCTCTATTTTGTTGCCAAGGCCGTCGCGCATTGGACGGGCTTTGCATCATGAGACGGCATATCCCTAAACGGTTTGTCCTGCAGGTTCCTGTGGCTTCCGCAAAAAAACGTTCGATCTATGTAGCTAAGCGCTTCGCTGTTCGGCTCGCGATAATCTGCTTGTTCGCCCTGGCGCAAATACCTTTGCCTTGGGGTTTTAGCGGCGGCTTGCAATTAATGCTGCTTTTTTCCGTTTTAATTAGCGTGGGCTTAGCCATCTACAGGCGGGAAACACTCCTCGATAACGCCTTCGGCTATTGGGACGAAGCCGGAGCGCTTCTGCTGCTCTTGCTTTGCGTGCGCGTCGTGGCGATGATTTTAACATGTAAGTTAATCCGCGTGCGCATTGTTGCGTTGTAAATCGTACAAGCAGCGCTTCCCGGCTCTTGCATTCGCCAGCCGGCCATATGACATCCGTGTTTGAACAAGGGAGAACGCGAGTGATCATACACATCGTTATTGGATTGGTCGTGCTGCAAAGGCTGGCGGAAGTTTTCTATGCCGAGCGCAACACGGCGGCATTGAAAAAGCGCGGCGCAGTGGAGGTTGGACGCGCGCATTATCCGCTTATCGTTCTTTTGCATGCCGTATGGTTGGTTACGATTATCTTGTTGCTGCCGAAAGACGCGCGCATCCATTGGTTGCCCTTCGCGATTTTCGTTGTGCTGCAATTCACTCGCGTGTGGGTGATTACAAGCCTCGGACCTTATTGGACGACACGCATCATCACGCTGAAAGATGCCCCGATCATTCGCCGCGGACCTTATCGCTTCGTGCGCCATCCGAATTATCTCGTCGTTGCGGGCGAGATCGCCATGCTGCCCTTAGCGTTCGGCGAACCGGTGGTGGCTCTGATATTCTCGATCCTGAATGCGGCAGTGCTTGCATGGCGTATCCGCGAGGAAGATGCTGCACTTGAACAACGGCGTCTGGCGCCGTGATGCCTGAAAGAAGACTCGTTTCGACGATGAAAAGCGAAACGCTCCGCAAAGCCATTGCACTGTTCTACGGCATCCTTTGCCACAGCCTGTTTATTGTAGCTGTCGGCATCATGATTTACGAAATGTATTTCGGTATGAGCCGGTCGTGGGGCGCATTGCGAAGCCCGTGGAACTGGATTTCCAACGCGGCGTTGCTGTTACAGTTTCCCATCGTCCATTCTCTGCTTCTGTCGCGCGCTGGGCGATCCGTGCTGAACAGATTGGCGCCGCGAAATTTCGCGTCCGCATTATCCACCACAAATTACGTGATCATCGCGTCCATTCAGATTTTTCTTCTTTTCGGATTCTGGTCGCCCAGCGGCACGATTTGGTGGCAGGCGCGCGGCGTGCTGCTTCCGGTGATGGTGCTTCTGTATGCGAGCGGCTGGTTTCTGCTGGTCAAATCTATGTTCGATGCGGGCATTCCGCTGCAAACGGGATCGCTGGGGTGGTGGTCCGTGCTGAAAAACAGACCACCTGCCTATCCCGGCCTGCGAACCGGCGGGCTTTTCCGCATCATTCGCCAGCCAATCTATGCCTCTTTCGCGATCACGCTCTGGACCGTTCCCACATGGACGCCCGATCAACTTTTCCTCGCCTCCGGCATGACGGCCTATTGCCTCATCGGCCCGCTTTTCAAGGAAGCCCGTTTTCGCCGCCTATTTGGACGCGAGTTCGAGGACTATTGCGCGCGCCACGCCTATTGGCTTCCCTGGCCAAAGCCCGCGCGTTCGGAAAATACAAATAAGCACAATCCTGAAACCAACCGAATTCTTTCCCTTTGAGGAGCGCTTCGTTTCAATTATGTTTGCCGCTTGCCGAATGCGCACGTGATCTATCCCAACTGGCGATTGTCAGGCCGTCGGTGCTTACTTCGCTGCGAAGGAAAGATATGCCGTGAAGTGCACGGACTTCTTCCGGTGTGTTCGGCGGCACGCCGCGAAAAGTCGGCCGTCCGCCACGATACGCCCCTGACGAAGGGCCCCGGAGTCCGGCAATCGAATTCGTTTGCTGCGAGATCAGAGTTACGTCGGCGATCTCAAAAAATTAGAGCCAGCCGAGGAGTAGGTTTCGCGGGTTGTGGCCCAGCGGCAGGTCGCCGCCCATGCGTCGAGATCCCGGACGGCGTAGCGTACCCAACTCCCAAATTTGTAGTATGCCGGGCCAGAGTCCGTGTGGCGGAGCAGCTTCAGGGTATGGAGCGTAAGGCTCATGTACTGCGCGGCCGCACCAGCCGGGATGAGACGAATGCGATCCGCATCGATGTTGTCATTGCCATCTTCCACCGCATATCGGACCCACCGTCCGAACTTGTAGAACACAGGTCCGCCGCCAAGTGAGCGATACACCTCGAGCGTGTGAGCCTTAAGTCTCCAATGCACTGCGGCGGCTTCTGTATCGACAAAGCGCACGGTGCCAGCGTCTTTGGCGAATTCCGCCCTTTCGAGGAGATTTCTTGTCGGAAACCGGCGGGCTCCCTGCGGTTTAGCTAGCATCATCGACCTCAGGGAGCAGTCGCTTGCTACCGGGTGGTAAGTTGCGGTTCTCGCCCTTGCGGTGGCGGAAGGGGCGGTAACTGCCAACTGCGGAGCGCGAAGCCGCGCAACTCGACACTTTCGCTTCTGGTACAGCCGAGGTTGTGGCCGAGAGACGAATAGGCGGTTCGCCGGGCGAATGATGGTCGATAGAAGCGCTAGTCAGCCTCAGTCGCCGATTGGCGATCGTCTCGGCGGCAGCCCGAACAGGTTCATCCTCGGTATGGACGTATCGCATGAACATGGTGACCGTCTTGTGCGCCGTAAGCTTCATGCCGACGTTGATTGGGATACCGGAATTGGCAATGTCGGTCGCGGCCCGATGACGGATGCCGTGGGTGCCGATATGGGGGACGCCGGCGCGCTCAAGGACGCGCGCCCATCCTAACGCGTAGGTGTGTTTGGACATCGACTGCATCGGATCGAAGATCGAAGGGCAAACATAAGGTGACCCTTTTGACCGGGGTGCGTTCTCGAGGAGCCGAAACGCCTCCGTGCTGATGGGCTTGGATATGTTTCCGGTCTTACTGTCCGGCCAGACGACCCGCCGGTCTTTGAAATCAATCCACGACCATTCGAGATTGGTGATCTCCGACATGCGCGCCGCGAACTCGAACTGCAGTCGAATGGCCAAGGTCAGAAAAGGATGTTCAAGACCCTCTGCGTCAGCACGATCGAGATATTCATAAAGGCGCTTGAGTTCGGAATCGACGATCAGTCGGGTAGATCCTTTTTGGGGATATTTCTGGACGTGTCGGCACGGATTGGAGCCGTCAGGCCGAAGCTCCCACAGCTCCGCCATGTTGAACATCTTACGGAGCAAACAGAGCAAGTGATTTGCACTGGTCGGTCGCACAGCTCTTTTCGTCATCAGTGTCACAACATCGGTGCGGGTGACCTCCAAGACTTTCATGTCCCCCAGGGCAGGCAAAATATGGGTTCGGGCAATGCCACGATTGTTCCTTATCGTCGATGGCTTGTTTCGCGCCTCGGAATATTCGGTCATGAACCGCGCAAAGAATTCGCGCATGGTGGGCGACTGGCGTTCCGCGTTTCGGCTGGCGCTCGGGTCCTTGCCTTTACGGACATCGGCCAACCAATCTTTGGCAAGTTCGCGCGCCTGTTCGACGGTAAGTTCGCCGAAGCGGCCGAGCGCTGGTTTTCGCCTGACGCCATTGCTGGCGACGTAGGCCACCATGAAGATTTTGCGGCCGGTCGGGGTGACCTTGACGAGGAAGCCGGGCACTTCGATGTCGCGCAGTTCGTAGACTCGCTTCTCGGCTTGCGCAGACTTGACTGCTGTCAGCGTGAGCTTGATTTTGGGCATCTCTGACCTCCGTTGGCGGCCGATTTCTAGGTGCAGCCTAGGAGTCACCAGAAAGCGAACCGTGGCGAAAAACCGGATACCGGAGAAAATACAAAACAAGCGAGAAAGCTAGACAAATCAGGCTTTTATCGTGTATCTTCGTAGTATCGGATAGACACAGGATAAAGCATTCCTCCCCGCTCAAAATCTGTTGGTGGCGACATCGTGCTGGTTCGAGTCCGGCCAGGGGCACCATCCTTCGCTGCGGAGCTGCGAAGGATGTCACGCCGTAGCGCACTCGCGCGAAGGCGGACCTGTTTCACGCAGCTTCGGCTTGGCAAGCCTTTGGTTCCTCGCGGTTTTCAGGCTACCCTCCCGTCCGATTTCGCCCGGGAGAAAAATATGCGCAAAATCATTCAGGCCGCCGCCACGTTCGCCATGCTCGTTTCGCCGGCCTTCGCGCTCGACACCGTCAATGTTCCCAAGGGCAATTACACGATCGACCCGACCCATACGCAGGTGATCTTCGCGGTCACGCATATGGGCCTCTCCACGTTTTACGGCCGGCTGGGCGCGGTGACGGGCACGTTGAGCTTCGATCCGGCCGCGCCCGAGCAAAGCGCGCTGAATGTCGCCATCGACATGTCCACCATCGACACGCATGTGCCGAAGCTCGATTCCGAATTGACCGGCGGCTTCTTTAACGCCGCGAAATTCCCGACCGCCACCTTCAAGGCCACGCAGATCGTGAAGACCGGCGATCACACCGGCACGGTGACGGGCGATTTGACGATCAAGGGCGTCACCAAACCCGTGACACTGAACGTGACCTTCAACGGCGGGCGCGATTCGCCCATTCCGTTCCAGCCCTATCGCATCGGGTTCGATGCGACGGGCACGGTGAAGCGCTCCGATTTCGGACTGACCAACACCTTCTGGTCCGGCTTCGTCAGCGATGACATTACGCTTGCCATCGAAGCCGAACTCGAATTGCAGAAGTGAACGCCCGCAACAACGCGCTTCGCTACGGCACCGTGGCGATGACGCTGCATTGGCTGATCGCGGTGGCGATTATCTTCATGCTGGGTTTCGGGCTTTATATTTCGCAATTGCCGGATGGCGACCCAAGTCTGTTTCCGCTGGTGCAGCTTCACAAATCCATCGGCCTGACGATTCTGGTGCTGAGCCTGTTGCGCGTGTTGTGGCGGTTGATCAATCCCGTGCCGCCGCTGCCGGACACGCTAAGTCCCGCTTTGAAAGTGGTGGCGCGCGCCACGCACATTCTTCTTTATTTTCTTATCCTCGCGATTCCGCTTTCGGGCTGGGCGATGGTGTCTTCGTCGCGGCTGGGCCTGCCGACCATGTATTTTGGGCTTTTCCAGTGGCCGCATATTCCGTTTCTGGCCTCGCTGCCATTGCCGGAGAAAAAGCAGATGTCGCATCTTTTCGCCGGTACGCATTTGTGGCTCGCCATCGGCGCTGCGCTGTTGCTTGTGCTGCATGTGGGGGCGGCGCTAATGCATCATTACCGCTTCAAGGACGATACGTTGAAACGCATGTTGCCCGGCACGCGCGTGAAAGGCGAAGCATGAGGCGACTTCTGCCGATTGTGCTTGCCTGCTGCACGGCGACGCCTGCGTTCGCCGCGCACTGGAATGTGGATCGCGCGAAAAGCCATCTCGGATTTTCCGTGCCGTGGCAGGGCCAGCCTTTCACGGGCGAATTCAAAAGCTGGACGGCGGATATCGATTTCGACCCCGCCGATCTCGCGCATGCCAAAGCGAGCGTTTCCATCGACATTTCGAGCGTCACCTCCGGCGACGATGAAAGCGATGCGAGCCTGAAAGGCGCGCAAGGATTCGATGTCGGACACTTTGCCACCGCAAAATTCACGACAACATCTTTTCGCTCCACCGGCGCGAACGCCTATGAAGCCAGCGGCACGCTTGTGCTGCACGGCATGACCAAAGCCATCACTCTGCCGTTCAAGCTGCAAATCTCCGGATCAACCGCGCACATGACCGGTGCGGCGAATGTTGTCCGCACCGATTTCGGCATCGGCACAACGGGCGAATTCGCGACGGACAACCCCGTGGGCCGCGCGGTGAAGGTGACTGTCGATCTCACGGCGACGAAAGCGCCGTAGTTCTGGAGTCGTTTTAGATTGAATCAACCCAGCTTGTCATCCCCGGCGAGCGTTGCGAATGCAACGCGAGGGAAGGGGACCCAGATGGTGAAACCTATCGGTCTCAGTGATTATTCTTTGAAATTTCCATCACCTTGCGATTGTCGCCACCTGGGTCCCCTTCCCTCGCGCGAATGAATTCGCGCTCGCCGGGGATGACAAATCGGTGTTGCACGCAGTTGAACCTCCAAGCAGCTTACGCCTTTCCCGGCTGCGGCGCACGCAGATAAAGCCGCGCCCATGTGCGCCTGCAGAAATGCCGGAAGCGGTCCAGATAAAGATACACAACCGGCGTCGTGTAGAGCGTCAGCAACTGGCTCACCAGCAATCCGCCGACGATGGAAATGCCCAGCGGCTGGCGCAATTCCGCGCCGTCACCCGTGATGAGCGCCAGCGGCAGCGCGCCGAACATCGCGGCCAGCGTCGTCATCATGATGGGCCGGAAGCGCAGCAAACATGCGCGATAGATGGCCTCGCGTGGCGTCATGCCGTGTTCGCGCTCCGCCACCAATGCAAAATCTATCATCATGATGGCGTTCTTCTTCACGATGCCGATGAGAAGGATCACGCCGATCAGCGCGATCAGGCTGAACTCCGATTTGAACACGAGCAGCGCCAGCACCGCGCCCACGCCCGCGGACGGCAGCGTGGACAAAATCGTCAGCGGATGGATGTAGCTCTCATACAGAATGCCCAGCACGATATAGACCGCGACAATCGCCGCCAAAATCAGCAACGGTTCGCTGCTCAGCGATTGCTGAAATATCTTCGCGGTGCCCGCGAACGACCCTTGTACCGAAATCGGCGCATGAATCGCGGTCATGGTGCGCTGGATCGCGGCGACGGCCGTGCCCAGCGATTCATTGGGCGGCAGATTGAACGAAAACGTCGTCGCCACGAACGGCCCCTGATGATTCACGGCCAGCGGCGTGTTGCCGGGGCCGAACGAGGTGAACGCGGACAGCGGCACCATCGTTTCCGTATTCGTGCTGACCGATGCGCCGGTCGATGCGCCGCCGCGCGCGCTATTGGCGAGCTGGTTCAGCGCCTGATTGCGCACCGCATCGCCCGCCACCGCCGCGGCCGTCGGCGCGGTTGTCGCCGATACAATCGTCGTGCCCGCAACCGCGCCGGTCGCCTGCGTGCCGCTGACCGCGCCGCCGGATGTGCTGACGTAAATGTCTTTCAGCGTGTCGGGGCTTTGCCAGAAATTCGGCGCCACCTCCATCACCACATGATATTGATTGAGATCTTCATATATCGTGGAAACCTGCCGCTGCCCGAACGCATCGTATAAGGTGTTGTCGATCTGCGCGGCGTTGATGCCGAGCCGCGCGGCGGTTGCGCGGTCGATTTTCAGATCGACTTCCAGTCCCTTGTCCTGCTGATCGGAATTCACGTCTTCCAGTTCGGGCACGTTTTGCAGCGCGTCCGTGATCTTCGGCATCCATGTGTTGAGTTCGTCCAGCGTGTCGGCTTCGATCGTGTATTGATATTGCGCGAAGCCCTGCCGCCCGCCCTCGCGCACGTCCTGTGTGCCCTGCAGGAACAGGCGCGCGCCCGCGACGGTGGCTAGTTTCGGACGCAGCCGCGCCATCACATCGTCAATCGTGTCGTTGCGTTCGGACAGCGGCTTCAGCGAAATGAACACATTGCCGGAATTGGTCTGCCCGCCGCTGGGACCGCCGCCGCCGCCCGTGAAACCGACCACGCTCTCCACATCGGGATCGTCGTGAATGATCTTCACGAATTGCGTGAACTTGTTCCGCATGGACTGGAACGAAATGCTCTGATCGGCGCGGATGCCGCCGAACATATGGCCCGTGTCCTGCTGCGGGAAAAATCCTTTCGGCACGATGATGTAAAGATACACATTCAGGCACACGGTGATCAGCAGGATGAACATGATCGTGCCGGGATTGGCCAGCGCCCATTGCAGGCTGACGTCGTAGGCGCGGTGGGCGCCGTCGAACACACGCCGCGAAAACCGCGCGAAACGATTTTCTTTCCTGTTCTCCGGCGCAATCGAAAGATAGGCGCACATCATGGGCGTGGTGGTCAGCGAAATGACCAGCGACATGATGATGGCGACGGACAGCGTCACCGCGAATTCACGGAACAGGCGGCCCACCAATCCGCCCATCAGCAGAATGGGCAGAAACACCGCGATCAGCGACACGCTCATAGACAGCACGGTGAAACTCACTTCGCGCGCGCCGAGAATGGCGGCCTGCATGCGCGTCATGCCGGCTTCCACATGCCGCGTGACGTTTTCCAGCACCACCACGGCGTCATCCACCACGAAGCCGGTGGAAACCGTCAGCGCCATCAGCGAAAGATTGTCGAGGCTGTATCCCAGCAGATACATCACGCCGAACGTGCCCAAGAGCGACAGCGGCACGGCGACGCTGGGCACCAGCGCGGCGCGTCCGCTGCGCAAAAACGCCAGCACCACCAGCACCACAAGCACGATGGAGATCATCAGCGTGCGCTCCACATCGCGCACCGAACCGCGAATGGATGTTGTTGTATCGTTGACCAGCGAAAGGCGAATGCTGGGCGGAATGGCGGCCTGCAGTTCGGGCAACAGCGCCTTGATGCGGTCGGCAGTGTCGATCACATTCGCGCCCGGCTGTTTGTTGAGGATCACGAGCACGGCGGGCTTGCCGTTGGCGAGGCCCAGATTGCGCACATTCTCCACGCTTTCGGAGACATCGGCCACATCGCTCAAGCGCACCGCCGCGTTGTTGCGATAGGCCACGATCAGCGTTTTGTATTGATCGGCCGTGGTGGCCGTGTCGTTGACATAAAGCTGATAATGCTGGCTTCCCGCATCGATGCCGCCCTTGGGCGCGTTCGCGTTGGCGGCGGAAAGGGCCGCGCGCACGTCCTCCAGCCCGATGCCATATTTGAACAGCGCGCGCGGATTCAATTCCACGCGCACGGCGGGCAGCGAGCCGCCGCTCAATTGCACCTCGCCGATGCCCTGCACCTGCGAAAGTTTCTGCTGCAAAATCGTGGAGGCGGAATCGTAAATCTGTCCCGGCGTCAGCGTGTCCGATGTGAGGGCCAATATGAGGATCGGAAAATCGGCGGGATTCACTTTGCGATAGGTGGGATTGGAATGCAGTGCCGCGGGCAAATCCACGCGCGCGGCGTTGATCGCCGCCTGCACGTCGCGCGCCGCACCATCGATGTCGCGGTCGATGCCGAATTGCAGCGTGATGCGCGTTTGCCCGACTGAGCTTTGCGAGGTCATCTCGCTGACATCGGCGATGGTGCCCAGATGCCGCTCCAGCGGCGTCGCCACGCTGGTGGACATGGTTTCGGGACTCGCGCCCGGCATTTGCGCCGTCACCGAAATGGTGGGGAAATCGATATTGGGCAGCGGCGAAACCGGCAGCAGGAAAAATGCCGCCGCGCCCGCAAGCGCCAAACCGAACGTCAGCAGCGCCGTCGCCACAGGCCGCGCGATGAAGAGGGAGGAGAAACTCATGACGCTTCCGGTTGCGCGCGCGCACGCCATTCGCGCACGCGCTTCGCCAGATCGTCGAAATAAATGTAGATCACGGGCGTCGTGAACAGCGTCAGCAATTGGCTCACCAGCAAGCCGCCGACGATGGAAATGCCCAGCGGATGGCGCAATTCCGATCCCGTGCCGCTGCCCAGCATCAGCGGCAGCGCGCCGAAGAGTGCTGCCACGGTCGTCATCATAATGGGGCGAAAGCGGAGCAGGGCCGCTTGATGGATCGCGTCGCGGGGCGATTTGCCTTCGTTGCGTTCGGCCTCCAATGCGAAATCAATCATCATGATCGCGTTCTTCTTCACGATGCCGATGAGTAGGATGATGCCGATGATCGAAACAATGTTGAGATCGTGGCCGGTGACGATCAGCGCCAGCAGCGCACCCACGCCCGCCGATGGCAGCGTGGACAGGATCGTCACGGGATGAATGAAACTCTCGTACAGAACGCCCAGCACGATATAGACGGTGACAATTGCGGCCAGGATCAGCAGCAGCTCATTGCCGAGCGCGGATTGAAACGCGAGCGCGGAACCTTCCATCGTTGTCGTGAGGCTTGCGGGAATGCCGACATCGGTTTCCGCCGCGCGCACAGCATCGACGGCGCTCCCAAGCGAATAGCCTGACGCCACATCGAACGAAATCATCGCGGCAGGGAATTGCCCCAGATGATCGATTTCCAGCGGCTTGGGAATCGTCTCCACGCGCGCGATGGACGACAACGGCACCTGTCCGCCGCCCGCAGACGGCAGATAGATATTTGCGAGCGACGCGACCGAACTCTGCAAATCCGGATCGGCTTCCAGAATCACGCGATACTGGTTCGATTGCGTGAAGATGGTGGAGATGATGCGCTGGCCGAACGCATCGTAAAGCGCATTGTCGATGGTGGCGGCGGTGATGCCGAAACGCGCGGCGGTATCGCGGTCGATCGTGATGTAAGCGGACAATCCCTTGTCGAGAAACGAACTCGACACGTTCGCCAGTTCGGGCGCACGGTTCAGACGATCAAGAAGTTTCGGCACCCATTGATTCAGCGCGTTCGTACTCGCGCTTTCAAGCACGAATTGATATTGCGCGCGGCTGACCGTGGAATCGATGGTCAAATCCTGCACGGGTTGCAGATACAGCGAAATGCCCGGCACGCCGCTCGCATCGCGCGTGATCGTGCGGATCACGCTGTCCATGCTGTGCGAGCGTTCGTCTTTCGATTTCAGATTGATGAGGAAACGCCCGCTGTTCAGCGTGTTGTTGGTCCCATCCACGCCGATGAAGGACGACACGCTCACCACATCGGGATCGCGCAGGATTTGTTTGGCGAGCGCTTCCTGGCGCTGCGCCATCGCGGCAAACGAAACGGTTGGTCCGGCTTGCGTGATGCCCTGAATGAGTCCGGTGTCCTGTTCGGGAAAGAAGCCTTTCGGGATCACAATATAAAGCAGCACGGTTACAACGAGCGTTATCACCGCGACGAGCAAGGTAAGCGGCTGGCGATCCAGCACCCAGTTCAGCAAACGGTCATACTCGTGGATAAGGCGGTTGAATTTCTCTTCCGACCAGCGCGAGATTTCGCTCTGCTTTTTGCGTTCCTCCGGCGGGCGCAACAATTTCGCGCACAGCATCGGCACCATTGTCAGCGACACGATGGCCGAAATCAGAATGGTGATGGCGAGCGTCACCGCGAATTCGCGGAACAGGCGGCCCACCACTTCGCGCATGAACAGAAGCGGGATCAGCACCGCGATCAGCGAAACGGTCAGCGACACGATGGTGAAGCCGATTTCGCCCGCACCCTTCAGCGCCGCCTGAAACGGTTTCTCGCCCTGTTCGATGTAGCGCGAAATGTTCTCGATCATCACGATGGCGTCGTCCACCACGAAGCCCGCGGAAATCGTCAGCGCCATCAGCGACAGATTGTTGAGCGAGTAACCCAGCAGATACATCACCGCGAAGGTGCCCACGATGGACAGCGGCACGGACAGGCTGGGGATGAAGGTGGCGGGTATGCTGCGCAGGAACAGGAATATGACAAGAACCACAAGCACCACCGCCAGCGCCAGTTCGAATTCCACATCGGCGACGGAGGCGCGGATCGTATTGGTGCGGTCGGTCAATATGGTCATCTGTACGGAAGCGGGCAGGCCCGCCTGAATCTGCGGCAGGATTTCCTTGATCGCATCCACCACCGCGATCACATTGGCGCCCGGCTGGCGTTGCACATTGATGAGAATGGCGGGCGTCGTGTTCATCCAGCTGGAAAGCTTCACATTCTCCGCGCTCTGCACGACGCTGGCGACATCGGACAGATGCACCGGCGCGCCGTTTTTGTAGGCGACGACGATGTTGCGGTAATCATCCGCGCTTTGAATCTGGTCGTTGGCGTTGATCGTGTAGGCGCGGCTTGCGCCATCGAAACTGCCTTTGGGCGCATTGGAATTGGCGTTGGAAATCGTCGTGCGCAGATCGTCGATGTTGAGGCCGTAAGCCGCCAGCGCCTGAATGTTCGCGCGCACGCGCACGGCGGGCCGCTGTCCGCCCGCGATGCTCACCAAACCCACGCCGGGCAATTGCGAAATCTTCTGTGCGATGCGCGTGTCGGCCAAATCCTCCACGCTGGTCAGTTGCATCGACTTCGACGTGATCGCCAGCGTCAGGATCGGCGCATCGGCCGGATTGACCTTTGCATACACGGGCGGCGCGGGCAGGCTTTGCGGCAACAGATTGCTCGACGCATTGATCGCGGCCTGAACTTCCTGCTCGGCGATGTCGAGGCTCAAGCTCAAATCGAATTGCAGCGTTACGACCGACGCGCCCGCCGAACTGACCGACGACATTTCCTTTAAGCCGGGCATCTCACCGAACTGGCGTTCCAGTGGTGCTGTCACCGATGACGTCATCACTTCCGGACTCGCCCCCGGAAGGAAAGTCTGCACCTGAATGGTCGGGTAATCGACTTCGGGCAACGCCGACAGCGGCAGATTGAAATAACCGACAATGCCCACAAGCATGATCGCGATCATCAACAGCGATGTCGCGACGGGCCTTGTGATAAAGGGCGCGGAGGGATTCATCTAAAGGCCGTCACGGGCCGCCGCTGTCGGGCTGGTCCTTGCGCTTCATCAATTCATCGTAATGCTGCTTGATCCAGTCCATGCGCTGCGCGCGTTCCATGCCGTGCAGTTGCGTGCGTTCGGCGGGCGTCAGTTTGCGCATGACCTTCATGAACATGCCGCGCCGTCCGCCGCCGGATGTTTGCGGTGGCGCGCTGCCTGCGGGCGCGGCGCTTGGCGCACTCACCGTGCCTTTAAGATTGGGAAGCGTCACTTCCGCGCCGTCGCTGAGGCGATCCGAGCCGTCCGTCACCACCGTGTCGCCGGGTTTCAGGCCTTGCGTGATGTCGACCTTGTCGCCGTCCGTGACACCCAATGTGACCGTCCGCATGCTGACGGTTTTGTCGGCGTTGACGACATAAACGAAATTGCCTTGCGAGCCGCGCTGGATGGCGGCGCCCGGCACGTAGGTTTGATCGTGCAACGTATCGACCAGCAGCTTCACGTTCACGAACTGGTTAGGAAACAGCGTGCTGTCCGGATTGTCGAACATCGCGCGCAGCTTCACCGTGCCGGTCGTTGTGTCGATTTCGTTGTCCACGGTGGCCAGCCGCCCGCTTGCGAGCTTCGCCGTTTGCCCGCGATCGTAAGCATCCACGTTCAGCACCGCGCCGGAGCCGACGCGGCTCATGATCTGGTTCACATTGTCTTCCGGCAGCGCGAACACAACCGAAATCGGCTGCAACTCCGTCACCACGACAATGCCGTTGGTCTGGCCCGCCTCAATGAGATTGCCGGGATCGACCTGACGCAAACCCACGCGACCGGCCACCGGCGACAGCACCTTGCAATAGAGCAGGTTGATGCGCGCGGCCTCGACATTGCCTTCGTCGGATTTCACGACGCCCTGATCTTGGCTCACCAGCGCGGCCTGTGTCGCCACCGTCTGCTGCGAGATGGCGTTCTGCGCGGCCAGCGAGCGATACCGCCCCAGATCGATATTCGCATTGGCGAGTGCGGCGCGATCACGGTCGAGCGCGCCTTGCGCCTGATCCAACGCGGCCTGAAACGAGCGCGGGTCGATCTCGGCCAGAACCTGTCCGGCCTTCACCATGTCGCCTTCGGTTACGTCGAATTTCATCAATTGTCCGCTCACCTGCGGGCGCACGGTCACGGTGGCAAGTGGCGTCACCGTGCCCAGCGCATTCAGCGTGATGGCGATGTCGCCCTGCGCGGCCTTCGCCACGCCCACCGGCGTCGGCCCGCCCGCGCCGAAGCGGCCGCCCTTCTGGGCATTGGGATTGGGATAGACCGCCCAGATGAGCAGGGCCACGGCCGCCAGCCCCAGCGCGATCCAGAACACGCGCTCCCCACCCGGCAACGCGCGCGCCCAGCGCCGCCACGCGGGCGTTTCGGCCTGCCGCTCCCGGGCGGTTTTCGTGGTTTCCTGCATGTTCATGGCGAATTGGCGTTCCTGACCCCGTACCCCAGCCTAAGCTGCATAGCAGACGCAAGTTCCCCAAATTTGTCCGAATTGTCGCGAAGCCCCGCCGGTCTCTCGCGGTTTGGCACGCTCTATGCCATCCTTGTGACAAAGAAGCTTTCCGGGCGGAAACCATGAATACCGAGACCGATCTGGCCGTCGCTCCGGCCCCTGAGCCTGAAACCGAAGCGGCGCCCGCGACCCCGCCGGTCAAGAACGCCCCCACGGGCATTCTGTGGCTGGCGTCCTACCCCAAATCCGGCAACACCTGGACGCGCACCTTTCTGCACAATCTGCTGAAAATCCTGGAGAACGCCGAGGACGACGCCCAGGACATCAACGGCATGAACGAATTCACGACGTGGGAGATTTCCGCCCGCGCCTATGAGCTGGAACTGGGCAAGCCGCCCAAGGATTGCGACCGCGCCGAGATCGCCGCCATCCGCCCCAAGATTCAACAACAGATCGCCGAACGCACCGAGGGCCTCGCGCTGATCAAAACCCACCACGCGCTGGTGATGGATCGCGGCGTGCCCACGATCAATTTCGGCGTCAGTTCGGGCGCCGTCTATATCGTGCGCAATCCGCTGGACGTGGCGATCTCGTTTTCGCATCACATGAGTTCGACCATCGATCACGCCATCGAGGAAATGGCGATGGTGGGCCTCGAAACCGCCGTCACCGACAAAAGCGTGTACGAAGTTTACGGCTCCTGGAGCCAGCATGTGGAAAGCTGGACGCGCCGGCCGCATCGCACGGTCTATATCCAGCGCTACGAGGATCTGACGGATAATCCGTTCCGCACTTTCGGCGCGCTGGCGCGGCATCTGCTGCTGCGGCCCACCGCCGAACAATTGGGCAAGGCGATCGAACGCTCGTCCTTCGAAAACCTGCAGAAGCAGGAAGCCAAGGATGGCTTTCGCGAGAAGCCGGAGAAGGCGGAGAAATTCTTCCGTCAGGGCAAAGCGGGCGTCTGGCGCGATCAACTCAGCCGCCGCCAGATCCGCAGCATCGTGCGCGACCATCATGTGCAGATGCGCCGCTTCGGCTATCTCACCGAAGACCTCATGCATCTGGTGCCGTAACGGCCCATGACGCCCTCGCAACAGATCGACAAACTCATCGCGTCCAACACGGACTGGCGCGGCAAGATGCTGGCCCGCCTGCGCGCGCTGGTGAGGCAAGCCGATCCGCAAGTGGTCGAGGAATGGAAATGGCGCGGCGTTCCGGTGTGGGAGCATGACGGCATCATCTCCACGGGCGAGACATACAAGGCCGTCGTGAAGATGACGTTTGCGAAGGGCGCGTCGCTGCCCGATCCGTCAGGTCTTTTCAATTCGAGCCTCGAAGGCAACACGCGCCGCGCAATCGATTTCCACGAAGGCGACAAGATCAACGAGCGCGCGCTGAAGGCGCTTATTCGCGCGGCGGTTGAACTCAATCGGAGTAAGAAGAAGGAAGCGCCTGCTAAAGCGAAAGCACGTAAGAGCAAGAAGGTGTGAAGGTGTGGTTGTCTGTTTGCATGAGACGAATTGGCGCCGACGTCAAATCTCCTCCACAGAATTTCCTTCAAAATGGAGAACGTAGGTAAAACTCAAAGTGTTTTTGGGATCGTTTGGAACGAATTTAAATGGGTCACCGGTTGGCAAGATAAGCCAGCAAAATCTTGTGAGATGTTCTCTAGTACCGGGAAAGACATCCAGATATCTTACCCATCCATACAAATAGATGAATTTATTTCCGGCTTGAGCATCGGCGATGTCTTGTGGCGTGATGGCGAAACCAGCGGGAGCCAATCCACCACCAAAGGTGGTCTTGGGCGGCAAGAGGCCGGGCGTTGGAATTTGACCGGCAAGGGCATTTTCGAAATCGTATTTGGCGGGCAATATAGAGTTTCGAACTTCGCACGTAACAACGAGTAAAACCTCCTCCGCTGCCGTGTCGCCGCTATTTTGCCAGAGGGGTCTAAAGCGCCAACTATAAAGGCCAGCGGACGGAGTATCTGGTACCCACCATTGCAGAAAGTTTTGCGGGAATACCTGTGCTCGGAGTTGAGTGCGGGTGGTGATTAGTTGCAGCCACCCGAGCCAGATAAGTCCGCCAGTTACGACCGTCAAAAGAATTGTGGCGAGAGCGGTGATCGCACTGCCATT
The DNA here is from genome assembly GCA_036510185.1 of Rhizomicrobium sp. Taxonomy (GTDB): domain Bacteria; phylum Pseudomonadota; class Alphaproteobacteria; order Micropepsales; family Micropepsaceae; genus Rhizomicrobium. The sequence continues at coordinate 4,906 of DATCEI010000290.1, read as the reverse complement.
GGTGTCAGCAAAGGTTCCTTCGCAATCAATGAGAATGCCGAGACTGTTTACTTGTGCGGTAGGAACAACATTATTTGAGTTGTGTTTTTTGTCTGTGCCGGTGGCATAGCTTTCTCGGGTCTTGCAGTCCTGATAGGAGGTTGAAAATGTCGCCGCTATCGTTGAGGTTATAAGAACAACGCAGAAAAAAGTTACCGCAATCCAAAGCTGCTTTGCGGTCATTACATCCCCCTAGCAAGTTTCCCCGAAAATGTCGGAGATTCAAGCCGCTATTATAGTGCAATTTAAACCCGACAATAGAGCGGCAAGTATTTGCGATTGGATATTAGTTAGCTTGTAACTGACGAGCATTCCACCCTCCCCTTGAGGGGGCGATTATCCGGCAGTTGACTTTTTACACGGGGCATCCTACATTCCTTTCAAGGTAATTGAAGGGCGTGGGACCGTGAAAAAGACCAGCAAACGCATACACCAAATGACAGTCCGGCAATGGGAAGCGGCCTTCCCCACGGATGACGCCTGCAAGGCTTATCTCGCTGCAAACCGCTGGCCCACGGGCGTCGCTTGCCCCCGCTGTGGCAATGTCGAAGTGAGCGAGCACGGCACGCGCGCCTTCAACTGGCAGTGCTACGCCTGTTCCGAAAAGGGCACGTCCTACCGTTTCTCTGTGCTTGTGGGGACGATTTTCGAGAACACCAAATATCCGATGCGCGAATGGTTCCGCGTCATCCACATGATGCTCACCAGCAAGAAAGGCGTGAGCGCCTTGGAAGTCCATCGCGTAATCGGGACGGGTTCCTATCAAACCGCGTGGAGCATGTGCCATCGCATCCGCGCTGGTTTGGCGGATCAGAAATTCCGCAAACTCATTGGCATTGTGGAAGTCGATGAAACCTACATCGGCGGGCACGACAAAAACCGCCATTGGGATAAGAAAAAGGGCGGCGTCGGCGGTGAAGGTTCTGACAAGTTCATTGTGATTGGTGCGGCTCAACGCAAGGGGAACATCGTTGCCCGCGTAATCGAGAACACAAAGACCGAAACTTTCGAGAGCTTCGTCCGCGAGTTCGTTTCCGACAAGGTGAGCGTGTTGGCTACTGACGAACATAGCAGCTATCGCCGCCTGTCGCCCGATTACCCACACCATGCCGTCCGCCATCAGGCAAAGAACTACGTTGTCGGTGCAATCCACACAAACACGATTGAAGGTTTCTGGTCGCTGATTAAGCGTGGCGTTGTCGGCACGTACCACAAAGTTAGCCGCAAATATCTCCCGCTGTACGTCGCGGAATTTGAGTTCCGTTACAACAACCGCAACAACGCCGATATTTTCGGCGCGGCAATTCGCGGATGCTGAGACGCGCGCACATATTTTTGGCTGTTGCTTTATTTCTTCTAGCCGTTGGTGCTTTCGTATGGGTCGCAATGTTATCATCGTCTTACCAAACATGCGAGGCCAAGTACGAACGATACGAAACCGACAATGATGCCTCCAAGCTCGAAGATCGCATCAAAACGATGTTTGAATGCGGTGGATTCTTCGCTGATGAGAACGGGAGTGCGATCACAGCTTTTGCCACCATAGCATTGGTGATTTCGACCATCGGTCTTTGGATCGTTACCGGAAACTCTGCCAACGCAGCAAAATTGGCCGCCGAGGCCGCTGTAGCGGTCGCGCTGCCCGTTGTCGTTTTGCACGAAATTTTGCTGTACGAAAAAGGAGAGCCTTCGCGCGGTCAACCGCCAAGGCGGATAATGGAGGCGGCCCCAGCACGGATAACTTTTGTGGACTTGACGTTCAAGAACTACGGGAAAAGTCCCGCGCATCTCATCCAAATCTTCGCCCAGCACAGAGCTGCTGATATTTTGCCTCCCGACCCACGTTATACGATTGGGGCCGATTTGCGGACAGGCTCCGTAATCGAAGCGGATGGCGGCGAATTTACTCTGCGATCCCCAGCGAATTTTGGCCTCTCCGAAGGTCAGCAAGACGCCATCGCAGATGGCACCGCTATTTTCTGGGTCTATGGTTTCCTCAGCTTTAGGGATGTTTTCGGAAAGGCCCATGAAACAAGATTTTGTTTCCGATGGTGGGGCATCGATCCCGGTGTCAGTTCCGATACACCACCCGGATTCATTGAAGATGGCCCAGAAGCCTATCGTCGCAGCACATAAAATAACGGCCTGTCGAAACGAGCGATAACCCCGCCGATTCCGCAAGTCAACTGCCGGATAATCGCCCTTGAGGGAGGGTCGAAGGCGGATTTGCACATAAGTGCAAAGACGGCTTCGGGGAGGGGTATGGACGCCGCTGCTGGCCCCCTCCCCGAAATTTGCTTCGCTGCGCTTCACAAATTTCGACCCTCCCTCAAGGGGAATTATATACTTGACTCCCTAAACCGAATTGGGTAATCATCTACCTAACAGATGAGGACTACCCAATGAGCCGTTCAACGATCAGCACCTTCCAGCTTTTCCAGATGTTCCCGGATGAAGCAACGGCGCGGGCCTACATAGAAGCTCGCCGCTGGCCGAACGGTGCGGTTTGCCCGGCCTGTCAGGAAGCGAAGCGCATCGCCCCGCGCAAGAATGGCTTTTATCGCTGCAACGCTTGCAGGACCGATTTTACCGTTCGCACAGGCACGATCTACGAGCGGTCACATATTCCGCTGCATAAATGGCTCTATGCCATGTACCTGCTTATGACGGCGCGCAAAGGGATTTCCAGCCTGCAACTCGCCAAAGAAATCGGCATCACGCAAAAATCCGCGTGGTTTATGCTGGGCCGAATTCGCGAAGCTTGCGGAAACGATTTGACCACGTTGAGCGGCACGGTTGAGGTTGATGAGGCTTATTTCGGCGGCAAAGAAAAGAACAAGCACGCGCACAAACGGCTTCCCGTTCGTATAGGCGGCGTCGGCAAGTCCGCTGTTCTTGGGATAAGGGAACGTGGCGGACGCCTTAAAGCCCTTCCGATTGAACACAACGACGGCGCGACGATCAAAGGCCACATTCGCAACCATATCGCGCCGGGTTCGATGATCCATACCGATGAACACGGTGCCTATATTGGCCTTGCGCCGGAGTACGGGCATGAGCAGATCAGGCACGGCGCGGGCGAATACGTTCGCGGCGACGTAACGACAAACGGAATCGAAAGCGTGTGGGCGGTTATGAAACGCGGCGTCTATGGCGTTTATCACCACACTAGCCCGAAACATCTGCACCGCTACGTCAATGAGTTCACGTTCCGCTTGAATGATGGCGCGGTTCAGAACCACACTCTGGAACGCTTGGCGAGCCTCATGTCCGCATCGTTTGGCCCGCGCCTCACCTATGAGGATTTGATCGGATGAAGGTGAATATCGCGGCGCTGGATAAAATGACCGACGCGCTCCTAGCCTACGGCCCGTCAAAGAAGAATGCGGCGAAGCCAGCAAAATCACAGAAGAAGAAAAAACGGCGAAAGCCAAAATCATCCCCCTGACCCGTTGCCGGATTCAGGGGGATTTGCTATCAAACGTGGCGCGTTATTATCGCGCGTTCGACAAAACGCACTAAGTACCTATCCTTTCTCCAGCGATACACTGGATTAGGTTGAAATGGCGCCTCGTGAGGGCGGCATTTTTCGTTTGTAGCTGATTGTCGGCTAAGTGTCGGATATTAAGGGGTAAAAAGGGATAAAAACCGGTTTTTATCCTCGGTTTTTATCCTCTTTCTCCAGCGCAGCAAAAAGCTTTCTTGCGCGTAGGCGTGCCGACGGCTCGCTCATGTTGTGGCGGTGTTTTGCTGCCCAATCCAACATTGCCTTTTCGATGTTGGCCTGCTTCTTGTGATTCAGATCTCCTGCATAAATCTGACGGCACATTTCAGTCCAAAGGTCATCCCAATAGTCATACTTGGGGCGGCCACCTCTGTTAGGCGACGCCGACACAGCGGTTGTCTGCTCTGCTGAGCGGGCGGCGGACTTCGCTGGCTTTGGTGCGGATGAGATGGGCGATGACGGCACCGCTTTCTTCGGCAAGCCGTCAATCAGTTCGCGGATGCCCCTCGGCTCAAAGCGAACGTTAAAGCACCTGACGATTTCTTCGCGGAAGTTGAGATGGTGAAAGCTGTTTAGGCGAAAGTCGACATCGCCGCTGTTCCAAAAATCTTCGGATGTTAAGTGATCCCAATATGGGCCAGGTATCTCGAAAAATCGCCTGATTGTGGGTGCGCTGAATGGTATTTCGGACTTCGATTGCTCTGCGACAGCTTTAACAAGCTCGCCTTGGAGTCTGCGCAGAATCGCTTTGTTAGCCGTCTCCGCATTTGTGACATGGAGAACGCTATCTAATGCTTCGCGCGGGACAAGCCACGTTGAGAATTCTTCGGGCGTAATTCCAGCGGGCGTACTGTCTTTGGGCGCTGCGCCCCTCTTATTCGCCATCCCCACTCCGGTAGGGCTCCGCAAAGAAATAGGGGAAGCGCGCCGGAGTGCCGCGCTTATCGGATGGCCGTCCTATCCCCTGATTCCCAGTATAATCACTTTGGGAAATGTCTGATAATGGTGGCGCTGATTGATGCGGCGAACCCGCCGAAACCGCGCGGGCCGCATAGAAAGAACGATACGTCGTGAACGCCAAGACGAGAATCTGCGAAAACTGCGGCAAGGCCGTCAACGTGCGCGGGTACTCCGCGCACCAACGGGGCGCGGCCTGTCAGAACCATCACTTCTTCAAAAACAATCCGTGGTTTATGCCGCTAATCTGGATACTGATTATCGGCATCGGGCTATTCGCGGCCATTCACGGGAATGGTTGGAAATGATGGGGAGTCAAGTATATAATTCCCCCCTCAAGGGGGAGGGTGAAGTGGCTGCGCAGCAGCTTCTACGCTCTGCCGAATTCCGCTTCGGCATAAGCTC
>DATCEI010000289.1:0-3729 GCA_036510185.1 Rhizomicrobium sp. | reverse complement strand
AAAATAAAAATGCACACTGTTCAGGGCGAGCGCGGAGAGCGGCCCTGGAGCCAGAGCCGCAAACCGCGCGAACCGAAAGACTTCAATAGCGGCGGATAAGCCCCACGAGCTTGCCCTGAACCCGCACGCGATCCGCCCCGTAGAGCCGCGTTTCATAGGCCGGGTTCGCCGCCTCCAGCGCAATCGAATCGCCGCGCCGCCGCAGGCGTTTCAGCGTGGCTTCCTGATCGTCCACCAGCGCCACCACGATATCGCCCGTCTGGGCCGTGTCGGCTTCCTGAATAATCACGGTGTCACCGTCGAGAATGCCCGCGTTCAGCATCGAATCGCCGGTCACTTCCAGCGCGTAGTGGGAACCGCCGCGCCCGATCATCCCCGCCGGCACCGGCACATCGCCGATACGGTGTTGCAGCGCCTCGATAGGCGTGCCTGCCGCGATCCGGCCGACGAGCGGCACCTGCATGGCGCCTTCGCTCTCAGCGGCCTTACGGGGCGCGCCTGCGCCACGCGCATCCGCCTGAATGCGGTTCTCGCCCCGCGTATGCCGCGCGGCTGTGGGCTGGTTGAGCCGCTGTGCCTGACTTCGCGTCGTCGCGGGCCGCAGATTGTCTGAAACATTTTCGGGCAGCTTCAAAATCTCGAGCGCGCGCGCCCGTTTTTCCATGCGCCGGAGATAGCCGCGTTCTTCCAGCGCCATGATCAGCCGGTGGATGCCGGATTTGGATTTCAGGTCCAGCGCATCCTTCATCTCGTCGAAAGACGGCGGTATGCCGGTCTCCCGCACCCGCTCATGGATGAACATCAGCAATTCATATTGTTTGCGGGTCAGCATTCCATATCTCCTAGCCGGGCCATGCCCGAACAAATCCGAAACATGGAAAATTGTTCTACTTTGGTTCCTGCGGCCTGTCAACGTGGAAATTCAGGGGATAGTGCGAGGATTTCCACCGCCTCACCAGTGCTGGCGGCGGGCGCGCGCGGAGGCCTTATAATCAAGGCGTCGGCGGCGGCCAGAACACTCAACATCGAGGAATCCTGCACGGAAAACGGCTCTGCCCAAGGCTCGCCGTCGCGCCAGGCGAGCCGCGCCCGAATGTAATCCTGACGCGAATCATTGACGGGCAGCGGGGTGGCCAATCGCGCCCGCGCGTGCGCGCCAGATGGCTCGGTTCCCAGCATCGCTTCCATCGCGGGCCTCAAGAACAGAAGCGTACAAACCAGCGTCGAAACCGGATTGCCCGGCAGGCCCAAAAACGGCGTGTTCCCCAGCCGCCCGAAGATCAGCGGCTTGCCCGGCCGCATGGCGATTTTCCAGAAATCGAGTTCCAGGCCCAGCGGCCCCAGCGCCTGCCGCACGAGATCGCGGTCGCCGACGGACGCGCCGCCCAACGTGATGAGGAGGTCGCAGCCGCGCGCCGCTTGCGGCAGATGCGCGAACGCCTCCACCGTATCGGGCAACAGACCCAGATCGACTGGCTCGCCGCCCCATTCCGCAATCATCGCCGATAATCCGTACACGGAAGAAGCGACGATGCCGCCGGGCTTGCGGGCCTCGCCGGGCCGCGAAAGTTCGTCGCCCGTGGCGGCAAAGGCGATGCGCGGGCGGCGGCGCACGCCGAGTTGGGCAATATCGCCCGCCGCAATCAGTGCCAGATCGCGCGCGGTGAGGCGTCGGCCTGCGCGCGCCAGAACATCGCCCGCCTTGAAATCGAGTCCCGCGACGCGGATGTGGCGGCCCTTTTGCGCCGACACTTTAATATGGACGTTCGCGCCGTCCGCTTCGGTGTCTTCCTGAATCACAATCGCGTCCGCGCCATCGGGCACAACCGCGCCGGTGAAAATGCGCACGGCTTCGCCGGCGTTCACGCTGCCTGCGAAAGGATGACCGGCCTGCGATTCCCCGATGACGCGCAAAATGGTTGGCGAGGCGGCGTCATCCGCGCGCACGGCATAACCATCCATCGAGGAAACAGGGAAGGGCGGTTGCGCCAGTTTCGCGCGCACATCGGATGCGAGAACGCGGCCGAACGCATCGCCCAGCGCAATCGTTTCGTGACCGACAGGCGCAAACGCGGCAGTGATGCGCGCGGTTGCCTCCTCGACGGAGATCATTTGGATTTCGCGCGAGACGCGCCGCTTTTGCCGCCGGATTTCGCGAGCAGGCGAATGGTTTCAATCACCGCGCCGCGATCCACCGCCTTCACCATGTCATAGATCGTGAGTGCTGCCACGCTTGCCGCCGTCAGCGCTTCCATTTCCACGCCGGTCTGGCTGGAGGTTTTGGCGGTGGCGATCACGCGGATGGCACGACGTTTGGCGTGCGGTTCGAATTCGATGGCGGCTTTGGTGAGTGCAATCGGATGGCACAGCGGAATCAATTCGGAAGTTTTTTTCGCCGCCATGATTCCGGCGATGCGCGCGGCCGCGAACACATCGCCTTTTTTCGCGTTGCCGGAAATTGCGGCGGCATATCCGTCTTTCGAAAGTGCGATGATGGCTTCGGCAATGGCTTCGCGTTGTGTGATGGGCTTATCAGAAACATCGACCATGCGCGCCGCGCCGCGTGCATCGAGATGGCTGAGCTTCTTCATCAGCCGATCAGCGCGCGCGTGGCGGCGGCGACATCGGCGGCGCGCATCAGGCTCTCGCCGATCAGGAATGTGGTGACACCCATGTCGGCCAGCGCATAAAGATCGCTGCGCGCGTTAAGGCCGCTTTCGGCGATGACGAGTTTGTTTTTTGGAATGCGCGGGGCAAGGCGGCGCGTGACGTTCAGATCCGTCTCGAATGTTTTCAGATCGCGATTGTTGATGCCGATCATGTCAGCGTCGAGCGTCAGCGCGCGGTCGAGTTCGGCTTCGTCATGTACTTCGACAATCGTGTCCATGTTCCATGTGCGCGCGGCAGCGAGAAGTTCGCGTGCCTCCGCATCGGTCACGCAGGCCATGATGATAAGAATACAATCCGCGCTCCAGGCACGCGCTTCGGCCACCTGATAAGGCTCGAACATGAAATCCTTGCGCAGCACGGGCAGATGCGTGGTTTCATGCGCCTGCGAGAGATAGACGGGCGCGCCCTGAAACGATGGCGTGTCAGTGAGCACGGAGAGGCACGTCGCACCGCCTTGTTCATAAGCATGCGCCAGCGCACGCACATCGAAATCCGCGCGGATAAGGCCTTTGGACGGACTGGCCTTTTTTATTTCCGCGATGAGGCCGAACTGATCGTATGCTTTTTTCTCCATCAACGCGGCGCGAAAACCGCGCGTCGGCTTGGCGGCGCGAGCGAGCTTTTCGATTTCGCTTTGCGGAATGCGTGCTTTCGCCTCCGCGATTTCGCGGTGTTTGTAAATTGCGATGTCGTCGAGAATGGTCATGGCGCGCTATGCGACACTTCGGCAAGCGTTGCAAGCGCGCGCTTGGCCCGGCCCGTGTCGAGCGCACCCGCCGCAAGCGCCACGCCTTCGGGCAGGCCGGATGCTCTGTCCGCCACGATCAGAGCTGCGGCCGCGTTCAGCAGCACGATATCGCGGAATGCGCCTTTGCCGCCGTCCAGCAATTTGCGGATGGCGCCTGCGTTTTCTTCCGCGCTGCCGCCTCTGATGTCCGCGAGCGTGGCCACCGAAAGGCCCGCATCGGCGGGGCGCACGGTGTGGTGTGTGACTTTGCCTTTGGCGAGTGCTGCCACTGCGGTTGATGTGGTTATCGTCATCTCGTCCATGCCGTCGCC
>DATCEI010000288.1:0-11176 GCA_036510185.1 Rhizomicrobium sp. | reverse complement strand
TCCGCTTCGGCGGCGGCGGGCACGGGCGGCGGCGTGGGCGGCAGGGGTGCGGGCAACACGCCCACCTGCACAGGCGGTGCCACCGGCGCGCCCGGCACGATATTAAGCGCACCCGTATCCACCTTGGCCGTGGGTGCTGCTGGCAGCGCGGTCGCGATGACGGTAGGCGTTTCGGCCTCCGGCTGGGGCTGGCCGTTGGGCAGGTCGGCGCGGGCGATATAGGTCACGCGCACGCGCGCGGTTCCCGCCAGTTTGAAGCCCAGAAGATCGGCCGCGTGTGCCGACAAATCGATTATGCGTCCGCGCGCAAACGGCCCGCGATCGTTCACGCGCACGATGAGCGAGCGGCCATTCTCCAGATTCGTCACGCGCACATTGACGGGCATCGGCAGCGTGCGATGCGCCGCGCTGATGGAATTCTGGTCGAAGATTTCGCCGTCCGATGTGCGCTGACCGTGGAACTGCGGCCCATACCACGAGGCCACGCCTGTTTCGTCGTAATCGGGCTGCTCGCGTGGGTAATACCAGACGCCCTCTTCCTGATAGGGATTGCCGATCTTGTAGATTCCCGCTTCCGGCGGCACACGCACCTGATTGGAGGACGGCGCAGGCGATGGCGGCGGATGCGTCGCGCAACCCGCGACAAAGGCCGCAAGCGCTGAAATCGTCGCGAGGCGGCGCAATTTCACGGCGCATCCCTTGGAGAATCACCGGCGACGTTATTAGAGGCGGCGCTTGCGCTCAACGATTGACTGGGAGGCATCCATCCCTACACTCGCGCCGCTTCGGCTTTGGTTTTTCGAGGGATTCATGGCGGATCATCCGCAGGCGCGCCCGCTCTCGCCGCATCTTCAAATTTATCGTTGGCCCGTGACGATGGCGACATCGATCCTGCACCGCTTCACCGGTATGGGGCTGACGGCAGGAGCGGCGATCATGGCGTGGTGGCTGATCGCGGCGGCATCGGGGCCGGAGGCTTACGCGGATTTCGCGAGCGCCGCGCATTCGATCATCGGGCAGATTGTTCTGTTCGGCATCACGCTGGCCGGGGCCTTTCACTTCTTCAACGGCATTCGGCATCTGGCCTGGGATTCCGGTTACGGTTTCGCGGTAAAGACGGCGAATGCGACGGGCATCATCGTGTTCCTGTTGTCTGCCATAACGGCCATCGCGTTCTTCGCATTTGCCGGAGGATATGTGCGATGACCACACAATATTCCCGCGTCGAAGGATTGGGCGCGTCGCGTTCCGGCACGCAACATTTCTGGCGTGAGCGCGCGACGGCGGCAGCCCTCATCCCGCTGATGCTGTGGTTTGCCTGCGCGGTGTATCGCATCGCAGGCGGTGGGCCGGACGCAACTGTCGTTTATCTCGCGCAACCGCTGCATGCCGTGCTGATGATCCTGTTCGTCATCGCCACAATCATTCACATGACGCTAGGCATTCAGGTGGTGATCGAGGATTACATTCACGTCGAGAGCCAGAAGATCGCGTTGTTCCTGCTTAACCGCGCCTTCGGCTGGCTGGTCGGCGCACTGTGCCTGTTCGCCATTTTGAAGATTGCGCTATGACCGCTTATCCGATCACCGATCATACATTCGATGTTGTTGTTGTGGGCGCGGGCGGCGCGGGGCTGCGCGCGACACTGGAGTGTGCCGCGCAAGGGCTGCGCACGGCCTGCATCACCAAAGTGTTCCCCACGCGCAGCCATACGGTGGCGGCGCAAGGCGGCATTTCGGCAGCGCTCGGCAATATGGGTGAGGACGACTGGCGCTGGCACATGTACGACACCGTGAAAGGTTCGGACTGGCTGGGCGATCAGGACGCCATCGAATATCTCTGCCGCAATGCGCCGGAAGCGGTGTACGAACTGGAACATTTCGGCGTGCCGTTTTCGCGCACCGAAGAAGGCAAGATTTATCAGCGTGCTTTCGGCGGCATGACTTCGCATTATGGCAAGGGCATCGCGCAGCGCACCTGCGCTGCCGCCGACCGCACGGGCCACGCGATCCTGCACACGCTGTACGGACAATGCGTGAAGCACGAAGTGAATTTCTTCGTCGAATATTTCGCGCTCGACCTCATCATGGAAGAAGGCGCTGTGCGCGGCGTGATGGCGTGGAATCTGGACGACGGCACGATCCATCGCTTCCGCGCGCATAAAGTGATCCTCGCGACCGGCGGGTATGGGCGCATCTATCTCTCCTGCACCGGCGCGCACACGCAAACCGGCGACGGCAACGCGATGGTGCTGCGCGCAGGTCTGCCGCTGCAGGATATGGAATTCGTGCAATTCCATCCTACGGGCATTTTCGGCGCGGGCGTGCTCATCACCGAAGGCGTGCGCGGCGAAGGCGGTTATCTCACCAACTCCGAAGGCGAACGTTTCATGGAGCGTTATGCGCCCAACGCCAAAGACCTCGCCTCGCGCGATGTGGTGAGCCGCGCCATGACGATCGAAATTCGCGAAGGCCGCGGCGTCGGCCCGCACAAGGACCACATCCACCTGCATCTTTCGCATCTCGACCCGAAGATCATTCACGAACGCCTGCCCGGTATTTCCGAAAGCGCGCGCATTTTCGCGGGCGTGGACGTGACCAAGGAACCGATCCCGGTTCTGCCGACCGTCCATTACAATATGGGCGGAATCCCATGCCTCTATACGGGCGAGGCCGTCACGCTGAAGAACGGCAATCCCGATACAATCATTCCCGGCCTGATGGCGGTGGGCGAAGCGGCCTGCGTGTCCGTGCATGGCGCGAACCGCTTAGGCTCCAATTCGCTGATCGATCTTGTCGTGTTCGGCAAGGCGGCTGGCGTCGCGGCGGCCAAAGCCGTGACGCCAAACGAGAAACACGCCGACCTGCCGAAGGGCGCGGGCGATGACGCGCTTGCCCGCCTCGATCATTTCCGCAACGCCAAAGGTGGCACGCCCACCTCGCAGATGCGGCTCGCCATGCAGAAGGCCATGCAGGAAGACGCAGCGGTTTTCCGCACCGGCGAAACGCTCGCCAAGGGCCGCACGCGCATCGACGAACTTTACAAAGGCATGTCCGATATTGCCGTGTCCGACCGCTCGATGATCTGGAACAGCGATCTCGTGGAGACGCTGGAATTCGTCAACCTGCTGCAACAGGCCGTCGTCACCATCGAAGGCGCGGTCAACCGCATGGAGTCGCGCGGCGCGCACGCCCGCGAAGATTGCCCCAATCGCGACGACCAGAACTGGATGAAACACACGCTGGCCTGGCTCGATCCCGAAACCGGCTGGGTGAAGATCGATTACCGGCCCGTACACACCTACACGCTGTCGAACGACGTGGAATACATTCCGCCGAAGGCGCGGACGTACTAGCGCGCAGCGTTCAACGCCGCTTCAATCTCCGCGCCCTTCGCCTGTTTCAGCGCCATGCACAGGTCGATGCGCTCCTCGTTCTCCGCGAGAGGGCGTTCGCTGCCGGTGAGTTCTTTTGTTTTCGGCGCAACGAAAGCATGCAGATCGCTCTTGGCGTCCGCGCTGCAGGCATCCTGCATGACATTCGACACGTTTGACATACCGTCGGACGATTCCCGTTTCTCGATTGCCGCGAAATTCGTTTTAAGCCAGTTCCACAGCGCTGCGCGCGCAACCGGCTCCTGTCCGAAATAACGCTCCACATAGTACATGTCGCCCACGGGCAATTTCGGCGTCAGCGCATAAGCCGTGACACGGTCAAGAAACGCGCGATCCTCCGAAATGCTCGCGGCGCTGATCATGGCGCGGCGGAAATCCTCGTCGTCGGTTTTGGTGAGAGCCGTAAACACTGCATCGCTGAAGGCGTGCCCGCGTGAAATCAACCCGGCGCGAACGGCCTGAGTCAGAACATCGCGTGTGAGTCCGCCCGCATTCTTGCCGTCGCTGTCGAGATAGGCCTTCGCCTTGGGCGCGAGTGCGGCAATCGTAGCTGGATCGCGCGCTTCGCTCACCATCAGCGCGATAAGCCTTTCGCGCGCGAGCGCGTTCGGCACGGAATCATTCGCCTTTGGAAGCAGGCCCGCCGCATTCAGCCGCGCGCGGAAGGTGCGGCCGACAAAGGCGCGATAGGCCGCCATGTCAGCGGGCGCCAGCAGGCTCACACGCAATTCATGCAATTTGGCGCGCATCGCATCCAGCAAATCCCATTTCGCAACAGGCGCGAGCTTTGCGGTCACGCCGAAGAAATCGGCGGCACTCGCCTGCCCCGCGCGCATAGCCGCATAGACATTGTAGAACAACGTCACCTGATCGGCGGCGTTCAACTTCGGCGACGCATCGATCAACGCGCGCCAGCCCGCTTCATCGAACGCAAAGCGGTAATAGCCTTTGCCATCCGCATTCGGCATGACGGTTTCACCACATGGACCGCCCAGTGGCACCACGGCCGATTGTGTGTCGATCAGCTTGCAGACTTTCTTGCCGCCCGCCTCGAAACACATCGGCACATTCCATTGCCGCTGCCTGGGCGCAAGGCCGATGCGCGTGTACATGCTTTGAGTCACATGCGCGATGGATTTGCCGTCCTCGCAGGCGAGCGCAATGTGCATGAACGGAATGCCCGGTTGATCGATATAGGAATGAAACGCGGGCACAATCTCCGGATGCCTGCTGTCGGCGGCAATTGTGCCGATGAAATCGTCCTGCGTGGCGTTTCCGCCCGCGAATTTCGTCAGATAGGCGTGAATGCCCGAACGCCACGCCTGCTCACCGAGATAGCTCTCGAACATTTCCAGCACCGCCGCGCCCTTGTCGTAAGTGATATCATCGAACGCATTGTCGATGTCGTCGGGATTGTTGACGGGTTCGCGAATCTGCCGCGCGCTCGGCAATTCGTCGAGGTCCATCACGTCCAGTCCGCCCACAAGCGTTTCGCGCCCGAAATCCTGATCGGGCCGCACCATTTGCGCATCCTTGCCTTCCATCCATTCGGCGAAAGATTCATTGAGCCAGATGTCGTCCCACCATGCGGGCGTGACGAGATCGCCGAACCATTGATGCGTTGTTTCATGCGCCTGCACGATGAGAGATTGGCGCTTCTGGTCGATGGGCGCATCTTTCGTCAGCAGCAGCAGGTTTTCGCGGAATGTGATCGCGCCCGCATTTTCCATCGCGCCTGCCGCGAAGTCCGGCACTGCCAGAACGTCGAGCTTCTGGAAGGGATAGGCGATGCCAAAATATTTTTCGAGCGAAAGGACGATCTTCGGCGTCTGGACCAGTGCATAGGCGAGCCGCGAACTCATGCCGGCCGCGCTCACGCCGCGCAACGGCACGGGCCGCGCGCGCACCGCACTGGGCGGCGCCGAACCATTATCGACAATATCCAGCGGCCCAATCGCCAGCATGATGAGATAGGTCGGCAATGGCCGCGTGGTTTCGAACACGCTCGTCGTCATGCCATTCGCGGTTTTTGACGATGCAATCGGCGTGTTGCCGACAATTTTATCCTCGGCAGGCACAGTGACGCTTATATCGAACGGCGTTTTGAATCCCGGCTCATCGAAAGACGGAAACACGCGGCGCGCATCGCTGTTCTCCAGCTGCGTGAAGGCGTAGGCCCTGCCCTTGTCTTCCACTTTGTAGAGGCCTTCGAGCGATTCATTATAAGGCGCGTCGTAATCGAAAATCAGCGTTGTATTGCCCGCGGGCACTTGCGCATCGAATGTCATCAGCGCGATGCCGGAGACATGCACCTGTTTCAGATGCGCGGTAATTGTTTTGCCGGATGGCAGCCGCGCCACAGCGCGCGCCAGATGCATGTCGCGTGCGTCGATGAAAATCGCTTTGCGCGCTTCCTTGAATGTCACATCGATTTCCGAATGGCCGGAAAACCGCGCCGCTTTGGGATCGACGGTCAAATGCACTCTGTAATGCTGGGGCACGGCCACGCGGGGCAGTTGGGCCATCGGCACCGTCTCGTCGGCCCATGCCGGCGAAAGAAAAGCGAACGCCGCTGCGGCGGCAAATATCAAACGGCGCATGGAAAATCCCTGAAAGCATAAATTCTACCGCAGCTTAGGGCTTTCTCCTGACCTGGAGAATTCACAGTCCCGTGTCGTCATTTTGCTGCTTTGCACCCAAAATCCCCTGTTCGCGGAACGAAAGCTTTGGGCGATAGTTCCCGGACTTGAGTCGGGTCGCGCGCCCCAATCCGGCCTCAATCCATTCAGTCGGGGTTCAGCGCGCGAATTGGAAGATGACGATATTGGAAGCGGGACGGAGCGCCATCGGTCGCCTCGCTCGCCAAACTAAGGAGAAGACGATGAAGAAGACAGGAATGATTGCCGCGGCGGCCATGCTGGCGCTGACGGCGGGCACTGGCGCTGCGGTGGCGCAACCGCGCGATTATTACGGCGACGATTGCCGTCAGCAGAACACAACCGCGGGCACGGTGCTGGGCGCCATCGCGGGCGGGCTCATAGGCGGCGCGGTCAGCCACGGCAATGGCGGCGCGGTTGTCGGCGGCGTGATTCTCGGCGGCCTCGCGGGCAACGCAATCGGCCACGATATGGATTGCCAGGACAGGCCCTACGCCTTCCGCGTTTATAATGATGCGTTCGAAGGCCCGGTTGGCCGCCGTTATGAATGGGAAAACCCCCGTACCGGCGCGCATGGCTGGATCGTGACGTCGCGCGAATATTGGGATAACGGCGATCTCTGCCGCGATTTCCGCGAAGTGACCTTCCGCCATGGCGAGAAATTCGGCCGTGATGGTGTCGCCTGCCGCGAACACGACGGCGGCTGGCATTTCAGGTGAGTGTGATTTGAATGAAACAACCCCGGCTCTCATCGAGCCGGGGTTTGTTTTTTATTTATCGTCATGGCCGGGCTTGACCCGGCCACCCATCGCGACCGCGTCTGCGGTTGCAAATGAATCCCTTCGACGCATGGACATGCGTCGGATGGATGGCCGGATTAAATCCGGCCATGACGGTTATAATTTAATCGCGCGGCTTCACTTCCCCTTCCATTGCGGCGGACGTTTTTGCGCGAACGCCATCGGGCCTTCCATCAAATCTTCGCTGCGGAACATCGCCTGCATCGCCGGATAGGAATATTGATTCTGGAGTCCGTCGGCGACAGACGCCTCCGTCAATCCGCGATAGACCGCCTGCTTTGACGCGCGCACTGACATTGGACTGAGTTCGAGAATCTGCTGTGCCCATTTCTTCGCGGTGGCCATCACATCGGCCGCCGGCACGACATCATTGACGAAGCCCAGCGATTTTCCTTCCGCCGCACTCACGCGACGCCCGGTGAGAATCATGCCCAACGCCTGCTTGGTGCCGATCTCGCGCGGCAGGCGATGCAGCCCGCCCGCGAGCGCCGCCAATCCCACACGCGGCTCCGGCAGAGCGAACACGGCCGTTTCCGCCGCAATGATGATGTCGCAGGCAAGCGCGATCTCGAATCCGCCCCCCATGGCAAGCCCGTTCACGGCTGCAATCACCGGCTTGTCGAGATCGAAGCGGTTGGTCAGACCTGCGAAGCCCGTCGGCCCCAGCACCACCGGCCCATGCATGGCGGTGTATTTGAGGTCGTTGCCTGCCGAAAACGCGCGCTCGCCCGCCCCTGTCACGATGGCCACCCATTGCTCGGGATCGGCCGCGAATCGGTCGAAGACTCCCACCAGTTCTTCGGTCGCGGGGGGATGAAGCGAGTTCATCACCTCCGGCCTGTTTAGTGTGATGATGGTCAACGGACCCTCCCGTTCGACCTTGCAGAACTCGAAATCGGCCATGAAAACCCTCCAAATTGTTCCGGAACGGGGCGAGCTTCGCGCGTCTTTACGCAAACCGGCAAGAGTTAAGTAACCATTTAATTCTACCCTCCGGTCAGTTCTCAGGTTGAAAGCATGTCAGACAGCTGGACCGTGAGCGTGGGGGGACGGACGTACGGCCCCTACACGGATGCCCAAATGCAAGCCTTCGCATCGGAAGGCAGGCTTGCACCATCGTCGCTTGTCGCCAAAAAAGGCGAGAATCATTATCGCGCCGCGAATGAAGACGGCACGCTTGCGAATTTCTTTCGCATGCGTCCCGAACCCAAGGCGCTTGCGCAATTGCTGAGCACCGAAGATCCACCAGCGGTACGTTTCGGCCGCAAGGATGACGAGACAGGTTCTGGCGAACTTTCACATTACGTCATCGTCTCCGACATGAAATCGCGTTCGATCGCGGGCGTTGAAGAAGAGATTCACAATCTCGGTCTCGCCTATGCGGTTCTGCCGCAAGTGTGGCTTCTGACCAGCGACATGAGCGTCAATTCCGTGCGCAACACGCTGGTGCAGAAATTGGGCAAGCTCGACATGCTGTTCGTGGTCGATGCCACGCATGACAAAGCGGCGTGGTTCAATTTCGGGCCTGAGTCCGACACGCGCATCCGCCGCATCTGGAGCCGCGCTTACGACGGCGCACCGCGCAAAGTGGCGTCGTAGATTTGGTCTTCGTTTAAGTACACATCCTCATTTCCGTATTTCCGTCATCACCCGGCTCGTCCGGGTGATCCAATTTGTTTTTGAAAAGGAAAATGGATTGCCCGGATCCTTCGCAAAAGCTCAGGACCGGACAATGACGGGTTGGGGTTAGTTTTAAGCAGCACTATCTGCGCAAACTCACCCGACCTGCTTCAACTGCTCACGAAACCGACGATGGTTCTCGACATAATGATCGGCGGAAAATTTCAGCATCATGCGTTCCGGCTCGGTCAATTCACGGGCAACGCGCGCGGGGCTTCCCAGAATAAGCGTGCCGTCGGGAAATTCCTTGCCTTCGGCGACAAGCGCGTTCGCGCCGACGATACAATGTTGTCCAATGCGGGCGCGGTTAAGAATAATCGCGCCCATGCCGATCAGCGAATTGTCACCCACCGTCGCCGAATGAAGAATGACATTGTGCCCGACCGTGACATTGGCGCCGATTGTGGTCGGTTGCCCCGGATCGGCGTGGACGACCGAATTGTCCTGCACGTTGGAATTCTCGCCCACAATCAGCCAGTCCGTGTCGCCGCGCAACACCGCACCGAACCAGACGCTTGCGTTTTTCAGCAGCCGCACCCGGCCGATGAGCACCGCGCTGGGCGCGATCCAGCATTCGTCCGCGGACGGAAGTTCGGGCGCGAAATCGTTCAGCGTATAAATCGGCATATCGGACCTCTATGAATTGCATTGAACCATAATCGTACTGACACACAAAAGGCGCTACGCTTTCTTTGTTCTTTCTGAGTCGCAAGCGTGAGGCGGTTCAGTTGCGGGATAGATCGAGTCCTATCGCATACCAGGGTCCGGCGGCCACCTTCGCCTACCCACGCACATCGCCGCAAAATCGCCGCGCGCAATCATCCCATCACCTGTTCACACCAAGGGAGCTTCCATGCCCAAGCGTTCCACGCGTCAAAAATCCCGTGACCATGGTTTCCGCGAAGCGCCTAATGTTCACCCACTCTTTCCCACGCAAAGCGGCTGGAGTCCGCTCGACGATCAGCCGCGCGATCGAAAATATGTAAAAAACATACGGGCGATGAGCCCGACACAGGCGCGTCTGATCGAAGCCATCGATGAGCGCGCGGTCGTGGTGGCGCTAGGGCCTGCGGGCACCGGCAAGACCTATCTCGCCATCGCCAAGGCGGTCGAGGCGCTGGAGGCGGGCCGCGTGGGCCGCATCGTATTGTCGCGCCCGGCGGTGGAGGCGGGCGAGAGCCTCGGCTTCCTGCCCGGCGATCTGCAGGACAAGCTCGCGCCATACTTGCGCCCGCTTTACGACGCGCTGACCGAACGCCTCGGCACCAAGCGGCTGAAGGCGCTGCTGGCGGACGGCGCCATCGAAATCGCGCCGGTGGCCTATATGCGCGGGCGCACGCTGAACGATTGTTTTATCGTCATCGACGAGGCGCAGAACTGCACCTATGGCCAGCTCAAAATGCTGCTGACGCGGCTGGGCTGGCGCTCGACCATGGTGCTGACGGGCGATCCGGACCAGACCGATCTGCTGGCCGGGCTTTCGGGCCTTGGCGATATCGCCACGCGGCTGGAGCATGTGCCGGAGATTTCGGTGATCCGGCTGGGTGAGGCGGACATCGTGCGTCATCCCCTCGTCGCGGGGATGCTCACAGTGCTTTAGAATCGCTTTGGATCGAATTAAATCCCACCGTCATGGCCGGATTTAATCCGGCCATCCATCCGACGCATGTCGATGCGTCGGAAAGACTCTTTTGCACTCGCGGACGCGAGCGCGATGGGTGGCCGGGTCAAGCCCGGCCATGACGGAAATATGGATAAATTCAAACCTAAACCGCCCTAGCGGTGCGCGAAGTAGATCGCGAATTCCATGATGATGAGGCCGATAGCGAGGCTCCAATAGCCGGACACCGCCACCGACAGCCAGAATGTCGCCATGGAACAGGATTTCTCGCGCAGGGAAGTCATGGCGTTCTCAAACATGACGCTGGGGCCGGCGATCACCATCACGCCCACATGGGCCGTGTGCATCAGCTTGCCGTCATTGGCCGCCTTGCCGACGATGAGCCGGTAAACATTGGAAACGATGCCGGAAGCGGTGAAGCCCGCCGCGGTTGAGAACATCGCAACAAGAAGATCGTGGAAAAAATTCAACATCATTTCCCCTCGGATAGGCAGGAGAGTGCAGCACCCGTGCCCATGAAACCAGCCCGTTAAGCGGTCCATCTGTTCCACTATGGGGCATATAGGCCACAGCGGTGTGGCTTTGCGAAGGCTGTTCGCGCGTTTTCCTCGCCTTAAGGCCCGGTCGTGCTACATATAGGTGTGGCGCGAAGCGGGCGCGCGCAGGCACGACATGATGGGTACAGATTTCGCGGAAGGGCCGGTCCAAAAACAGTCCGGATGGCTGTTGCCTTTGGCTGTTTTCGTAATAACGGCGGCGCTTTCGGCGCTTTTCCTGATCTATTACTTAAGGCCCTCGCCCCGTTCCCTGATGGAAGAACAGCCCTGGCCGACCGCCGACACAGAGGTCGTCCACCTGTCGGTGCATGGCCTGGCGCTGGCGGTGCCCGCCAACTACCTCGTTTTCCACAGTGCGCGGGACGGCGGCGAGGAAAAGGACGTGGCGCTCTACGCCCTGTTGCCCGATTTCCACGGCTATTCCGATGATGAGGCCCAGAGTTTTGCCGGCAACGCGCCAGATTCGC
>DATCEI010000287.1:0-6848 GCA_036510185.1 Rhizomicrobium sp. | reverse complement strand
CGGGCTTCGAAGCGCTGCTGCGCTGGCACCATCCGGTGAAGGGGCTGATTTCCCCCGCCGATTTCATCGCCCATTCCGAAGCGTCCGGCCTGATCGTTTCGATGGGGCGTTTTGCGCTGGAGCGCGCGGCGCATGATCTGGCGCATTGGCAACATTTCTTTCCGCTGGAGCCTGCGCTGTTCGTCAGCGTCAATGTCGCGCGGCGGCAATTGCGCGATACGGAATTCGAGGAACTGGTCGGAAGTCTCATCGCGCGCGATCAGATCAAACCGGGCACGCTGAAACTGGAAGTCACGGAAAGTGCCGTCGGCGCGGGCACCGATACACTCGAGGTGCTGGAACGCATCCGCGCGCTGGGCGCAGGGCTTGCCATCGACGATTTCGGCACCGGGCTTTCCTCGCTGAGCCAGTTGAAGGATTTGCCGTTCGACACGGTGAAGATCGACAAGAGTTTCCTCACGCGCCATGCCGGAACCGAGGATGAAGGCGATGGCGCGGTGCTCCTCAATTCCATCGTCACGATGGCGCATGATCTGAAACGCGAAGTGATTGTCGAAGGTGTGGAAACCGAACGCGATGCCATGTGGCTGAAACAAATCGGCTGCGAATTCGCGCAGGGCTTTCATTTTTCAGCGCCGCTTTCGGCGGCGGAGGCGCTCAACTACATCGCGCTGCATTACGATCTGACGGGTCACAAGCGGCCCGCGCCGCACAATGCCGATCTGGATGATTTTTCACGCCCGGCCAGTCAGAGCCGATAGACCGGACGCATCGATGCCGAGTTTTTTAAGCGCGCCGCTCCATTTGGAGTCGAGATCGGAATCGAACACGAGCGCATTGTCCGCATCGCAATGCACCCAGCCATTGGCGCGAATTTCGTTTTCGATCTGGCCGCCATCCCAGCCGGCATAACCGAGCGCGAACAGCGATTTGTGCGGCCCGTTGCCTTGCGCGATGGCGCGCAGGACATCGAGCGTGGCGGTGAGCGAAATGTCGTCCGTCACGGAAAGGGTTGAATCATTGCCTTCGAATTCGCCGCTATGGAGCACGAAGCCGCGCCCAGTCTGCACCGGCCCGCCGAACAGAACCGGCGCATTGGGCGTGCCCGCGCCGACGCGGATTTCCAGTTTCTTCATCATGTCGCGGAAGGCCAGTCCCTCGACCTTCTTGTTGATGATGATGCCCATTGCACCATCGCCGGAATGCGCGCACATGAAGATGACGCTTTTCTCGAAGCGCGGATCGGGCATGCCCGGCAGCGCGATCAGCAGCTTGCCTTCGAGGAAATTGTCGCTGCTTTCGGCGTGGTTCTTGGGCTTCGCGGCCATGGTCAAAGGTTAGGGCCTCGGCGGCGGCGCGGCAACCTTTTCCGGCAGCGTTGGTTAGGCTAGAACCCTCGCAGCCAACAATGGAGAAGACGATGACAATCAAGGTGGGCGACCACATTCCCTCGGCGACGCTGATGCAAATGAAGGATGGCGGACCGAAGCCGGTTTCGACCGAGGATTTCTTCAAGGACAAGAAAGTCGTGGTCTTCGCGCTGCCGGGCGCGTTCACGCCGACCTGTTCGGCGAAACATCTGCCGGGCTTCATTCAGCACGCCGAAGAATTGCACCAGAAAGGCGTGGACGCGATTGCGTGTGTTTCCGTCAACGATGCGTTCGTGATGGGCGCGTGGGGCGAGCAGCAGAAAGCGGGCGACAAGGTGATGATGCTCGCCGACGGCAATGGCGATTTCACGCAGAAGCTCGGTCTTGAAATGGATGCGTCGCGTTTCGGCATGGGCAAGCGCAGCCAGCGCTTCTCGATGGTTGTCGATCATGGCGTGGTGAAGGAATTGAATGTGGAGGAGCCGGGCGCGTTTTCCGTCTCCAGCGCCGAACACGTTCTGAAACAGCTTTAATCGCGCAATGGAATCGCCGCGCGGGCCAATGCGTCCGCGCGGCTGTTTTCCACATGGCCCGAATGGCCGCGCACCCAGCGCCATTTCACGTCGTGGCTTTCGAGCGCGGTTTCGAGCGCGCGCCAGAGATCGTCATTCTTCACGGGTTTCTTGTCGGTGGTTTTCCAGCCATTGGCTTTCCAGCGCGGCAACCATTTCGTAATGCCGTCCATCACGTAGCGTGAATCCGTATGAACCGTGACGGTGGACGGTTTGCGCAATGCCGTCAGCGCGCTGATTACCGCCATCAACTCCATGCGATTGTTGGTCGTCGCCGTTTCGCCGCCGGAGATTTCGCGTTCATGCGTGCCGGAGCGCAGGATCGCCGCCCACCCGCCCGGTCCCGGATTGCCGGAACATGCGCCGTCGGTGAAGATTTCGACAGGAGGCTTCGTCAAAGCCCATACTCCGCGGGCGTCGCGACCTTCATGTGAAAGCGCAGCCGCTTGGCGAAATCGCGCGGGTCTTTCGGGCGGACCAGTGCCGTCGGGTCGGGATTGAGCCAGTCATAAAGCCGCGTCAGCAGAAACCGCAGCGCCGCACCACGCGCGAGCGCAGGCAACGCCGCGCATTCCGCATCCGTCAATTCGCGGCGGCGGCGATAGGCGCCGATCAGCGCTTTGCCTTTGGTGATGTTGTAGGCGCCGTCGCTCTCAAAGCACCACGCATTCAGCATCACGGCGAGGTCGTAGGCGAGCGCATCGTTGCAGGCGAAATAGAAATCGATGAGGCCGGACACCTTGTCATTCATCAACAGCACATTGTCGGGAAACAGATCGGCATGAATGATTCCGCTGGGCAGCCCGGTCGGCCACTCGCCCGAAAGACGGTTCAGCGCGTCCTCGATCAGCGCGCGCAAACCGTCCTGTACGCTATCCGCTTTGGCGAGCGTCGCCGCCGCCAGTTTCTGCCAGCCCTCAAGACCCAGCGCGTTGGGCCGCGAAATCGCGAAGCCTTTGCCCGCCTCGTGCAGATCGGCACACGCCGCACCCGCCGCCGCGCAATGCGCCGCTTCGGGCCGCCTCAGCGACAGCCCGTCAAGAAAGGTGAGCAATGCCGCCGGCTTTCCGTTCACCTGCGTCCATTGCCGCCCCTCACGGCCGCGCATCGGCACCGGGCAGGCCAGCCCGCGCGCCGCCAGATGCTCCATCAGACCCAGGAAAAAGGGCAGGTCCGGCTCATGCACCCGTTTCTCGTAAAGCGTCAGGATGAACGCCCCGCGATCCGTCTGGAGATAGAAATTGGAGTTCTCCACGCCCTCGGCGATGCCTTTGAAGCTTTTGGGCGTGCCGATGTCGTAATCGGCCAGCAGCGCCTCCAGATCGTCGAAGGAGACTTCGGTATAGACGGCCATGGTCAGGCCGGGCGGGCGGGCGGGCCTGGCTGCGGCGTCCCGGCCGATTTGATTTCAGGCCCCGCGCTTCCCATCGATTGCCCGCTTGGCTACATTCCGGCGCCGCTTGACGCCCGCGTCGAGGAGTCTGTCGCGGCGCTTCAAAAGTCAAGCCGAAGGAACAACATGGCCGAAACCACTATCGGACAAAAGCTCTTCCGCGCCGCTGTTTTGGCCGCCGTTCTTCCAGCGCTGGTCGCGTGTTCGAGTTCAAAGCGTTTGGCCAAATGTCCCTCGGCCGGAATTCTTGCGGATGCTTCGACGTTGACGGCATTCCGCCCCAACGCCCCGCAGGATCCTTCGGGTGAATTGTATCGGGTCAGCGTCGATAGCGTGAAGACCGATTGCAAGCTCGACGAAGATGCGCAAACCGCGACGTCCAGCCTCGATATCGACTTCCACGCCAACCGCACGCCGAATGGAATGGCCGCGGATTATTCCGCGCCCTATTTTGTCGCCGTGACGGGACCGGACGGGCGCATCCTCAGCCGCAAGACGTATCTGGTGGCGTTCAGCTTCGCACCCAATCAGGCGACGGCCAATTTCAGCGATCACATCAACGAAGCCGTCATCAAGCCGGATCGCGGTAAGACACCGCCGGATTATCAATTGCTGACGGGCTTGCAGCTGACGCGCGAACAGCTCGATTACAATCGCAAGATGGGCCGCTACGTTCCATGACTTCGTTGACGCGCGAGCTGGCGGCGATCGCGGGTGCCGCGTTCGCCGCCGAAGGGCTCGACGCGAGTTTCGGCCGCGTGCAGGCGGCGGACCGTCCTGACCTCGCCCAATTTCAGTGTAACGGCGCGCTCGCCGCCGCGAAAGAAGCCAAAACCAATCCGCGCGCGATTGCGGAGAAAATCGCGGCGCGGCTGAAAAGCAATCCCATTTTTGCGAAGGTCGAAATCGCCGGTCCCGGCTTCATCAATTTCGATGTGACGGACGAGGCGCTGACCGCGCGGATGCGCGACACGAAAGCAGAACCGAACGCCAACGCCGGAACGCTGGTCATCGATTTCGGCGGCCCGAATGTCGCCAAGCCCATGCATGTGGGGCATTTGCGTTCCGCGATCATCGGCGATTGTTTGCAGCGCCTGTTCCGCGCCAATGGCTGGCGCGTGACAAGCGACGTGCATCTGGGCGATTGGGGCCTGCAGATGGGCCAGCTCATCAGCGAGATCGGCCATCGCGGCATCGCGCCCGTTTATTTCGACGCCAACCACAATGGTCCGTACCCGGAACAATCGCCGGTGACGATGGACGATCTGGAAGAAATTTATCCGGCCGCTGCCGCCGCCTGCAAAGCCGATCCCGTTCGGCTCGAAGAAGCGCGCGCCGCCACCGCCGAATTGCAATCGGGCCGCGCGGGTTATCGCGCGCTGTGGCAGCATTTCGTCGATGTTTCCGAAAAAGGCCTGACGCGCGAATATGATAGCCTCGGCGTGCATTTCGATTTGTGGAAAGGCGAGGCGAGCGTCGATCCACTGATCGCGCCCATGATCGCCGATCTGAAAACGCGCGGCATCACGGAGGAAAGCGAAGGCGCGCTGGTCGTGCGCGTGGCGGAGGAAACAGACAAAAAAGAAATTCCGCCGCTGATCCTGCTCAAATCCGACGGCGCGGTGCTTTATGGCACGACGGACCTCGCCACGATTATCGACCGCGTGCGCGAACAAAATCCCGATCTCATTCTCTATGTTGTGGATCAGCGCCAGCACGGCCATTTCGAACAGGTGTTCCGCGCGGCGCGCAAAGCCGGGCTGAACGGCCAAGCCAAACTCGAACACGCAGGCTTCGGCACGATGAACGGCCCGGATGGCAAGCCGTTCAAAACCCGCGCGGGCGGCGTGATGAAACTCTACGACCTCATCGCGATGGTGACGGAAGAAGCCGCCAAACGCCTCGCCGAACAGGGGCTGGGCGCGGAATATTCTGAAGACGAACGCGCGGAAATCGCGCGCAAAGTCGGCATCGCGACGCTCAAATTCGCCGATCTCTGCAATTACCGCCTGACGGATTATATTTTCGATCTCGCGCGTTTCTCGCGGTTCGAGGGTAAGACCGGACCGTATCTGCAATACGCAGCCGTGCGCATCCAGTCGATCCTGCGCAAAGCGGCGGACGAGGGCTTTGCCGCCTCCGCGGCCGCCGTGCGTTCGCCGGAGGAACGCGCGCTGGCGCTGCGCCTGCTCGCGTTGCCCGACATGCTGGAGGCTGCCGAAGCCAAACGCGCGCCGAATCTGCTCTGCGATTACGCCTTCACGCTGGCGCAGGATTTCAGCCGCTTTTACTCCGAGCACCACATCATGTCCGAAACCGACGCGGATTTGCGCGCCGCCCGGCTGGCTCTGTGTAAAGCGACGTTAAGCACACTGGCCAAAACCCTGGATATTCTGGGCATCGAAGTTCCCGCGCGCATGTGAACAACTTTGGTGGCGCGCCGCTTTTCGTTGACTCGCCTCCGCGCCTCTTTATGATGCACTGCAACGTCCGAACCCGCAGCGATGCGCGCCCGTGACGGCCATCAATCGACCCCTCGCGGGAGAGATCTGCAATTGCAGGCGCCGAAGGAGCAACCGCCCGGAAACTCTCAGGCAAAAGGACCGCGAAGGAGATGGAATTCTGGAAAGCAGAGCGGTGACGCCGCTCTCACCGAAGGGGTAACCCCGCGAGCGCGGGGGAAATCTCTCAGGTCCGATGACAGAGGGCGCGCGTTTCCGGTTTGCCGGCCCCGCGCCCACAAACGCATCGGACGATATGACTGAAACAGAAACATTGCGCCGCACGCCGCTTCACGCGCTCCATCTGGAGCTTGGCGGGAAGATGGTGCCGTTCGCCGGATACGAAATGCCCGTGCAATATAAAGCGGGCGTTCTGAAAGAGCATCTGCACACGCGCGCCGCGGCGGGTTTATTCGACGTCTCGCATATGGGACAGAGATTTCTCGTCGGTCCCGATCATGCCACGACCGCGTATGCGCTGGAACAATTCACGCCTGGCGAATTCCAAAGCCTCGGTCATGGCCGCATGCGTTACTCATTGTTGCTAAATGCGGATGGCGGCATCGTGGACGATCTCATGGTGACGCGCTCGCAATCCGCCGCAGACGATGGCGCGCTGGGGATCGTCGTCAACGCATCACGGAAAGACGTAGATGATGATTTCATCCGTGCGCGGCTGCCTGCGAACGTAAAGCTCGTAACGGCAGATGACCGCGCACTGCTCGCGCTGCAAGGACCAGCTTCGGAAGCTGTTCTCGCACGGCATTGCCCGAAAGCCGCCGCGCTCTCCTTCATGACGGCAACAAGCGCCGAATTCGACGGCATTGATTGCGCCGTTTCGCGCTCCGGCTACACGGGCGAAGACGGTTTCGAGATTTCCATTGCCGACAAACATGCCGAGCGTGTCGCACGCGCGTTGCTGTCTGAACCAGAAGTTTTGCCGATTGGCCTCGGCGCGCGGGATTCGTTGCGGTTGGAGGCTGGGCTTTGTCTTTACGGCCACGATATGGAC
>DATCEI010000286.1:0-8805 GCA_036510185.1 Rhizomicrobium sp. | reverse complement strand
GCCTGGATTGAAGCCGCGGAACGTGTGCGCGCGAAATTCGCCCGCAGCAGCGCGCTTTATCTGGAATCGCGTCAGACGATCATTTCCTCCGCGCTCACTCTCGAAGACGCGCGACGCCGCGCGGGCGCGATCTGATGCTGGTCGATAGCCACTGTCATCTCGATTTTCCGGAGTTTGCGCCCGAGCTGGACGCGGTCGTCACGCGTGCGAGCGATGCGGGCGTGCGCACTTGCGTCACAATCGGCACGACGCTGGAAGGTTTTCCGAAAAGCCGCGCGGTTGCGGAACGCTTCGCCGATGTGTGGTGCTCCGTCGGCATTCATCCGCATGAGGCACAAAAGGAATTGCTGGCCGACGCGGTCGCTCTCATCGAGCGCGCGCGACACGAAAAGGTCGTGGGCATCGGCGAAACCGGCCTCGATTATTATTACGAACACAGTCCGCGCGACGAACAGCGCCAGAATTTCCGCGCGCATATAGCGGCCGCGCGCAAACTCGAACTGCCGCTAATCGTCCACACGCGCGACGCCGAAGACGACACCATCGAAATCCTGCGCGAGGAAATGGGGCAGGGCGCATTCACCGGCCTCATCCATTGCTTCACGGGCACCACGCGCCTCGCCGACGCAGCACTCGACCTCGGCTTTTATATTTCGGCGTCGGGTATCGCGACGTTCAAGAAATCCGAGGAATTGCGCGCCGTGCTGAAAGATGTGCCGCTGGACCGTCTATTGGTGGAAACGGATTCGCCGTATCTCGCGCCCATGCCGCATCGTGGCAGGCGCAACGAGCCTGCGTTTGTCGCGCACACCGCAGCGGCGCTTGCGGCGCTGAAAGACGTGACGCAGAACGAATTCGCCGCCGCGACCACGGACAATTTCTTCCGCCTGTTCACGAAAGCGCGCCGTCCCGCATGAGCACGCTTGAGATCACCATTCTGGGCTGCGGTTCCTCCGGCGGCGTGCCGCGGCTGGGCGGGCCGGACAACACCGGTTTCTGGGGCGCGTGCGATCCCACGAATCCGAAGAACCGCCGCCGCCGCTGCTCCATCCTTGTGCGCCAGACCAACGGGCAGGGCACGACCACCGTGCTCGTGGACACAGCACCCGACATGCGCGAGCAGCTTCTGGCCGCGCGCGTGGCCGAACTCGACGGTGTGCTCATCACCCACGACCACGCCGACCAGCTTCACGGCATGGACGATCTCAGGCTGGTGGCGCTGCATATGCGCCGCCGGGTGGATGTTTACAGCGACAAACCCGCCTTCGAGACCATCCTCACGCGCTTCCGCTATTGCTATTTTCAGGCGCCGGGCAGCGATTATCCAGCCATCCTGAACGCCCACGAGATCGAGGAGCCGTTCCGCGAATTCGCCATCGCGGGGGCAGGCGGGACCGTGCCTGTTCTGGCCTTCCCGCAGATTCATGGGCGCACGCGGGCGCTGGGTTTCCGCTTTGGACCCGTGGCTTATTCCAGCGATGTCAACGGTTTGGACGACGAAGCTTTCGCGGCGCTGGAAGGCGTGGAATGCTGGATCGTGGACGCGCTGCGCTACACGCCGCATCCCAGCCACGCCAATGTGGCGACAGCGCTGGAATGGATCGCGCGCGTAAAACCCAAACGCGCCATCCTGACCAATCTGCATGTCGATCTGGACTACGAAACCCTGCGCGCCGAATTGCCGCCGGGCGTGGAGCCTGCGTTCGATGGGATGCAAGTGAGGTTTGAGGTTTAGCCCTCCGATTTGTCATCCCCGGCGAGCGTGAGCGTTCCACGCGAACGCGAGGGAAGGGGACCCAGGTGGCGGGGCACGATGAAATCTTGAAGAATGAGAATGATCGTTGAGACCGGGTGGCCTTCACGACCTGGGTCCCCTTCCCCTCGCAACGCTTCGCTTTGCTCGGCCGGGGATGACAACCGAGTTATGCGAGGAAGGGTCCACAATGCTCGCCCAAACGCTCATTGAAGCCAGCGCCGCGCTCGTCCTCGCAATGGGGACCGGCCATTTGTGGCTGACGTTTTTCTCGCGCGCCTTCAGCCCGCGCGATGCAGCGCTTGAAGAGCGCATGCAAACCGCGCCCGTGTTTTTCAACAAACAGATGTTGCTGGGAAAAACCTGGATCGGCTTCAACGCCAGCCATTCTTTGGGACCGATGCTGTTCGGCCTCTTCTACGGATACCTCGCGCTAACCAATCCGGCGTTTCTGCTCCAGTCGAATTTCTTGATGGCGCTCGGCGCGGTGACCTTGCTGTTCTATGTATTTCTGGCGTGGCGCTACTGGTTCTATCTGCCGCTGATCGGCGTATCGACGGCGTGTGCGTGTTATATTGGCGGGATGATCGCGGTTTATGCAGGATAGGTTATTCAGTATGGAGCGCGTTCCATTGGCGGACAACTCTTCTGAATAAACTCAATGTCGCTGATGATTTCCCTAGCAACGGTTGCGGAGGCGGGATTAAAGCGAAGAACAGAGCTGATATTTTGCCCTTTCTTCGGAAAGTCCGTCATCATGTGCATCCCGGCCGCGCCCTGAAATACGAGATCGAATCCATCGTAACCGTCCGGTGTCATTGTATATTCGCGCGACAACTTTCGAAAATCGATTGCCTCAGCAACATCCACATCTTGTTTGCTTCGATCTGATGTCCCTTTGAACGAAAGCAAGAATACGCAATCGCTTTCCGACGCAGGGCTAACATAAATATGGTTCATTGGTTCTGGCGCACTGGGAAAATCAGCCAGGAAAGTTTTCCTGTCAGAAGGATCGGTGAACAAATGCACTTTCGCGCCGGAGCCGCGATATACGAAGAAAGAGAATAATCGTGCCGCTGCGCCAACGGGCTGATATTCATTTGCGGTCGCTCCATTAACAGCAACCAGACATAGGCCCGCGAAAAGGAGATTTAATCGACGCATTGAGGAATATCTCAAAAATCACTACTTCCAGATACTATCCAGGAATCCATAGTCGAAAAGTGGAGGAAAACAATAGTGCAGCGATTCATCGTCGCTTTGTGCGGCCTAGGGGCGATCTTTTTAGGGATAATTACTTTCGAGACGCTCGCCTTTGGACACCCAGCACCGCTTGATGACCGAATTCGGTCCATTGCCAAGGCTACATTAGGAGGAGCGCAAATCGCTAATCTATCTTATGAAGGCGTTCAAACCTTTCCATATGACGATCCCGATGCCGATGTTGCGCAACCGACCGGCATGTGGGACGCGCCCATTGAGAAGGCACCCAAAGGCGCACGAGACATAGTAGTGAATTACCATCTGCCGGAAGTCCCATCAGCCGATGATGATGAAGCCAAATTCGCAGCGACGTTGTTTCAGAAACTATTCGCTCTCGATCCGTCGGTCTGGCGAGTGGCAGTTAGTTTTAGCGGCCCGCTGAAAGATGAGTACGGCCATACTGATGAGAGAACTTATGTCGGTTACACAATCTATCGTCCAACTTTCAGAAAGATAGATTGGCGCGGTTTCGACACCGTTAGTCTTTGCAGTTTTCTCCGTAGAGAAAATAGCGGCGACTTGGCTCAAGACGGCGAGCCAAAAGGCGGCGACGGCTGCGACCTCTGGCCAGAGATATCCACGGCTAATTAAAATTGCCAATTGCCCATAATATATCTTATACGAAACATTGGTGAGGAAATTGCCCAGGAAGCCTTGCTCGTTTGGCGCCCGCCCCGTTTAGTCCGCCCATGAGCGAATCCTCCGGCCCGCCGTCTCAAAGCATCGAAACGCTGCTCGAAATCATGCGGCGGCTGCGCGATCCGGCGTCCGGCTGTCCGTGGGATGTGGCGCAGGATTTCGCCTCCATCGCGCCTTACACGATCGAGGAAGCCTATGAGGTCGCGGGCGCGATCGAGGACCGCGACTGGCCCGCGCTGAAGGATGAGCTTGGCGATCTGCTGCTGCAGGTCGTGTTTCACGCAAGCATGGCCGAGGAAGCGGGCCTGTTCGCGTTCGGCGATGTCGTGGCGGCCATCACGGACAAGATGGTGCGGCGGCATCCGCATGTGTTCGGCGCGGGCGCATCCGTGGCGGACGCCGAGGCGCAAACCATCGCCTGGGAGGAGCATAAGAAACGCGAGCGCGGCGCGCGCGGGGCGGGCCTGCTCGACGATGTGCCGCGCGCCCTGCCCGCATTGCTGCGTGCGTTGAAGCTTCAGAAACGCGCCGCAAGCGTCGGGTTCGATTGGGATTCCGCGCCGCTTGTGGTGGCGAAGATCGCCGAGGAAGCGGGCGAGATTGCGGAGGCGCAAGGTGCGGGCGCGCCGGTGGCGAAGCTGGAGGAAGAAGTGGGCGACCTGCTCTTCGCCTTCGCCAATCTGGCGCGGCATCTGAAGGTCGATCCGGAGGCTGCCCTGCGCGCCGCCAATGCCAAGTTCATGCGCCGGTTCGGGTTCATCGAGGGCGCGCTGGCCGCTCGCGGGCGGACGACGGCGGAGGCGTCGCTGGAAGAGATGGAAGAACTTTGGCAGGCGGCGAAGCGCAATGAGTGATCTTTCCCCATTTCTGTCATCACCCGGCTTGTCCGGGTGATCCAATTTGTTTTTCCGAAAAAGGAAATTGGGTTGCCCGGATCCTTCGCAAAAGCTCAGGACCGGGCAATGACAATGTTTTTTTAATTAGGAGAGAGCTTCAATACGCTGATTTCAGAAGATTTTTTGCAAACCGCGTTTTGAATCTTTCCAGCTCCGGGGGATCGATGGAAAGCGTGAGTTCTATCCGGTCCTTCCGCTCGTGGCGCGCCAGCACACGGGCATGCCGGTAGGCCCAGGCGAGGCCCTCGCCGTCCGATGTTGCCAGGCGCAACCGCATGGTGTTTTCGTCCGCGCCCAGCGCCTCGTCGAAGCGTTGCAGCAGCGCGGGCAGGCCCTCGCCCGTCAGCGCCGACACGGCGGACAGCGCACCCGCCTCGCTCCGCGCCAAAAGCCGTTTGCGAAGGTCGTCGTCTAACAAGTCGATTTTGTTGAAGACTTCGATAATCGTGCGTTCGCCCTCCGGGTCGATACCAAGCTCGGTCAGCACCTTCAGCACGTCTTCCTTCTGCGCTTCGCTTTCGGGATGGGCGGCGGCGCGGACGTGGACGATGATCTCCGCCTCCAGCACCTCTTCCAGCGTGGCGCGGAAGGCGGCGACCAGTTCCACCGGCAGATCGGCGATGAACCCCACCGTATCGGACAGGATGGCGCGCCGCCCGCCGGGCAGTTTCAGCCCGCGCATCGTCGGGTCGAGCGTGGCGAACAGCAGATCCTTCGCCAGCACTTCGGACTTGGTGAGCGCGTTGAACAACGTGGATTTGCCCGCGTTGGTGTAACCCACCAGCGCAATCACCGGGAACGGCACGCGCTTGCGCGCCTTGCGGTGCAGGCCGCGCGTGCGTTTGACCTGCTCCAGTTCCTTTTTGATTTTCACGATGCGCTCGCCGATCAGGCGGCGGTCGGTTTCGATCTGCGTTTCGCCCGGGCCGCCGAGAAAGCCAAAGCCACCGCGCTGGCGCTCCAGATGCGTCCATGACCGCACCAAGCGGCTGCGCTGATAGGTGAGATGGGCGAGTTCGACCTGCAATCGCCCTTCCCGCGTTTGCGCCCGCTCGCCGAAGATTTCGAGAATGAGCGCCGTGCGGTCGAGCACTTTCGTGCCCCATTCCTTTTCCAGATTGCGCTGCTGCACCGGCGAGACGGTGGCGTTGACGATAATGACTTCCGGTTCGAGGCCGCGCGCTTCGGCGGCGATCTCGTCCACCTTGCCGCTGCCGATCAGCGTGGCCGATGTGGCGCGCGCCAGCGAAACAATATGGGTTGCGATGATGTCGATCCCGATGGCGGCGGTGAGGCCGACGGCTTCTTCAAGCCTCGCCTCGGCATCGCGCCCGCCCGATATGCGCGCGCGCGTTTTCGGCTCGACATGCACGACGAAGGCCTTGCGCCCCCGCCCGTTTTGGCCGCGATCGTTCAGGCGACTTCCGCAGCCGCGGGTTCGACTTCCTGAAGCTGGATCGGACCCAGCGGCATCACGGTCGAGATCGCGTGCTTGTAAACCAGCTGCGGTTGCCCGTCGCGGCGCAGCAACACGCAGAAATTGTCGAACCAGGTGATATTGCCCTGCAGTTTCACGCCATTGACGAGAAAGATCGTCACGGCAGCCTTGCTCTTGCGCACGGCATTGAGAAACGTGTCCTGCAGATTTTGTTGTTTTTCGCTCATGGTCTGCTCCGCGCCCCTCTTATTGGGAGCGAGTCCAGCATAAGGCGTTTTGCTGCATTTGCGAAAGGGCTTGTTAGAAAATTAGCGGTGGTTTTCGGCGGCCTGGGCGTAGATTTCCTGTATCCGGCGGGTGATGGGGCCGCGTTTGCCGTCGCCGATGGGGTGCCCGTCGATGGCGATGACGGGGATGGCCGCCCCCGTGGCGGAAGAAATGAACGCCTCTCGCGCGTTGCGGGCCTCTTCGGGCGTGAAGGGGCGTTCGTCGAAGCGGATTTGCTCTTTGGAGGCGGTTTCCAAAATGATCCGGCGAGTGACGCCGGGCAGGATGGCGTTGGAAAGGTCGCGCGTGACCACCTGCCCGTCCGCGTTCACGATCCAGGCGCTGGTGGACGTGCCCTCGGTGACGAAGCCGTCGCGGTCCACGAGCCACGCTTCGTAAGCACCGGCGCGGCGGGCTTCCGTTTTTGCCAATAGGTTCGCGAGCAGCTGCGTCGTCTTGATATCGCAGCGCCCCCAACGCTCGTCGGGACGCGTGACGATCTTGATGCCGTTCTCGCGGCGTCGCGCGATGGCCCCCATGTCGAGATTGTGCGCCGTCACGATCAGCGTAGGGCGCGGAACATGCGCCGGTATCGGATGATCGCGCCGCACTGCGCCGCGCGTAACTTGCAGATAAATTATGCCGTCGTGCAAACGATTGCGGCGCGCGGTTTCCCGCAGCACGAATTTCAGCGTGTTGCGCGCCATCGGCATGGCCACCTGAATTTCACGCAGCGAGCGTTCGAGGCGATCGAGATGTTCTTCCTCGTCCATCAATCGCGTGCCGAAAACGCCGAAGACTTCGTAGACCGCATCGCCCAATTGCAGGCCGCGATCTTCGACATGCACGCCCGCCTGCCCGTGCGGCACATAGCGGCCGTTGACGTAAGCGACGCGGCCTTGCGGCGTGTGATTGGTCCAGCGTGCTTCGCTCATGCGTTGAAAGGCTGATCCCGGCCAACGGTTGAACCCACGCCAAGCAGTTTCAATTTGCGATGCAGCGCCGAACGCTCCATGCCGATGAACGCAGCTGTGCGCGAGATGTTGCCGCCGAAACGGTTGATCTGCGCCAGCAGATAATCACGCTCGAAGATTTCACGCGCCTCGCGCAGCGGCATGGAGATCACGAGATCGCCTTTGCCCGCATTGCCCCAGCCCGCGCTTGCGCCGAGATCGGGCGGCAGAAGATCGGCGGAAATGGCTTCCAGCGCATCGTCACTGGCGAGAATGAGCAAGCGCTCCACGATATTGCGCAACTGGCGTACATTGCCGGGCCAATGATGGGCCTGCAGCACAGCCATCGCGTCGTCGCCGATTTCGCGAATGGCGAGGCCGGACGCCGCCGACAGCCGCTTCATGAAATGCGACACGAGCAACGGAATATCATCGCGCCGTTCGGACAGCGACGGGACGCGCACGGGCACGACGTTCAGGCGGTGATAAAGATCTTCGCGGAAGCGCCCCGCGTCGATTTCCTGCCGCAGATCGCGTGTGGACGATGAAACGATCCGCGCATCGACCTGCACGCGCGTCGTGCCGCCGACGCGCTGGAATGTCTGGTCCACCAGCACGCGCAGGATTTTGGCCTGCGTCTCCAGCGGCATGTCTGACACTTCATCGAGATAAAGCGTGCCGTTATGTGCGAGTTCCAATAACCCGTTCTTGCACGGCGTGTCGGTGTTTTCGACGCCGAACAATTCGGCTTCGATATGGGCGGGCGCCATGTTGGCGCAATTGACGGCGACGAAGGCGTTGGCGGCGCGGCGCGAATGCGCATGAATCAATCGCGCCACGACCTCCTTGCCCGAGCCGGACGGACCGGAAATCATCACGCGCGAACCGGCCGGCGCGATCTTGTCCACGAGCTGGCGCAATTGCGAAATCGCCGACGACACGCCGACCAGTTCGGAATCGTCGCCCGCTTTCAGTTTCAACTCCTGAATTTCGCGCTTCAGCCGCGAGGCCTCCAAAGCGCGCGCCACGACATGAATGAGGCGATCCGATTTGAACGGCTTCTCGATGAAATCGTATGCGCCTTTGCGGATCGACGCGACGGCGGTTTCGATCGTGCCGTGACCGGAGATCATTACCACAGGCAGATCGGGATTTTCGCGCTTGATGAGATCGAGCACCTGAATGCCGTCGAGCTTGCTGCCCTGCAGCCAGATGTCGAGCACGACAAGTTGCGGCCTGCGCTGGCGAATAGCGCCAAGCGCACCGTCGCTGTCCGCCGCCATGCGCGTGTCGTAGCCCTCGTCCCGAAGGATTCCGGAAATCAGGCCGCGAATGTCTTCCTCGTCATCGACGACGAGAATTTCAGGCGCTATCGGCGATCCGTTCTTGCTCATCCACTACTCCTTTTTCACGCAGAGATTTTTGCTTTGCCGGAAACACCAAACGAATTTCCGCTCCCGGCTGTTCCCCCGCGGCGTCCGAAATCGCGATTTCGCCGCCGTGGTCTTCCATGATCTTTCTCACAATGGCAAGGCCGAGGCCCGTGCCCTTCGCGCGCGTTGTGACGTATGGCTCGGTCAATCTGTGCCGGTGTTC
>DATCEI010000285.1:0-10275 GCA_036510185.1 Rhizomicrobium sp. | reverse complement strand
GTTCTCATTGCCGGTTGCACACCCGTTATCAATCAGCGTGGCTATCTGCCGGATCCCGACAACGAAGCCGCCATCGAGGTCGGCAAGGACACCAAGACAACCGTTCAGTCGCGGCTCGGTTATCCCTCGGTGCAGAGCACGTTCAACGGCAGCGCCTGGTATTACGTCTCCAGCGTCGAGAAGCAGGTCGCCTTCTTCACGCCCACCGTGCAATCGCGCGAGATTTTCGCGGTCTATTTCGACAAGGACAGCAAAGTCGCCGACCTCAAGCATTACGGGCTTGAGGACGGCCATGTCGTCGCGTTCGAATCGCGTACCACGCCCGCGAAGGGCCGCGAACTGACCTTCCTGCAACAACTTTTCAACGCGACGCCGGGCGTGCCGGTCGGCTCGACGCCGGACCAAAATCCGGGCGGCGGCGGAGGCCCCGGCGGCGGCTACTGATCAGAACGAATGCGCCAGCGTTGCCAGCAATAGCAACGCGACGATGTTCGTGATCTTGATCATCGGGTTGACCGCGGGACCAGCCGTATCCTTGTAAGGATCGCCGACCGTATCGCCGGTCACGGCCGCCTTGTGCGCATTCGAACCCTTGCCGCCGAAATTACCGTCCTCGATGAACTTCTTGGCGTTGTCCCATGCACCGCCGCCGGACGTCATTGAGATCGCGACGAACAGGCCCGTGACAATCACGCCGAGGAGCATCGCACCAAGCGCGCTGAATGCCTCGCCCTTGCCCGCCACGAGATTGACGACCACGAACACGACAATCGGCGAAAGTACCGGCAGCAGCGACGGTATGATCATTTCGCGGATCGCGGCGCGCGTGAGCATGTCCACCGCGCGGCCGTAATCGGGCTTCTGCGTGCCTTTCATGATGCCGGGCATTTCGCGGAACTGACGGCGCACTTCCTCGACCACGGCCTGCGCCGCGCGCCCCACCGCTGTCATCGCGATGCCGCCAAACAGATACGGAAGCAATCCGCCCAGCAACAATCCGACAACGACATACGGATTTTCCAGCGAGAAGTTCAGATCGACATTCCGGAAATACTGGAACGTCGTCGAACCCACCGCATTGGCTTGCGCGATGAAGTAAGTAAGGTCGGAATTATAGGCCGCGAACAGCACCAGCGCGCCAAGGCCCGCCGAGCCGATTGCATATCCCTTCGTCACCGCTTTCGTCGTATTGCCCACGGCGTCGAGCGCATCGGTTGTTTTGCGCACATCGCCTTCGAGACCCGCCATTTCGGCGATGCCGCCTGCATTGTCCGTCACCGGACCGAACGCATCGAGCGCCACAACCATGCCCGCCAGCGAAAGCATCGTCGAAACCGCGATGGCGATGCCGAACAAGCCAGCAAGTTTGTACGTCACAATGATGCCAACGCAGATTACAAGCGCCGGAAGCGCCGTTGACTCCATCGATATGGCGAGGCCCTGAATGACATTGGTGCCGTGGCCGGTCACCGACGCCTGCGCAATCGATTTCACGGGGCGATAGTCGGTGCCGGTGTAATACTCCGTGATCCAGATGATGAGGCCTGTGATCGCGAGGCCAGCAGCGCCGCATTCAAATAATTGCAGGCCGGTGTAGCTCACGCCATTGCTCGTGAGCACGGTGTGCAGACCCACGATATAGTCGGTGAGCGGCCACAGCGCGATGAGCGACAACACGCCTGTCGCGATGATGCCTTTATAAAGCGCGCCCATGATCGAGCCGCCCTTGCCCAGCCGCACAAAGAACGTGCCGATGATGGAGGTGACGATGCACGTCGCCGCGATGGTGAGCGGGAACAGCATCAATGCCGCTTTTTGCGCACCGACAAAATAAATCGACGCCAGAACCATCGTGGCGACAGTCGTCACCGCATAGGTTTCAAACAGGTCTGCCGCCATGCCTGCGCAATCGCCGACATTGTCGCCGACATTGTCCGCGATGGTCGCGGGGTTACGCGGATCATCTTCCGGAATGCCTGCTTCGACTTTACCCACCATGTCGCCGCCGACGTCAGCGCCCTTGGTGAAGATGCCCCCGCCCAGACGCGCGAAGATCGAAATGAGCGATGCGCCGAAGCCGAGCGCCACGAGCGAATCGACAATGATGCGGTTCTGATGCGGATCGTCGGAGCTGAGATGCAGCACGCCGGTCAGGATGGCGTAATAACCGGCAACGCCGATCAAGCCGAGACCAGCCACGAGAAGCCCCGTCACCGCCCCCGACCGGAAAGCAACGGACAGACCCTCGGCCAAGCCTTTGCGCGAGGCCTCCGCCGTGCGGACATTGGCGCGCACGGAGACGTTCATGCCAATATATCCGGCCAGCCCCGACAGCGTGGACCCGATCAGGAAGCCCACGGCCACCTGCCAGCCCAGCACCGCAAAGGCGATGGCGAAAATCACAGCGCCCACGACGGCGATGGTGGTGTATTGGCGGTTCAGATAGGCGGCAGCGCCTTCCTGAATTGCGGCCGCAATCTCCTGCATCCGTTCATTGCCCGCGCTCTGGCTCAGCACCGAGCGGACAGTGAAGCCGCCATAGAGCAGCGCCAGCACGCCGCTTGCCAATACGAGAAGAAGCTCATTGCTCATCAACTAGTCCCCTAAAGATTTGTCCGGCGCGATAACCCGGCGCGCAGCCGCCCGCCAATCCCGAAGCCCCGCCGACTCCGGTCGGCCAAAAGGCGGGGGACCATGCCAAAAGCCCGGCGGGGAGGCAATCATTGGTCATAAAACAGGCGGCCCGTGTCCTGCGGCGACGCGGCGCAGGCTGGAAGCCCTTACCCTTGGGGCACGGCCTGCCGGAGGGGCGAAATCTGGATCTGGGTTATCTCGATGGCCGCAATGCGGTTTTCGCCCACAATCTTGCGGACATCCGCCAACAGCCGCCCCTGAAGGATGGGTTGGTCCACTGTCGTCGGATCGCCCTGCTTGGCGAAGGGGGCTGCGTTCACGTCGCGCACGAAGGCGTCCTGGATAAAGGGCGTCTTGTTGCGCACCTCCACGGCATCGTCCGGCGAGTTGGTGACGATCTTGGTCGAGACATAGGCATAGGCCAGCAGTTTCCCGTCCGAATCGATCATAGGGGCGATCAGATAGGGCATTTCCACGCTGCTGCCGGGTGGAGGGGCATCCTTGGAAGCGGCTATGGCGTTGCTGCAAAGAGCAATCGCAAGCGCCAGCGATAAAGCGAATCTGCTCATGGATGCAGCATCCGCCTGCGTCCCTAAAACATCGTTAGTGGCTCAGAAATGCGTGAAGCCGCGGCGCGGAACCGGGATTTCGCGGCCGTTTCCATCAAGAAGCGCCACGCCCTGCCCCTTCACGACGCGGCCAATCCCGGTGATCGGCGTTGCGGCCTTGCGCTTGCCGATCTCTTTTATGCGTGCCTGCCGATTATCCGGTGCCGTGAAAGCGATCTCATAATCGTCGCCGCTGGTCGCGGCGCGAACGGCGCAATCCTTCCCCCACCAAGCGCGAAGTTGCGGCGAGAGCGGAATGCGGCTCGCTTCGATTTCGATGCGCAGCTTCGATGTTTCGGCGATGTGTTCGAGATCGGCGAGCAATCCATCCGAAATATCGATGGCCGCGTTCGCAAGCCCGCGCAGCGCGCGCCCAAGTTTCAGGCGCGGCTGCGGTTCGCGATAACGGTCTGCAAGATAGTCATTGTCTTTCGACCCATTTCGCAAAACATCCAAGCCGCCGCCTGCATCGCCGATTGTGCCGGAGACGAAGACGAGATCGCCCGGCTTCGCGTCCGCGCGGCGGATCATGGCACCGGTCGGAACAAAACCAAACGCGGTGATCGCAATCGTCAGCGGACCCGGCGTTGACGTTGTGTCGCCACCGTAAATCGAAACGCCGAAAGCCTTTTGATCTTCGCGCAAACCGTTTGCGAAAGCCCGCAACCAATTCATGTCGATGGATCGTGGCAGCGAAAGCGCGAGCAGGTAACCGGCGGCATCGGCCCCCTTCGCAGCCAGATCCGACAAATTCACCCGCAACGCTTTCTTTGCAATCGATGCAGGCGGGTCGTTGCCACGAAAATGCACGCCTTCGACCAAGGCATCCGTCGTGATGACGAGTTCGTGTTCGGCGGGCGGCGCGATCAGCGCGGCATCGTCTTTCAAGCCGAACGCGCCGCGTGCTTTCGCCAACGGCGCAAACAATTCGGCTATCAAAGCGAATTCGCTCGGCCGCTCAGAACTGGAGTTCATCGTCAGGCGTCTTTTCGCCGAATTCGGGCGCGCGTTTGCGATGCGCGATTTTGTCGATCGTGGCGTTTATGAAAGCGGGTTCGTCGCGGTCGAAGAAGGCGTGTGAAATTTCCAGATATTCGACGATCACAACTTTCGCCGGCACATCGCGCCGCGCCACGAGTTCATACGTCGCCAAACGCAAAATCGCCCGCAGGATCGAATCCACGCGCGACAGGCGCCAGCCTTCGGCAAGGCTTTTCGCAACCGCGCGATCTATTTCGACCTGATGATGCGGCACGCCGCGCACCAGATCGGCGAAAAATTCCTGATCCGGGTCGCGATATTCCTCCGTCTCGCGGCCAAAGCGGAAATCGAGAAATTCGTGCAGCACGGTTTCCACATCCGCGCCGCTCAGTTCCATTTGATAAAGCGCCTGAACGGCGGCAAAACGCGCCACGCGCCGCGCCTGAAAATCGAATTTCTCAGGCGCGTCCGCATTCATCGCACACCCAGACGATGGCGCGTGTTGATGAGCGCGAGACAGGCGCGCGCGGCGTCGCCGCCCTTGTCGGCGAATTCGCGTGAAGCGCGCTCCAGCGCCTGTGCTTCGTTCTCGACCGTCAGAATGCCGTTGCCGATGCAAAGCCCATGATACAGGCCCAAATCCATCAGCCCGCGCGCGGATTGCATGGCGACGATTTCGAAATGATAGGTTTCTCCGCGCATCACGCAGCCAAGCGCAACATAACCATCATAGGTTTTGCCGGCACCTTCGCCCGCGCGCGCCGCAAACAACATGGCCGTCGGAATTTCGAGCGCGCCGGGCACCGCGATGCGTTCGAAATGCGCACCGCCCAGTTCCAAAGCCGCTGTCGCACCGTCCAGCAGCAAATCGGAAATATGCGAATAGAAGCGCGCTTCCACGATGAGAATATTCGGCGTCATTGCCCGCTCCCTTTGCGTTCACCGCGGATCGGATGCGTGCCCACGATGTTGAGTCCGTAACCGTCCAGCGCCACGGCTTTCTTTTCCGGCGTGTCGGTGAGAAGCACCATATTTTCCACGCCGAGATCGAGAAGAATTTGTGCGCCCACGCCATATTCCTTCACGCGGCTGCGGTCGACATCTTCCGGCACGCGCCGCAGCACGACATCGGAAACAAATGTGGGCCGCGACTGGCGCAACAGCACGACAACGCCACGCCCGGCTTCCGAAATAATGCGCATGGATTCGCCCAGCACATCTTTCTCGTAGGATTTGTAATGCAACAGATCGCTGAAAATGTTCAGCGCATGCATGCGCACCAGCACGGGCTCCGGCCCGGATATGTCACCTTTCACCAGCGCGATGTGCTCGGCATATTCAATGGTGTTGACGAACACCATCATCTTCCAGGTGCCGCCGACATGGCTTTCAAAATTCGTTTCCACCGCGCGGTGCACGAAATGATCATATTTGCGGCGATAGGCGATGAGGTCCGAAATCGTGCCGATTTTCAGACCGTGCAATTGCGCGAACGCCACGAGATCCGGCATGCGCGCCATCGTGCCGTCATCGTTCATGATTTCACAGATGACGCCCGAAGGATAAAGCCCCGCCAATCGCGCGATATCGACCGCGGCCTCGGTGTGGCCAGCACGCACCAGCGCGCCGCCGTGCCGCGCGACCAACGGAAAAACATGGCCAGGCATCACAATGTCTGCAGGGCCTTTTGTCGGATCGATGGCCACCGCAATCGTGTGCGCGCGGTCATGCGCGGAGATGCCGGTCGAAACGCCTTCGCGCGCTTCGATGGAAACGGTGAACGCGGTCTGATGCGGCGAGCCGTTGAACTGCGTCATCATCGGCAATTGCAGCGCGTTGGCGCGTTCCTGCGTCAGACACAAACAGATCAAACCGCGCCCGTATTTCGCCATGAAATTCACGGCTTGCGGCGTACACATCTGCGCGGGGATGACAAGATCGCCTTCATTCTCGCGATCTTCGGCATCGGCGAGAATGAACATGCGCCCGTTGCGCGCATCTTCGATCACGTCTTCGATTTGCGAAATATAGTCGTGGAAAACGGAAATATTCATTTGCTCACCAGCCGCGCCACATAGCGCGCCATCAGATCGACTTCGAGATTGACTTTGCCGCCAGGTCTCGCGGCGCCGAACGTCGTCATTT
This sequence comes from Rhizomicrobium sp., assembly GCA_036510185.1. GTDB lineage: Bacteria > Pseudomonadota > Alphaproteobacteria > Micropepsales > Micropepsaceae > Rhizomicrobium. Next base: position 3,907 of record DATCEI010000285.1, on the reverse strand, counting down.
TCGCCGTATGCGGAATGATGTTCACGCCGAAACGCGCGCCATCCACTTCGTTCACGGTCAGCGACACGCCATCCAATGCAACCGAACCTTTCGACGCGATAAAGCGCGCCAACGCGGCGGGCGCTTCAAACACCATGCGGATTGATTCGCCTTCCGGCAAAACCGATTTGATTTCTGCAACGCCATCGACATGGCCGGTGACGATATGGCCGCCCAATTCGTCGCCCACGCGCATCGGCCGTTCGAGGTTCACAGCATCGCCCACGCGCCAATCGCCCAATGTGGTTTTCGAAAGCGTCTCACCGGACGCCGTAAAGGCGAACCAGCGGTGAGCGGCATTGCCTTTGTCCACCACCGTCATGCAGGCGCCGGAGCACGCAATCGACGCGCCCATCTCGACGGCAGACACGTCGTAATGCGTCGCGATCACGACATGCGTGTCGCCGCGCTTCTCGATGTGCCGGACCTGGCCGACATCTGTGACGATTCCAGTGAACATTTGTCAGTTTTAGGCTTTCGCTGCGTAGCTTTCCAGCGTGTCAGGTCCGAAGCGGCGTTGGGCAGTATGAACAAACCCCGCTTTAGGATTGAGGGCATTGGGAATTCCATCGCCAAGCTGGACTGGCGCGCAGAAAATTTCCAGCCGGTCGGCCAGCCCCTGCTCCAGAAAAGCGGCATGAACGGCGGCCCCGCCCTCAACCAGCAAGCGCGTTATGCCGCGCTTGGCGAGAGCAGACAGAACGGCGCGCGCATCGGGGCGGCCGTTGCCGACGATTTTCACGATTTCAACTCCCAGTTCTTTCAGTTCGTCGCCGCAGTCGGAAACCGTGAACACCAGCGTTGGAATATGGCGCGCGGTCTGCGCCAATTTCGAGGCCGGGCTGAGGCGCAGGCCACTATCCAGCACCACGCGAACCGGCGAGCGGTCTTCAAGACCCGGCAGGCGGCAGGTTAGCTCGGGATCGTCGGCCAGCACGGTGCCGATGCCGACAAGGATCGCGTCGTGGCGGGCGCGCAATAGATGGGCGAAACGGCGCGCCTCCTTGCCGGTGATCCATTTGCTTTCGCCGGAGGGTTTGGCGATGAAACCGTCGGCACTTTCAGCAATTTTCAGCGTCACCAAAGGGCGGCCTTCCAAAATCCGCAGGAAGAATCCGGCGTTCAGTTCGGCGGCCTCTTCTTTCAAAACATCCGTTGTCACTTCGATGTTCGCCGCGCGCAGCATTGCGAAGCCTTTGCCGGAGACGCGCGGATCGGGATCTTCCACCGCCGCCACGACACGCACGACGCCTGCTTCGATCAGCACATCGGCGCAAGGCGGCGTCTGGCCGTGATGGGCGCAGGGCTCCAGCGTGACGTAGGCCGTAGCACCGCGCGCGGCCTCGCCCGCCTGCGCCAGCGCCATCGTCTCGGCGTGTGGGCGACCGCCTCTTTGCGTCAAGCCACGCCCGACGATCACGCCATCGCGCACGATCACGCAGCCGACGGCGGGATTGGGCGCGACCTGGCCCAGCACCCGGCCCGCCAGCGTCAAGGCATGGTGCATTTGGGAAAAATCGGAATTTTCGTTTTGCATGGTCGAGAAAACCTACTACGAGCGCCCACCGGAATCGGGTTTTTTATCCGCGCGCGACAAAAATCCCGGCGGCCTTCCTGAGGAGGCCGGGCTCGTCTCGCTTTTACGGGAATCTAGCCGATATGGGGGTTGCAGCGGCGCGCTTCAAGAGACTCCGCAAATTTTTCGGAACGATTTCCGGGGGCGTGCATTTCCGCCCTTTGAAGCCTTAGATTTGCTCTCCGCGGAAGGATATCCCTACGCTGCGGAGGGCTTTTTTTTGGCTTTTCGACTTCAATTAAACCTTTTGCGGGAGCGCAACATGAAATCAGCAATTTTCGGACTTCTCACAGCGGCGGCCATTGCGGCGGCGATACCGGCACACGCGGCCTCGACCGCGATCATCGCCGGCGGCATCAATGCAGACGGATCGGTTCAGGTGATTTCGGGCCAGTATTCCGCCAGCCGTCCGGGCTTCGGCCATTACGTCATCAGGTTCGTCAACGGTTATTCGCCCTATCCCACCTGCATTTTCATGCCTGTTTCAAGCACGCAGTTTCACGTCTCCGGTCTGGTCGAAAGCAGCACCAAGTGTGATGTGACATTCGTGAACAATACGACGGGCAAACTGGCGAATGTGCTGTTCAATTTCGTCGCGTTGCCGACGAACCATTGAGCAATATTTCTCCGTGAACTCTCAGGTCATGAGAACTCTCATGGCCTGAGCATTCCGTGATTGCGGTTTGATATAGCCGACGCAACCTAATTCGGATAATTCTCAGCTTTGTTCCTCGGCACCCAAATGGCGGCATTTTCATCACCATATGCCTCAGCTTCGCCCAGAAAAAACTTCATTCCAACCCACGTTGAAATGATTGCGTCGAGCTTGTCTTCATAATTCTTCATAGGCGCAAGAAACGGAAAAGAAGCAGGCAACTTCAAATCGATCGCTGTAACTTCTGCAGATAATGCAGCAAGAATGTTTTGCCATTCCTCCTGAAGAAAACCAATGCGTTCGGACACGGTTTTGTTTTTCCAATATTTGTTTGATTTATCTACCTTATACATCCGTCGCATGGGGCAATTCATCAGACGTAGAAGTGCGGGATGAGGATAAACCTCAATCAACGCGGGAGAGCGATTTACCGTTTCCGTTGCCAGTGGAAAACCAAGCTCATGGAAGCGTTGGGAAAGATAACGTCCCAATACGCCGGGACGTTGGGCGGAGGGGCTGTGTGTCCCCGCTCCACATCTACCAAATACTTGTGAAATTCGTTGATCTGCCTTGCGGCGGGTCGAAAATTCCAATTTGGACATCGGCATATCGACAGCCACAACGTCCACCTCACCGCCGCCGAGGATATGGGCAGATTTCAATAATGCGGCGACGTCGGGGAAACCATCAGTTCGAGTTCTCGGCTTAACAGAGGCTTTTTCAATGAATGCGCTATAGGACGGTTCTGCGGCTATAAATCGAAATTTATCGCCTTCGCTCGCTATGACCGCGATACCTGACGAACCATGAGAGGTCCACGCAGCATCAATTCCCAAGATAACGGTCACAGGCTTGTTTGCCTACTCCCTGTCGCCCTCAAGCTCGCCGATCAGATTTTCGAAATCCTTCGTCTCGCGGAAGTTTTTATAGACCGAGGCAAAACGCACATAAGCCACCTTGTCGAGGCTTTGCAGCGCCTGCATCACCAGCTCGCCGATCACCGTCGAGGGCACTTCGTTTTCGCCCAGACTTTCCAGACGGCGCACGATGCCCGTGACCATGCGGTCGATGCGTTCGGCTTCTACCGGGCGCTTGCGCAGTGCGTGGCTTAGCGAACGCTCCAGCTTGTCGCGCTCGAACGGTTCGCGGCGGCCGTTTTTCTTGGTCACCACCAGCTCGCGCAATTGCACGCGCTCGAAGGTCGTGAAGCGTCCGCCGCAGGCCGGGCAATGACGCCGCCGCCTGATCGCGGAATTGTCCTCGGACGGGCGGCTGTCCTTCACTTGTGAATCGTCATGTCCGCAAAAGGGGCAGCGCATCTTTCTTTGTTCCTAACTGTAGATCGGGAAGCGGCGGCAGAGTTCTGCGACGCGCGCCCGAACGCTTTCCTCGACCGCAGCATCGCCTGCTTCGCCGTGTTTGGCGACGGCCTCCACGACCTCCACGATCAAGCCCGCGATCTCGCGGAATTCGGCTGGGCCGAAGCCGCGCGTGGTGCCCGCGGGCGAGCCGAGGCGGATGCCCGAGGTGATCGCGGGCTTTTCGGTGTCGAAGGGAATGGCGTTCTTGTTGGTGGTGATGAAGGCGCGGTCGAGCGCTTTTTCCGTGGCGCGGCCCGTGGCGTGTTTGGGGCGCAG
>DATCEI010000284.1:0-9385 GCA_036510185.1 Rhizomicrobium sp. | reverse complement strand
CATAGATGAGTTGCTCCGGCGTGCTGTCGATCACGACGCTGATATGTCCGGGCGCATCGTCGCCATTGGCCTCACGCGCCTGAATGGCTTCGACCGCGTTTTTCAACACATTGGTCAGCGCCTGCGAAACCAGCCGTCCGTCGCATTCCATATAGGCCGCGTTCACGGGCGCTTTTATGTCGAATTTCACTTGCGGATTTGCTACGCGCTGGAGGAACACCGCCTGGCTGAGCAATTCCTGCGCGTTCTCGCGCCGCATGGTCGGCGTCGGCATGCGCGCGAAAGACGAAAACTCATCCACCATGCGGCCGATATCGCCCACCTGCCGGATGATCGTTTCCGTGCACTGGTTGAACACTTCGGGATCGGTGATGACTTCCTTGCCATATTTGCGCTTGAGCCGCTCGGCGGAAAGCTGAATCGGCGTCAGAGGGTTTTTGATTTCATGCGCGATGCGGCGCGCGACATCGGCCCAGGCGGCCGTGCGCTGCGCGGAGACGAGATCGGTGATGTCGTCGAACGTCGCGACATAGCCTTGCGCGCCACGTTCGCTCGACACCTGTACGCTCAACGTGCGCGTGACGCCCGCGCGTTTCAGCGTCGCCTCGCCGCTCGCGCGTCCCACGGGTTCGGCAATGGCGCGGCGGATCAGCACCGCCAGTTCCGGCACGGCTTCGGAATAATGCCGGCCTTCGATTTCGTCCGGTTCCGAATCGAGCAATCGCGCCGCCATGCGGTTGACGATGTTGATGCTGCCATCGCCATCAAGCCCGATCACGCCTGCGCTGACGCCCGCAAGCACCGCCTCGGTGAAACGGCGGCGTTCGTCGTTCTGGCGATTGGCGGTGACGAGCGCCTCGCGCTGCGTGTTCAGTTGCGAGGTCATGCGATTGAACGCGCGGCCCAGCGTGGCGATTTCGTCGTCGCTGCGGTCCACCACGACTTGCGCTTTCAGATCGCCTTCGGAGACACGTTCGGCAGCACCGATCAGATTGGAAATCGGTTTCACGAGCCGGTTCGCGGCCCACAACCCCGTCCAGATCGCGCCCAATAGAATGACAAGCGACACCACGCCGTAAAGTGTGGCGAACACCAATTGCACATTGGCGCGGTTCTGATCGAGGCGATTATATTCCGTCACCGCATCGAGCGTGCTTTGCTGATGCGCCAGTGCCTCGGGATCGACCGCGCGCGCAACCAGCAGATACGCATCGACGAACGCATCGAGCTTCACCATCGCGCGCACGAGATTGTCGTTGGATTCGGTCAGCACGACGACCTGCCCGTGCGCGGCTTTGGTGATGGCTTCCTGCGGCGGCGCGACGTAACCCGGCATGGACGGCAGCTTGGCGCTCGCCAGCAATCGTCCGTTTGAATCGATCACGAACACGGCGGGCAGCGCGCGCACGGAGGCCTGAGTCACGAGATAATCGGTGAAGCGTTTGCGGTCGTTGCGGTCGCCCTGTTGCAGCACGGGTGCTGCGCGGTCGATGTCGTATGCCATCGCGAGAATGTCGGCGCGGATAACCTGCTTGTGTTCCTGCACATAGGCGCTGGCCACGCTCACGGAATTGGCGAGTGCCGCTTTCACATGGCCGGAGAACCACGCCTCCACGCCCAGGTTCAGCGTCACGGCGGCAAAGATCGCCACGAAAATCGCGGGTATCACCGCGATGGCGCTGAACATCGCCACCAGCCGCACATGCAGCCGCGCGCCCGCATCGCCGCTGCGCCGCGCGCTCCACAGCCGCGTCAGCCGCCATGCGATCAGCGCGCCCAGCGTCAGCACCAGCGTCAGGTTCAGGATCAGCAGCGCGATAAGGTTCGCGGGCGTGGGATTGTAAGGCACCAAGCCCGTGACGCTGGCGTAAGTGAAAACGGCGGATATGACGGTTAACAGGCCCACGCCCAGCGCGAGCATCGAAGGCCGCGACATGGCGCGTAAAATTTCCGGCACGCGCGCCCTGGGGGGCGCTTCGACGGCGTTGGTTATTGTCATTCCAATCCGCTGTATGGCCGGGCCCGCTATCGAGTGCGCGAGCCTCGCGAATGCCGGAGCAGTGTAGCCAAATCACGGACTGTTGCAAGAATGCATCATTTCATAGCCCCCAGCCAGCCCGGATTGCAGTCCTATGGTTAAGGGAGGCCCCGCTCGGGATTCGCGCCACGCGCGCCGGTTGCTATATTCGATTTGGAAGGTCGTTTTCTGCCTGTGGAAGCTAGAGGCTGATGCGACCTTGCTACGCGGGGTTTTCTAACTCCCCGGCCACCAGTCGGAGGGGAGCATGAAACCGCCATATATTTTTGCCGCAATCGTTGCTGCCGCTGCAGCATTAGCCTCATGTGCAATGCCTCTCACGTTCGCACAGCAGCGAGCGAACGTATTGATCTCTACCACCAGAACCGCAAACCAACAGATGAGAGCGTGCGCTGACAATATGTTCGCATCCCCGTCTGTGAGTATTCTGCTTCCTTACATTCCTAGGAACTGGGCCGACCCGACTCCAGCACAATTAGCGAATTCCACTTATCCAAACGCAAAGCAGATTGCAGCCCTCCATATGTTTTACGACATGGCGCAAAATTGCCGGACGCAATTCGTAAATGCGTATGCAACGGTAGAACCACAAGCGGCAGCCATCAGCATTGATATTTATCAGAAGATGAATGCTCAGATGCAATTGCTTATGCAAAATGAACAAAGTTGGGGAGCTTTCATCACTGCGATGCAGCAGATTGCCAGCGTATACAATGAAGAAGAGGAACGCGAAGCGGATCGTATCAATGGAAGAATTAGAGAAGAAAATAATGTCGAGATTGCACACCTTTCGCGGAGTCTTCAGCAAACCGGTACGGCGCTACAAAATACCAATGGCAATTATAACAGTCAGTCATTCACGCCCCCTCCACCGCCGTCGCCACCGAATGATTCTGGTTTAAGCGGCATGTATACACGGCCCCCTGTACCACATGGTTGCGTCGGGCAAGTGCCCGTTTCAGGACCAGGTTTCAATCCATGTCCGTCGCCATGAAAACATTCTACCTGTCAAGAAAAACTCAAATAGTTCATTCGGATGAGGAGCAATAGATGCTTTCTGTCCGCTGGTTTTGGCGCGTTGAGATTTTTGCCGTCGTTATTGCGCTTACGGGATTTCTAGGGATGCATAACTATAATGCGAGCATTAGCATTGTAGCAAATCTCATGCATGGAGAAGTACAAATAACGGATTGCGCAATTCAGGCATCCGCGCCTGTTTTTGGGCAGCCGACAGTCGATCAGGTTTTGGGACCGAATCCCGATACACAACCTTGGTGGAACGGCTGCGGTCACGGTATCCCAAGCCGTCTTATTGTATTATTCGGAGGAATAATGGCGGCCTCAGGGGTTATTCTTCGGCGCTATAAACCGTCCTGAAAAGCAAACGTCCATAAATCAGTCGTCAAAGACCGGTGCGTAACTCGAAATACCAGCCGCATTTAGCGCATCCCCAGCGGTCAAATCGGGAGGGATCGGCGGCACGTCTAGGAATGAGAATATTCGTTTCGCCACGGTGCACCCAGCAATCTGGGCACGCATCCGTCAGTGGAAGGCCCACATCTATGCGTCGCGCTTGCGCATCCGTTTCCGCCTCTATGGCCTTGGCTTGCGCGTTCAATTCCTTGGCTTGCTCTCTTTTTTGATCGATTGCGCGCTTCAATTCTTGAAAGCGTGCCGCTGTTTCATCGGCTAGTTCCGTCATGTCATCTCCTAGGTCTGTCGCAAGTCCTAGGATAGTGGCGAAGCCCACCGGAGTCATTCGGTTGGCTTCTGTCTCTTAAGATTCCCCGTCGATCCGCAAACCGCGAACGACGTCGAGGCCGAGGTCTCGGATTTTCTTGCGCAGCGTGTTGCGGTTCAGGCCCAGAAGATGCGCGGCACGGATCTGATTGCCGCGCGTGGCGGCGAGGCAGATGGACAGCAGCGGCCGCTCCATCTCTTTCAGGATGCGGTCATAGACGCCGGGCGGCGGCAGCTTCTCGCCATGTTCGTGAAAATATCGCGACAGATGCCGTTCGACGGCCGCTTCCAGCGAAGAGGCGGACGCCGGATCGTTCGCCTCGTCCAGTGGCGCGACAGGCTCTTTCAATTCGGTGGTGATCGACGCCGCCGTGATCGTGTCGCCGGAATGCAGCACGGCGAGGCGGCGGATCAAATTCTCCAGCTCGCGCACATTGCCGGGCCAGCGATGGCGTTTGAGCAGATCGACCGCTTCGCTTTCCAGCCGCTTGTCGGGCAGGCCCTCATCCGCCGCTTTGCGCAAGAAATGGCGCGCGAGATCGGGAATGTCCTCCGCCCGCTCGCGCAAAGGCGGCAGACGCAACGGGACGACATTCAGCCGGTAATACAAATCTTCGCGAAACAGACCCTGATGAATGAGCTGGCGCAGATCGCGATTGGTGGCGGCGATGATGCGCACATCGGTCTTGATCGGCGTGCGTCCGCCGACCGTTGTGTATTCACCCTGTTGCAGCACGCGCAGCAAACGCGTTTGCGCTTCCAGCGGCATGTCGCCGATTTCGTCGAGGAACAGCGTGCCGCCTTCGGCCTGTTCGAAGCGGCCCACACCGCGATTGGTGGCGCCCGTGAACGCGCCGCGCTCATGCCCGAACAATTCGCTCTCGACGAGTTCCTTCGGAATCGCCGCCATGTTCACGGCAACGAACGGTCCATTGCGGCGCTTGCCGTAATCATGCAGCGCGCGCGCGACGAGTTCCTTGCCCGTGCCGCTCTCGCCCATGATCATCACGGTAAGATCGGTCTGCGTGAGCCGCGCGATGACGCGATAGATTTCCTGCATGGCGGCGGAGCGGCCGATCAGCGGCAGGCGTTCCTCGCCGTGATCGCTCTGCGCGTCGCGTTTTTTCTGCGGCGCCGCCAGCGCACGCTGCACGATGGCGATGAGTTCCTTCAGGTCGAAGGGCTTCGGAAGATAATCGAATGCGCCGCGCTCCGCCGCGTTGATCGCGGTGAGCAGCGTGTTCTGCGCGCTCATCACCACAACGGGCAATTCCGGCCGCGCGCGCTTGATGCGCGGGATCAGGTCGAAACCGTTTTCATCCGGCAGAACCACATCGGAAATGACGAGATTGCCTTCCCCGTTTTGAATCCACCGCCACAGCCCGGCCGCGGTTCCCGTGGTGCGCACATCATAACCCGCGCGCCCAAGAGCCTGATTCAACACCGTACGAATCGCCGCGTCGTCGTCGGCAATGAGAATTGTGCCGTTCGGCATTACGCCTCCTCTCCATCGGCTGCCTTCGGCAGCAGGATGCGAAACATTGTCCGGCGAGGTGCTGATTCGCATTCAATGACGCCGCCGTGATCCCCGATGATCTTTGCGACCAATGCAAGACCGAGGCCTGAACCGCGCGGCTTGGTCGTGACGAACGGATCGAAGATATGCGGCATCAGATCGGTGGCGATTCCCGAACCGTTATCGCGCACGGTGACTTCCAGCGGCAGGCTGATTCGCTCGCCGGACGGACCCGTGCTCATGCGCACGCCAGGGCGATATCCGGTGGTCAGCGTGATCTCGCCGCCCTGTTCGGGAACCGCGTCGCTCGCGTTGCGCACGAGATTCATGAACACCTGAATCAATTGATCGCGATCACCGCGCACGGGCGGCAGCGACGGATCGAATTGCTCGTTGAATGTCACGCCGCGTGCGAAACTTGTTTCGGCGACCTTGCGCGCGCGATTGAGCACTTCGTGGATGTTCACGCCTTCACGCGGAAAGGCGCGCGTGTCGCCGAAATCTTCCATGCGGTCGATCAGTCCGCGAATGCGGTCGGCTTCCGCGCAGATGAGTTCGGTGAGATTGCGTTCGTTCGCGGGCACCACATCTTCCAGCAATTGCGCGGCTCCGCGAATACCGGCCAGCGGATTTTTAATTTCATGCGCAAGCACCGCCGCCATGCCATGCAGCGAACGCACCGCCGAACGGTGCAGCAATTGGCGGTCGATGCGATGCGCCATTCCGCGTTCTTGTAACGTGAGCACGACCGCGCCTTCCGGCTCCGTCACGGGTGTCACGGCGATGTCGGCTATGCGCTCGCCATGTCGCGGCGTGGTGAGATCGACATTGCGTTCGCCGACCGATGCGGTGCGCTCGCGCGCCTGCGCGATGAGCTGGATCAGCGGGCTGCCGAACGGCACGATTTCTTCGAGCTTGTGCTTCATCAGCAGGCCCGCGCCCATGTCGAAGAACTGCTCGGCGGCCGGATTGACGAACAGCACCTCCATGCGCGCGCCGATCAGCAAAACGGGCATCGGCAAAGCCGCCGCGATCTGTGCGCCCGCGTTGGCGTCCATTCGCAAACCGAGGAGATTGTCGTTTGAAATTCTGCCCATGGTTTAGGCAACCTGCCGTTCTGCTTAATCTGTGAGCAGTTTAGGCAAATCGCGCAGCGCTTGGCGAGGGCGCGCCGGGTGCATAGGGTGCGGCATGGTCAACATGGCGGTTTTGATCGTTGCAGGGGGGCGAGGCGAGCGCGCGGGCGCTGGCCTGCCCAAGCAATACCGGCGGCTTGGCGGGCGGCCCATGCTGGCGCGGACCATCGCGGCGTTCCGCGGCGTGGGGCCGATTCAGGTGGTGATCGGGGCGGATGACGCCGAGGCCTTTGCCGCAGCGGCCAAGGGTTTCGACCTGCTTCCGCCCGTGATTGGCGGCCCAAACCGGCAGGCATCCGTGCTGGCAGGGCTGGAAGCTTTGGCTTCGCACAAGCCCCACTTCGTGCTGATCCACGACGCGGCAAGGCCGTTGGTGTCTGCGGCGGTGATCGCGCGCGTAACGGCTGCGCTGGAAGCAGGCGTGGAAGCGGTTGTCCCTGCCCTCGCCGTCGTCGATGCGCTCAAGGACAAAGAAAGCTGGAACTCCGTCGCGCGCGAAGCATTGTTGCGGGTGCAAACCCCACAAGGTTTTCGGTTTTCGGTCATCCTCGCGGCGCATCGCGCGCAGGCGGGGCGCGCGGCCGCCGACGACATCGCAATCGCGCAAACAGCCGGAATGAAAATCGTGGGCGTGGCGGGAGACGAACGCAATATGAAGATCACAAGCGCCGAAGACTTTTCCATCGCAAAAAACCTGCTGGGCCGCGAAACGCGCACCGCCATGGGTTTCGACGCACACCGCTTCGGCCCCGGCGATCATGTGTGGCTGTGCGGCGTGAAGATTGCGCATAGCGCGGGCCTGATCGGACATTCCGATGCCGACGCCGGATTGCACGCACTGACCGATGCGATCCTCGGCGCAATCGGCGCGGGCGATATCGGCCAACATTTTCCGCCAAGCGATGAAAAATGGCGCGGCGCTTCGTCCGATCAATTCCTCAAACATGCCGCATCGCTTGTGCGCGAGGCAGGCGGCGCAATCGTGCACTGCGACGTGACGCTGATCTGCGAAGCGCCAAAAATTACGCCACATCGTGAAGCCATGCGCGCGCGCATCGCGGAAATTTTGGGACTCGATATTTCGCACATCAGCGTGAAGGCAACAACAACCGAAGGCATGGGCTTTACGGGCCGCCGCGAAGGCGTCGCGGCGCAGGCGCTCGCGACGGTCGAATTATGCCGATGATGGAACAACCATCGAAGCGTTGGCCAGCCTATATCGCCACGCTGGGCGGAATCGGTCGCGCGCGTTATGCGCCGGGGACAGTAGCGAGTTTGATTTCTTTGCCGCTGGCCTTTGCGATCCGCTTTTATACGGCATCGTTCGGGCTGATGATTGCCGCCGTGCTTGCAAGCGCGATCGGCGCATGGGCCTGCGATCTTTATATGAAGCGTGTCGGCAAAGCCGATCCGTCCGAATGCGTGATCGACGAATTGGCGGGACAATTTCTCGCTTGCGCCTTCGCGCCGTTTACAATCGTGGGATTTGCGCTGGCGTTTGGATTGTTCCGTCTGTTCGACATCACCAAACTGTGGCCAATCTCGCTTGCCGAGCGTGTACCGGGCGGCACGGGCGTGATGCTGGACGACATCGTGGCGGCGCTGATGGCAGGTGCGTTACTCGCCGTCGCGCGGCATTGGGGATTGATCTGATGTTCCCTGCCCCGTTGCTCGTTCTTGCCGAACTCGTACTTTCCGAAGCGCGCGATAAAAAACTACGCCTCGCCACGGCGGAAAGCTGCACGGGCGGATTGATCGGCGGCGTACTCACGGAAATTCCCGGCTCGTCGGATGTGTTCGAGCGCGGCTTCATCGTCTATTCCAATCGCGCAAAATCCGACCTTCTTGGTGTACCGGGAGATCTTATCGCCGATATGGGCGCGGTATCCGAAGCCGTCGCGCGCGCCATGGCCGAAGGTGCCGTTGAAAACTCTCATGCTCATATGGCTGTTGCCGTGACAGGCGTGGCCGGTCCCGGTGGTGGCACGAAGCTCAAGCCTGTCGGCCTTGTGCATATTGCCGTGGCGCGCGAAGGCCGTTCGATCCTGCATGAAGCGCATCATTTTGGTGACATCGACCGCAGCGAAGTTCGTATGAAGACCGTTGAAGCGGCGCTGGAATTGCTACGCCGGATGCTCTGACAAAGCCTTCGCGCGTTTCACGAACGCATCGGCCATTTTCAGCACGACACGTTCGAGCATCTGACCCACGACGAGATTAAGAATTGGGTTTTTGAACTGAAATACGATTTTGAATTCGACGTCACAACCATTATCGCGCGGCGTGAAGCGCCAGTGATTGTCCAGATGACGGAACGGGCCTTTGGATTGCGCGACGTCGATGATGCGGTTTTTCCGGTCGAGCATAACGCGGCTCGTATAACGCTCGCTGATATTGCGATAGCCGACCACCATTTCCGCGACGACGACTTCGTTTTCGCCTTCCTGCCCACGCGAAAGCACGCGCAACGCCGTCACCCAGGGCAGAAATTCGGGATAGTGTTCCACCTCTCCAACGACCTGAAACATCAGATCGGCGGAGTATGGAACAAATCGCGTTTCAGAATGCGTGGCCATTAAACTTTGAGACGTGCCGCTTTCAGTGCAGCGAAATCGGAATCGGCGTGATGGGACGAGCGCGTCAGCGGCGATGCGGATACCATAAGAAATCCCTTGGCGCGCGCGGTGGCTTCAAGACCTTTGAATTCGTCCGGCGTCCAGAAGCGTTCCAGCGGCACATGCTTTTTCGTCGGTTGCAGATATTGGCCGATGGTGAGAAAGTCCACGCCTGCCGCGCGCAGATCGTCCATCACCTGCATGATCTCTTCGCGGCTTTCGCCCAATCCCACCATCAGGCCCGACTTGGTGAAGCCTTCGGGATAAAGCTCCTTGGCCTGCTCCAGCAATCTCAACGACGTGAAATAGCGCGCGCCCGGCCGCACCGTCAGATAAAGCC